>NZ_JBIUAQ010000001.1:126728-290316 GCF_044547565.1 Amycolatopsis sp. NPDC052450 | reverse complement strand
GGGGGGGGCCCCGGGGGGGGCGCCCCCCCCGGCCCCCCCCGCGGGGGGGGTGCGGGGTTGGCCGGGTGGGTGGTGGGTGGTTTGTTTTTTTTGTCGTTAGAACGACACTTACCACTCACGACCAACCCGACCCACGCCTCACCGCCTCACTGCCTCACCGCCTCACCGCCTCACCGCCCTGGCCTAGGCGAACTTGTTCAGCGCGGCGGCGAGCTCCGTCAGCTGCGGCGTGAAGCGCTGGTACGAGAACGGTGTCTCGTTGTTCCAAGGGATCAGCTTCCCCGCCTTGACCGCGGGCAGCTGAGCCCAGGTCGGCACGCCGCCGAGCCCGTCCGGGCCGAGGGAGAGCGAACCGCCGCGGTTGTCGTACATGATCACGTCGGCGGTGTATTTGCCGATGTTCTCCCAGCTGATCTGCTGGTAGTAACCGCCCTGGCTCGCGTCCGGCGCCTCGGGGAGGACGAAGTTCATCCCCTTGTTCTGGTAGTGCCTCGACGTCGCGAACGACGGCGGGTTCGCGATGTAGACGGTGTCCTTCTGCGCGGAGATCAGGAGGACCTTCAGCCCGGACGCCTTCTTGATCGCGTCGCCCAGCGCGGCGTCGGCCTTCTCGTACTCGGCCTTCGCGGCCTGGATCGCCGGAGTGTCCGTGTCGGCCCCGAGTGCCTTCGCCAGCGCGATGAACTTCGCGATCCCCTCCGGCATCGCGAGCCCCTGCAGCCGGACGCCGACGCTCGGCGCGGCCTTGTCGATCTTCTCCGTCTGCGTGTCCGGGATGTACCACATCTGGTCCTTCAGGTACATCACGCTGACCAGCAGCTGCGGGTTCAGCGAGACGAACTTGTCGAAGTTGAACTCGTTGTAGACGTTCCCGAGCGAGGTCACCGCGTTCAGGTCGACGCCGCCCGCCTGCGGATCCGGTTTGCCGTCGGCGAATTTCGACGGGCCGAAGATCCCGGCCGATTTCACGCCGAGGTCCCACAGTGCGGCCGCGGCGGTCACCTGCGCGACGATCCGGGTGGGCCGCTCGCCTTCGAGTTTCCGGCCGCGATCGTCGGTGAACGACCAGGTCGCGCCGGCTCCCGGGGCGGGCGCCTCTTCCTGATAGCCGCAGGCGGTCAGGAGGCCGGTGGCGCCGAGCGCCGCGGTGCCGGCGAGGAAGCCGCGTCGAGAGAGGTGCATGGAGATCTTCTTTCACCGAGGGACCGAAGTTCGGCGTTAGGCTAGCCTTCCCTTATCGTGAACGCCATGGTCCAGGTCACGGAGCGCGTCAGAGCACCGAGGACCAGTGTTTCCGTGCGAACGCTGGTCCTGACGGGGTCGCTCGTAGCGCTCGCCGCGGTCGTCTTGCTGTCGATCGGCTTCGGCTCGAACCGCCTTTCCCTCGGCGAAGTGCTGCACGCGCTCTTCGCCTACGACGGCAGCTACAACGACGTCGTCGTCCGCGACGATCGCCTGCCCCGCACGGTGCTCGGCGTCCTGGTCGGGATGGCGCTCGGGCTGGCGGGCTCGCTCATGCAGGCGATCACCCGCAACCCGGTGGCGGAACCCGGTCTGCTCGGCATCAACCACGGCGCCGCCGTCGCGATCGTGCTCGGCTCGGCGGTGTTCTCGGTGACTTCGCCCGGCGAGTACGTCTGGTTCGCCTTCGCCGGAGCGCTCGCGGGAACCGCGCTGGTCTCGGTGATCGGCGGCACGCGGGGCGCCACGAGCCCGCTGCGGCTGGTGCTGGCGGGGGTCGCAGTGCAGGCGGTGTTCGTCGGGATCAACCAGGGCATGCAGATGATCAACACGCACAACCTGGAGGCGATGCGGTTCTGGCTGGTCGGCTCGCTGGTCAACCGGAACGCGGACCAGTTGTCCGTGCTGCTGCCGTTCTTCGTCGCGGGCGTGGTGATCGCGATCGTGCTGGCCCGCGCGCTGAACGCGCTGGCGCTCGGCGAGGACACCGCCCGCGGTCTCGGCGCGAATCCGGCGCTCGTGCGCGTCGCCGGGATGGTCGCCGTCGGGCTGCTGTCGGCGGCGGCGACCGCGGCCTGCGGGCCGATCGCCTTCGTCGGGTTGATGATCCCGCACGTCGTCCGGTCGCTGATCGGCCAGGACGAGCGCTGGGTGATGCTGCTTTCGGCGCTTCTCGGGCCGGTGCTGCTGCTCGGCTGCGACGTCCTCGGCCGCCTGCTCGGCGCGCCGGGTGAGATCCAGGTCGGCGTGATGACCGACGTGGTCGGCGGGATCGCGTTCGTGATCGTGGCCAGGCGGCTCAAGGCGGTGCGCCGATGACCGCCCCCGTCCGCCGTGAGTCCGGTTTGGACAGACGATCACTGGTCGTCATCGCCGCGCTGGCCTTGGTGGTCCTGGCGCTCGTCGTGCTCTCGGTCGGCACGGGCGACTACGAGATGAGCCCCGGCGAGGTGCTCGCGACCCTGGCGGGCCAAGGGACGAAGGCGCAGTACCTGGTCGTCATGGGACGGCTTCCGCGGGTGCTGGTCGCGATCCTCGTCGGCGCCGCGCTCGCGCTGGCCGGGGCGATCTTCCAGACGATCACCCGTAATCCGCTGGGCAGCCCGGACATCATCGGGTTCACCACGGGTTCCGCGACCGGCGGCATCGTGACGTTCCTGGTCTTCGGCGGCAGCCCCGCGGTCGTCTCGTTCGGCGCTCTGGCCGGCGGGTTGCTGACCGCGCTGGTCGTCATGGCGCTGTGCGCGCCGCACGGCCTGCTGAGTTCACGGCTGGTGCTGCTCGGGATCGCGGTCAGCGCGGTGCTGGTCGGCGTGAACTCGTACCTGCTGGTGAAGGCGAACCTCGAAGCCGCCGCGCAGGCCGTCGGCTGGCTGGTCGGGGACCTGTCCGGCCGTGACTGGAGCTATTTCGTGCCGCTGGCGGTCGCGATGGCGGTGTTCGCCCCGGTCGTCTTCGCGAACGGCCGCGCGCTGCGCATGCTGGAGATGGGCGACGACACCGCCACCGGCATCGGTGTCGACGTCCACCGCGTGCGGCTGACGCTGGTGCTGGTCGCCGTCGCGCTGGTCGCCGCCGCCACCGCGGCGACCGGGCCGCTCCCGTTCATCGCGCTCGCGGCGCCCCAGCTGGCGCGCCGGATGACGCGGCTGCCGGGGCCCAATCTGGTGGCGTCGGTGTTCGTCGGCGCGACGCTGGTCGTCGCGGCGGACTTCCTCGGCCAGCGCCTCTTGGCGTCTTCGCTGCTGCCCGCGGGCGTCGTCGCGGCGGCCCTCGGCGGCGCCTACCTGCTCTGGCTGCTGCTGCGGCGCAGAGCCTAGGTCAGCCGGGTCAGCTGCACCGAGACGTCCAAAGTGGACTGACCGCCACCGGTGAAGATGCCCTTGAGCGGTGGCACGTCGGCGTAGTCGCGGCCGTACGCGACCCAGACGTGGCGCGGGCCGACCGGGATCGCGTTCGTCGGGTCGTAGGCCCACCAGCCGCCGGTCCACACGTCGACCCAGGCGTGGCTCTCGCCCTCGACCGTCTCGCCGAGTTTCGCCTCCGGTTTCGTGTGCAGGTACCCGGAGACGTACCGCGCCGGGACACCGATCGCGCGCAGCATCACCAGCGTCACATGCGCGAAGTCCTGGCAAACCCCTTCGCGCGCACGCCAAGCGTCGGTCGCCGTGCTGTGCACGCCGGTCGTCCCGGGCTGGTACTTGAGCTGCTGGTTGACCCATTCGCAGACGGCGAGCACGGCTTCCGCCGGGTCGAGCCCCTTCCGCAGTTCGCGCGCGACCTTCGTCAGTTCCGGATCGCGCGGCGTGTACGGCGTCGGCGTCAGGTACTCGGTGCGGTGGTCGACCACCGTGTCACCGCGCAGGTCCTTCCACGACGCCGAGCGGATCGGCTCGCCCTCGTCGGCGGTCTCGACCACCGACGTCGCGAGCACGGTGAACTCGGTGTGCGGCGCGTGAAGGTCGAACGAGGTCACGACGGTGCCCCAGTAGTCCGTGTACCGGTAGGCGCGGGTCGCGGGCGTCGTCTCGACCCGGTTCACGACCGTGGTCTGCCGCCGATCGGACCGCGGGGTCAGCCGCGCCTCGTTGTACGACTGCGTGGCAGGCGTCGCGTACCGGTATCCCGTGCGGTGAGCCACCCGAAGCTGCCAGGTCACAGCGAAACCTCCGCACCGCTCCAGGCCACCCAAGGCGACGAATGGAAGTACTGCACCGAAACCGCGTCGCCGATGTCCTTGATCGACGTCTGGAGCGCGCCGAGCCGTTTCGGCAGGTCCTCCAGCAGATCGGACTGCCGCAGGAACTCCAGCTCACTGCGGGCGCGGCCGAGCTGCCGCAGCGCCTCGGACTTCTCGTTGGCCCGCGAGTTGACGCCGGGATCCAGCCGTTCCAGGCATTCCTCGGCCTGGCGCAGCGCGTGGAACACCGAACGCGGGAACAGCGTGTCGCGCATCAGGAACTGCACGACCCGGGCCGCGTCGAGCGCGCCGCGATAGGTCCGCAGGTAGGTGTCCTGCGCGCCTGCCGAACGGAGCACGGTGATCCAGCCGGGTGACGACGCGCTGTCCTGTACCCGCGAAAGCAGCAGCCGCACCACCATGTCCGCACGTTCGATCGAACGGCCGAGCACCATGAACAGCCAGCCGTCGTCGCGGCTCATCGTCGAATCCGCGAGCCCGGCGAACATCGCCGCGCGTTCCTCCACAAAGGACAGAAAGGCGTGCGGTCCGGCGCGACGCGCGTACCGTTGCCTGTCCGGCACCGCGTTCCAGGTCGCGTTCAGGCATTCCCACAGCTCGGTCGAGACGACCTCGCGGGCGCCGCGCGTGTTCTCGCGGGCGGAGTTGATCGAACCGACGATCGACGCCGGATTGTCCTTGGCGTAGGCGACCAGTTCGGTCAGCTTCCACACGTCGAGCGAATCCATCCCCTCCGGCGAGATGCCGAGGACGGCGAGCAGCTGGCGGCTCGCGTGGTCCGAGTCGACGCTCGCGTCTTCGAGCAGCTGGTGCACGGAGACGTTGAGGATGCGGGAGGTGTCGTCGGCGCGTTCGACGTAGCGGCCGATCCAGTACAGCGATTCCGCGTTACGGGCTAGCACGTCAACCTCCCTTAGGCCTGTTGCTGCTGTTGCTGCTGGGTCGTGGTCAGTTCGGGGCCCTGTTCGGCGACCAGTCCGTCCACTTGGGACAGTTCGCCGAGCGCCGGGCGTTCCAGCTCCCGCTCCGCCGTCGAAGACCGCGGCGCCAGCACCCAGGTGTCCTTGGAACCGCCGCCCTGCGACGAGTTGACCACCAGACTTCCCTCCGGGAGCGCGACCCTGGTCAGCCCGCCCGGCAGCACGAAGATCTCCTTGCCGTCGTTGACCGCGAACGGCCGGAGGTCGACGTGCCGCGGCGCCAGCTTTTCGTCCACTTTGGACGGTACGGTGGACAGCTGGACCACCGGCTGCGCGATCCAGCCGCGTTTGTGCGCCCGGACCTTCCGCTTCAGCGCGGCCAGCTCGGCCTGCGACGCCTCCGGGCCGAACACGATGCCGTATCCGCCGGAGCCTTCGACCGGTTTGATCACCAGCTCGTCCATATGCCGCATGACGTGGTCGAACTCCTCCGGCAGCCAGCACCGGAAGGTGTCCACGTTGGGCAGCAGCGGCTTCTCGTTGAGGTAGTACTTCACCATCTCGGGCACGTAGGTGTAGACGAGCTTGTCGTCACCGACGCCGTTGCCGACCGCGTTCGAGATCACCACGTTGCCCGCGCGCGCCGCGTTGAGGATCCCGGCGACCCCCAGCACGGAATCGGGCCGGTAGTGCACCGGGTCGAGGAACTCGTCGTCGATCCGCCGGTAGATGACGTCGACCTGCCGTTCGCCCTCGGTGGTGCGCAGGTAGACGACGTTGTCACGGCAGAACATGTCGCGGCCTTCGACCAGCTCGACCCCCATCAGCCGGGCCAGCAGCGAATGCTCGAAGTACGCGGAGTTGTGCACCCCCGGCGTGAGCACGACGACCATCGGATCGGCGACGTTCGCCGCGGCCGCCGCCCGCAGCGCGCGCAGCAGATGCGAGGCGTAGTCGCCGACCGGGCGGACCCGGTGCTGGGCGAACAGATCCGGGAACACGCGCGCCATCGTGCGGCGGTTCTCCATCACATACGAAACACCCGAGGGATTGCGGAGATTGTCCTCCAGCACCCGGAAGGTGCCCTCCTCGTCACGCACCAGGTCCACGCCGGACACGTGGATGCGGACGCCGTTGGGCGGGTTGATCCCGAACGCCTCGCGCTGGAAATGCTCACACGAGGTGATCAGCCGGCGCGGGAGCACCCCGTCGCGCAGGATCTGCCGATCGCCGTACACGTCGGCGAGGAAGGCCTCCAGCGCGCGGACCCGTTGCGCCACACCGCGTTCGAGTCTGGTCCATTCGGTCGAAGTGATCACGCGCGGCACCAGGTCGAGCGGGAACGGGCGCTCCTGGCCGGACAGCGAGAACGTGATGCCCTGATCCACCATCGCCCGGTCGATCGCCGCCGACCGCGACGAAAGATCCGCAGACGTCAGCGAGGAGATCGACTCGTACAGCGCCCGATACGGCTGGCGGACCATGCCGTCGGCGGTGAACATCTCGTCGTACGCGCCCGCGTGCGGCCGGGACGGCGAGAGATAGCCGTCGAACTGTGCCCCGGGCCTCGCCGCGCGCCGCGCCGACGTCGTCGTCCGCGGGCGGCGGCCCGCGGGTGGGAGACGCGGCGCCGGGTTGTTGTTCATGGTCGCCATACTCGCTCACCCTGCCATGTCGGCGCGATACCTCATGTAACACCCGTGACGGCCGAAACGGCGCTGTAACGTCTCGGTGCTGTGATTGCCGCCGGATGAGTGGCAATATGCGTGCTCTCGACACATGGGAACTACAAGGAGTGACGACGTGGCCCGATTGAAAGCGCTCGCCCTGATCCCGGCGCTCGCCCTAGCCGCGGGTGCGCTGACCGCGTGTGGCGAAGAAGGTGGGCAGAGCACCGCGGCCGGTGGCGTCCAGCTCGTCGCTTCCGGCAAGCTCACCACCTGCACCCACCTGCCCTACCAGCCGTTCCAGGTCAAGCAGGGCGACAAGATCGTCGGCTTCGACGTCGACCTGGTCGACCTCGTGGCGAAGAAGCTCGGCGTCGAGCAGAGCATCGTCGACATCGCCTTCGAGAACATCGAGTCCGGCGAGGCGATGAACACCGGTCAGTGCGACCTCGCCGCCGCCGGTATGACGATCAACGACAAGCGCAAGGCGAAGTTCGCCTTCTCCGACCCGTACTTCGAGGCGTCGCAGGCACTGCTGGTCAAGACCGGTTCGCCGATCAAGGACCTGAGCAACGTCGCCGGCAAGAAGATCGGCGTCCAGTCGGCCACCACCGGAGCCGACTACGCCAAGGAGAAGGCCGCCGGCGCCGAGATCGTCACCTTCGACGACCTCGCGCTGCTGGAGCAGGCGGTCAAGAGTGGCCAGATCGACGCGGGCGTCAACGACAACGGTGTGCTCTACGACTTCGTGAAGACGAACCCGGACACCACCGTCGTCACCGAGTTCAAGACCAACGAGTTCTACGGAATCGGCATGAAGACGGGCAACACCGCCCTCCTCAACCAGGTCAACGAGGTCCTCAAGGCCTCGGCCGCCGACGGCTCGTACGCGCAGATCTACCAGAAGTGGTTCGGCAAGGCGCCGACCTGGCAGCCGGGCAGCCCGGCCGCCGGTTGATAATCCGTCCTCTGTGGCCGGTGCCCAGCGCACCGGCCACAGGCTTGTCACCACCTGTTTGAGGAGAGAAATGGCTCTGAGCCGCCGCCAGCGACGATCGGCGTTCCGGTGGGCGCAGTACGGTCTGCTGCTGGTGATCGTCGTGGTGTTCGCGCTGCTGGCCGACTGGGGACGGCTGGGCAAGGCGTTCTTCGACCTCGAAGTCGCCGCGAAGCAGTTCCCGGACGTCATCACCGTCGCACTGAAGAACACCATCATCTTCACCGCGCTGGGTTTCGCGCTCGGCCTCGGCCTCGGTCTCCTGCTCGCGCTGATGAGACTGTCCTCGGTCGCCCCGTACCGCTGGTTCGCGCGCGGATACATCGAATTCTTCCGCGGCCTGCCCGCGCTGCTGATCTTCCTGGCGGTCGGTGTCGGGGTGCCGATCGCCTTCCCGAACGTGTTCCTGCCGCGGAACATCTCGATCATGCTGGCGCTGGGCATCGTGTCCTCGGCCTACATGGCGGAGACCATCCGCGCCGGTATCCAGGCGGTGCCGCGCGGACAGGTCGAGGCCGCGCGGTCACTCGGCATGTCGCCGGCGCGCACGATGATCACCGTCGTGATCCCGCAGGCGTTCCGGATCATCCTGCCGCCGCTGGCCAACGAGCTGATCATGCTGACGAAGGACTCTTCGCTGGCGTTCCTGCTCGGCACCACGCCGGCGCAGCAGGAACTCGCGCAGTTCAGCCGTCAGGCACTGCTGGAGGCCAAGGGCCTGACACCGATCGTCGTCGCCGGTCTGTGTTATCTGGTCATCACCATTCCGCTGTCGATCCTGCAGCAGCGGCTAGAGAAGAAATACGGAGCCGGAGTGCCCGGCGGAGGAACGGTATGAGCGCCCAGACGATCGTCGAGGTTTCAGGACTGCACAAGGCGTTCGGCGAACTCGAAGTGCTCAAGGGCATCGACCTGCACGTCGAGCGCGGCCAGGTCGTCTGCATCATCGGTCCGTCGGGTTCGGGCAAGTCGACGTTGCTGCGCTGCGTCAACCTCCTCGAGGAACCGCAGCAGGGCAAGATCGTGGTCAACGGCAGCGAGATCACCGACCCGGACGTCGACATCGACGGCGCCCGCACGAAGATCGGCATGGTCTTCCAGTCGTTCAACCTCTTCTCGCACCTGAGCGTGCTCGACAACCTCACCGTCGCGCAGCGCAAGGTGCTGAAGCGCGGCAAGGACGAGGCGGAGCGCGTCGCGCGGGAGAACCTCGCGAAGGTCGGGTTGGCGGAGAAGGAAACTTCGCTGCCGACACAGCTTTCCGGCGGGCAGCAGCAGCGCGTCGCGATCGCCAGGGCGCTGTCGATGGACCCCGACGTCATGCTGTTCGACGAACCGACGTCGGCGCTGGACCCCGAACTGGTCGGCGACGTCCTCGCGGTCATGCGGCAACTCGCGAAGGAAGGCATGACGATGCTCGTCGTCACGCACGAGATGCAGTTCGCCCGCGAGGTCGCCGACACCGTGCTGTTCATGGACGGCGGTGTCGTCGTCGAGCAGGGTTCGCCTGCCCAGGTGATCGGCGACCCGCAGGAGGAACGCACGAAGACGTTCCTCTCGCGGGTGTTGAACCCGAACCACCAGGGCTAACGTCCCCGGAGCTGCGACTCCAGTTGGACCACCTTGGAGACGATTTCGTGCGGCCCGGCGCCCATGAGGCTCACCCAGCCCTTGGCGTCCGGGCCGAACACGACGCGGCCCTTTTCGGTGTCCATCCAGCCCGGTGGCCTTTCGACGCGCTTCCGGTTGCCCCCGCCGTCACGGATGGCGACGTAAAGCCTGCCGAAGAAGGTGTGCGGCGACCGGATCCACTGGATGATCTTCTTGGCGTCGCGGATGCTCGGGCCGCTGCCGGTCAGCGTTTCGCCCTTCATCAGGACCTGCAGATCGGCTTCCGCGCAGTTCAACGACGGTGTGCGCGCGGCGGGAGCCTCCGGGAGCAGACCGGTGAAATCCTGCGCGAGCGTGTCCGGCCTGGTCGGCTTCAGGTACACGACCTTGTCCACCAAGACGACCGTGGCCGCTTCCCGGCCACTGCCCGCGGCGCGAACGGTCCGCTCACGCCCCTCGGACTTCACCCACGAGTAGTACTCCACCGCTGGCCGCTGCAGGAAACGCAGCGCTTCGAGGAATTCGTCGTCGATCCGGCCACGCCTGAGCAGGCCCTGTCTGTCCAATTCGGACTGTGCGGTCGCGGCGAGCTCGCGACGTTCCTCGGGCAGGTACCATTGCGCGCCACGGACGAGCGTCGGGTGGATGTCGCCCAAATTGTGTTGATCCAGCAGGGTTTCGTAAGTCTGGAGCGTCAGCTCGACGGGTTTCCGCAGCACGTTACGCGCCGATCACCGGCGGAACCGGCTTGTCCCCGTCGTAGCCGCCGAAGAGGGAGTCGCCGTCCTCTTCCTGCAGCATGATCTTGCGCTGGTGCTCCTCGTCCTCGCCGCCCTTGCCCTTGCCGGCGCCCGCACCCATGCCTCCACCGCCCATGCCCGGCGCTCCGGGACGTCCCGTGGCGGGGCCTCCTGCCGGTGCTCCGGCCGGTCCGCGCATCGCGCCTTCGCCGGGCATCCCGGCGCCGACACCACGACCGGGCCCCATGCTCCCCGGCCCGCCCGTCGACCCACCAGGCCCGAAGCCGCCACCAGGCCCGAATCCGCCGCTGAACCCACCCGACCCCGGGCCGAATCCGCTGCCGCCACCGGGTCCACCGGTGCCTGGCCCGAAGTTCGGCGGCGGGAAGTTGCCTGGACGCCCCTGGACCTTGTCGTCCGCCTTGGAGGACAAGTCGGTCCGATCGTTCGGCTGCGGCGACGGCCGCGGACCCGGCATCTGCGGCATCCTCGGCGGCTGCGGAACCTGCGGCGGCCTCGGCGCCTGATAACCCTCGGCCCCCGGAGGCGCGCTGTACGAACTCGGCCCGCCGGTGTACCCACCGGGTCCACCATGCCGCCCCGAGTCACCGGGCCCACCGCTGAACCCGCTTACCTTGGTCTGACCGGGATCGACCGGATCCGGCGTGATCGGCCCGGCCGAGACGTTCGGATCATGCGCGGCCGGATACGCCGGCGCGAGCGACTGCTGCCGAGGCTGCGTGCCCTGGTAATACGGCTCGTAAATCTCGACGTTGTGCTTGGTGTCCGCGTCGAACTTCGCCGCCGCGATCTCGTCGTCACTCGCCCCGATGGACAGAACGTCCTCCGGCCCGCTGTCCCCCGCGCGCTCCTTCTCGACCGGACGGACATTGCCGCGCGTGTAATGGAAAGAGGCATTCTGGTCGTACATCGACTGCCGGGCGCGATCCATGTTCTCGCCCGCGATCTTGGAAGTCGCGATGAGCGGAGCAAGACCCGCTACGCCGCTGTCTGCGGCTTTGCCCTTCCAGAAGGAACTCAGCGCGGTTTGGCTGTTGGTCATCGCGGTGGCCATTTCCTCATGGATCACCATGAGGCGGTGGGACGCCACCTGGGCCGCGTCGAGTCGTGTGGTCGTTTTGGGGTTGGCGTTCAGCTTGGTGAAGATCTCCCAGCCGCTGTAGGTCATTGGGCCGCCTTCAAGCGCTGGATCGCCAACTCTGCCAGCTTCACGCTGGAACCGCAGGGATCGCTGTAGCCAGGGCTGTCATCGAACAGCGCGGTGACCACGGTGTACATCATGTCGTCGCGCACGCCGACCGCCAGGTTGCAATTCCCGGCGCCTTCACCACCGTTCGCGTAAACGACGGCCGGATATCCGGCGATATCGGGCAAGGGCTTGAAGGTCGTGACGCCGTTGCCTTGTTGCTTAAGCGCGTAGAGGTGACTCAAGCCATCGGGTTGGCTGACGTTCAGGCCGCCGTTGATCGACCCGGCGAGGTCGGCGAGGACCCACGAGCAGGTCGGGCCGCCGGCGATTTGCTCCACCTTCGAGCTCTTCAGCTTTCCGGCGATGCCCTCGATTTCCGCGTCTGTGGCTGCACTGCAGGGTTCGTTTGTGAGCTTTTCCGTCTTCAACGGGGTCGCCACTTTCGGAGCCCCTGCCCGAGGGAGGGCTGTGGCATCGGGTGTGGGTGTCGAGGGCTCGGCCTTACCGCCGGTTTCCCCGTTGCAACCGGCCGCGAGTACGGTGGCCACAGCGAGAACA
Source organism: Amycolatopsis sp. NPDC052450 (assembly GCF_044547565.1). Classification (NCBI taxonomy): domain Bacteria; kingdom Bacillati; phylum Actinomycetota; class Actinomycetes; order Pseudonocardiales; family Pseudonocardiaceae; genus Amycolatopsis; species Amycolatopsis sp. NPDC052450. The sequence goes on along the minus strand of NZ_JBIUAQ010000001.1, from coordinate 278,451 downwards.
GAGACGAGACGAGCACGCATTCAGAGAGCCTTTCCAACAGAACGGAGAGCGTCGATCGCTGCTTGGTCTTGCTTTTCGTACGCTGTCTTGATTTCCACCAGCGTGTCAGCGTAGGCCCTGGTGAACTTACGTGCGCCGTCCAGGAAAGTTTGATAAGAGGCGCCTGATTCGTTCGCGGTCGCGACGTAGCCGTGGCTGGCGACCTCATCGCCCATCGCGTCGATCCCGGTCAGGTACGCGGCTTCCCTCATTGCGCTGCTGAAGTTGTTCTCGATGCAGTCCTCAAGGGATTTGATCACCTTGGCCATTGCTTCGGGATCGAACTCCCATCCACCGTTCGCCGACGCGGCGGCGAAGTCGGCCTTCGCCTGCCCCTTGCCCAGCTCGTCGTAGTTCGGCGGGGGCTGAGCCGCGGTGGAACCCGGGATCAGTCCCGAGCCCTGCTGCGGCGCCTGCGGTGGTGTCGTGTTCAGCTGGTTGTAGACGCCCTGAGGGCCGCGTCCCGGTCCTGTCATCGACGTGCCTCCCCGCACGGGCCGCGATGGGGCGCGACCTACCCGTAGTTTCCTACTGACTCCAACCCGTGACGATAGCAGCAGCTAAACCATTGATCAGCCACTTCGAGGAAGATCACCATCGAAAGATGGGACGGCCGGTGCCTTTTGCCTTGAAAGACGGTTTTGCCTGATCGGGCGGACCCGGCGAGGATCGCCGAAGCGGACGTGGAAGTCCTGACCCGAAACATCGGGCCGTGATAGTCCGCGACAGGTTCATGCTCTGGCCCGCGATCTTGCAGGTGCCTTGTGAGGTGGCGAGAGCGCGTTCCGCTCTGATCAGCTTGCCCTTCCAGAGGGTGCTAAGCCGCTGGCTCTTTGTCACCCATGATCTTGCCGGTCATTCCTGGATCGGTGTTGAGGAGGTTCCCAGCGCTGTAGATCATTGGACGGCTTTCAAACGGTGGATCGTGAATTCTGCGATTTTCACGCTCAAACCGCACGGGTCGCTCAGGTAGGGGCTGCCACGCCGCAGTTGCGTTAGCAGGATGTATGTCATGTCGTCGCGGAGGCCTACCGCGAGCTGGCAAGCGCCTTGACCTTCACCGCCATTCGCGTACTCCACTGCCGGGTAGCCGGCGATGTCCGGCAGTGGCTTGAACGTCGTGACGCCACTACCTTGCGCTTTCAATGCATAGAGGTGGCTGAGGCCGTCTGGCTGGCTGACGTTCAGTGCGCCACTGACGTTCCCCGCGGAACTGGCGAAGATCCAGGCGCAGCCTCGTCCACCTGCGATGTCTTCGGCCGACGCGCTCTTGAGTGCTCCTCCTACGCCTTCGACCTCTGACTTGGTAGCAGCGCCACAAGGATCCGTTGTCAAAAGGTCGGTCTTCAACGGGGTCCGCACGGCGGGGGCGCCTGCTCGCGGTAGTCCCGCAGACGGTGATGCCGGCGCCGGAGTGGGGTCTTCTGAGGTCATGTCACCGTTGCAACTCGTTGCAAGCAGCAAGGCCGTGCAGGTGATCGTCACAGCGATAACGAGCCGTCGCATTCAGAGGGCCTTCCTGCTTCGTCCGTCCGGTGCCGCGAAGGGCGCGACCTACCCGTAGTCCATCACCGACTCCGCTGAGTGACCGTAGCAGCGAACCCCAGCACCGACGCCGAATCCGGCCAAGATCACCAACGCCCGGAGAAAGACCCTGGTCCGGAACCTGCGGTGGCCGTTCTGCCGTCGTGGTTCTGTGGCAGGTTCCGGTCTACTGTCCTGGGCCACTTGCGAATCCCGTGCGTGATCGGCTTCGCTGGTGGCCGGGGAACGATGGGGAGGGAAGCGAGACGATGCCGGGTTTTCGGCGCAACAACGGGCCGCGCGATCCGGGGGAGGGTGACCAGAACGGTGACACGTCCCTGCCGCCGCTCGACCCGTTCGATCCGAACCCCGACAAGCGGTACGAGGTCCCGGCGTCCGAGCTGATGAAGCCGGGGTCGACGGGGCTGCTCCGGTGGCGTCGTCAGGCGACCAACGCGCCGATCGTGCAGGTCGAGGACGCGTACATCACCGGGACGCTCGATCTGCGCGCGGCCGACATCAAGTATCTGTTCCGGTTCGAGCGGTGCCGGTTCGAGCATCCGCCGGACGTCCGTGAGGCGCATCTGCTGGGGCTCGTGTTCCGCAAGTGCTGGCTGCCCGGGCTCAAGGCGCGCAATCTCCGTACTCGCAACGACGTCCGCCTGATCCGCAGTGTCGTGCACGTCGACGCCGAGCACGAGATCGAGGAGACCACGGTCCAGCGCGGTGACGATCGCGAGCGCGGGATGCCGAACGCGGCGGTCAACCTCACCGACGCGGTCATCGAGGGCTCGGTCGTGCTGACCCGCACGGTGATCACGCATCCGCGCGGCAAGGCGATCCAGGCCGACCGGGTCAACATCGTGGGTGCGCTGCTGGCGTATCGGCTGGTGGCCAACGGAGAAGTCCGGATCCCGGGGATGCGGGCCGGCGGTAACGTCAACTTCTCCGGCGCGACGCTGAACAACCGGGACGGCTTCGCGCTCAACGGGAACGGGATCCACATCGGCGGCAGCCTGCTGTGCGAGGTGGACAACTACGGGCCCGCCGCGCAGCGGAAACGCTTCTCCGCCAGTGGGATCATGTTCCTGCCGAGCGCCACTGTGGACAGTGACATCATTTTCCGCGAGGCCAAGCTGTCGGTGAACCAGTCCGGGCCGATCGTCGTCGACGCGTGGAAGTCGAACGATCCGTACATCGATCCGCGGCCGGCGCTGGTCGCGGATCGTTCCACGGTCAACGGAAACCTCGAGCTGAGCGACGGTATGCAGGTGACCGGGACCCTGCGGATGGTCAACGCCCGGATCGGCGGTTCGCTGCGGCTGGCGGGTGCGGAGGTCCAGGTCGTCCGCGGGCAGAGCATTCCGTACTACGACCGCGCGATCCACCTCGACGGGACCACCATCGGCGGCGACCTGGAGGCGACGAGCCTGCGCGTGCCGTCCGGGCAGTTGCGCATGGCCGACATCACCGTCGGCGGCAACGTGCTGGCGTGGAACTCGATGTTCCTGCACCCGCGCCGTGACGTCTTTTCCGCGCGGCGCGCCAAGATCGCGGGCAACTTCCAGCTCACCGACGCGACCGTCCAGGGCACCTTGCGGTTGCAGGGCGCCGAGGTGGGCGGCAGCGTGAACCTGTTCGGTACGAGCCTGACCGAGCCAGGCGCGCGCACGCGCACCAGCTATTCGCTGGACGTCCGCACCGCGCGGATCGGCCGGGATCTGATCCTCACCGAGAACAAGGAGCGTCCGTTCGTCGCGCAGGGCGGGGTCAACCTCGACGGCGCGCAGGTCGCGCGGCGCGTCGACTTCCGCGGCGCGCGGCTCGGTTCCCTTCCGCAGCACGGGATCGCGCTCGACGGCAGTGACGTTTCGGCCGACGAGTTCCTGCTCACTCCCGGCACGCCGCCGGACGGCCGGATCGTGTTGCGGCGCGCGCATTGCGGGACGCTGGGCGACAACGAGGCGTTCTGGGCGTCGGCGACGGGGATCGAGCTGGAGGATTTCCGGTACGACGCACTGCAAGAGGACATCGCGCTCGACGACGACCGGGCGATCGACCATCGGATCGTGTTGCTGCGCAAGGCGATGGACGGTTACCGCCCGGGACCGTACGACCAGCTGGCGGCGACGCTGCGCGCGTCCGGTAATGAAGAGCACGCGTCCACGGTGCTGCTGAAGAAGCAGCAGTTCCGGTACGAAGCGCTCGCGAAGGGCTTCAAGTTCTTCGGGCCCGGCGTGCATGTGTGGAGCTGGTTGCAGCGGTCGATGGTCGGTTACGGCTTCCGTCCGGTGCGCGCGCTCGGCTGGTTGCTGACGCTGCTCGTGCTGGGCAGTCTGTGGTTCGGGCTCGGCGTCGACGACTGCATCACGAATCCGAAGCTCACGGTGAGCGGGCCGCGCTGCCTGGTCAACCAGGACGACACCGGGCTGCAGTGGAATCCGGTGCTGTACACGATCGACCTTCTGGTGCCGATCGTCGACTTCGGCAACAAGTCGCGCTGGTACATGCACGGGATGGACAACTGGGTCGCGGCCGGGTTCACCGCCTCGGGCTGGGTGCTGGCGACGACGGTGGCGGCCGGGATAAGCCGCATGCTCCGCCGCGACAACTGAGGGTATTTCACATACTCTCAGTATGGAGGTATGTCATGACGGAGCCCAGCGCCACCGGCAAGATCGCGATCGCCGCCCCGCCCGAGAAGGTGTACGCCCTGGTCAGCGACCCTGGCGCGCTCGCGGGCATGGCCGAAGAGTACGAAGGGCACCGCTGGGTCGGTGCGGCGAAGGAGCCCGCCGTCGGCGCCAAGTTCCGTGGCCGCAATCGCCACGGGATCCGTCGTTGGAGCACCCTTTCGACGATCACCGACGCCGACGAGGGCAAGCGGTTCGCGTTCGAGGTGACCACCGTCGCCGGACTGCCCGTGGCGCGCTGGCAGTACGACATCGAGTCCACGGGCGACGGTTGCGTGGCCGTCGAAAGCACCTGGGACCGGCGCCCGGGCTGGCTACGCGGCCCGACGTCGCTGTTCACCGGGGTCTGGAAGCGGGACGACGCCAACCGGGCGAACATCGCCGCGACGCTGGCCCGGCTGAAGGCCGCCGCCGAGTCCGCTCACTCCACGAACCGCGACCAGAACTCGATCTGACGCGGCCCGCCCGCCGGTGGCGGGCCCAAGGGCTGGTCGCAGAAGTCGTGCCGCAGGTATCCCCGCAGGTCGTAGCCGTAATAGACGATGTCGGTCTGGTACACCGACAGCACCGGATACCCCGTGCTCCCGGCGATCCCTGGCAGGTACCGATGCCCGCAGACGGGCACGAGCTGAGGTGCGCGCGCCAGCTGCGAGCGGGCCCGCGAAAGCGCGTCGTCGAGGTCGATCGGGCGCATGCCCCAGTCCGGCAACCAGAAGCCGTTGTGTTCGACGTCGTAAAGCACCCCGTCGACCGGCCAGTCCAGGCGTTTCCGCAGCTGGTCGGGGTTGCCGCAGCGCCAGTCCGGCCAGCGGTCGCCGATCGGCACCCCGGCGGACAGGAACGTGCGGTGATCGGCGGCGAACCGGAAGCCGAAACGGGCTTCGACGTCGTCGAGCTCGGCCTCGCTCAACCCGGGACGCACGGGTTCGGCCAAGCTCGCCTGGAGGTCGTGTGCCTCCTCGATGGTGAAGGCGTGCTCAACAGTGGACATGTGTTCGAGCCTAAATTGCGTACCGCGCGGGCGCCTTCTCTTTTAACACCACTCCCTCATCACCCACATGAGGCTCCTCCCCCGGGGTGAGCTCGCCCTCTCAACGCCTGGACCTCGGAACAGAGCGGCCATCGGTGTAGTTCACTCATGTCGTGACTTCCCCACGAACGCAGTCCCGTGTGCGGGCGCCCGAGCTCGCCGGTGACGTGTGGCTCAACACCGGCGGCGAGCGGATCACGCTCGCCGGGCTGCGCGGCCGTGTCGTCCTGCTGGACTTCTGGACCAGCGGCTGCGTCAACTGCCTGCATGTGCTGGACGAGCTGCGCCCGCTGGAGGCCGAGTTCGCCGACGTCCTGGTGACCATCGGTGTGCATTCGCCGAAGTTCCTGCACGAGGGCGAGGCGGCCGCGATCGAGGCCGCCGTGCGGCGCTACGAGGTGCACCATCCGGTGCTCAACGACCCGAAGATGACCACCTGGTCGCAGTACGCGGTCAAGGCGTGGCCGACGCTGGTCGTCGTCGACCCCGAGGGTTACGTCGTCCACGTCGCCGCCGGTGAGGGGCACGCCGAGGCGTTGCGCCGGGTGATCGCCGACCTCGTCGCGACCCACGAGGCCAAGGGCACGCTGCGCCGCGGCGGCAGCCCGTACGTGCCCGCCGAGGAGCAGCGCACCGAACTGCGCTTCCCGAGCAAGGCCGTCACCACCGCCGAAGGCCGCATCCTGGTCGCCGACACCGGTAACCACTCCATCGTCGAGTTCGCGTCCGACGGCGAGACGATCATCCGCCGCTTCGGCAGCGGTGAGCGCGGCGCGCAGGACGGGCCGTTCGACCTGGCGAGTTTCACCGAGCCGGCCGGAATCACCCTGTTGCCGTACGAGGTCGCCGAGCGCGCGGGTTACCACGCCGTCGTCGCCGACACGGCCGGTCACCGGCTGCGCGGTATCGACCTGATCACCGGCGAGGTCTCCACGGTCGCCGGCACCGGCCGCCAATGGCGCGACGGTGTCGACACCGGCAAGGCGCTCGACATCGATCTCACCAGCCCTTGGGACGTCGCCTGGTGGGGTCCCGCGGGTGGCGTCGTGGTCGCCATGGCGGGCAACCACACGCTGAGCGTGTTCGAGCCGGTCTCGGGCTCCATTCGCCGCTTCGCCGGTACGACCGTCGAAGGCCTGCGTGACGGCGACGTCCACGAGGCGTTCTTCGCGCAGACGTCCGGTCTCACGCCCCACGGGCAGAAGCTGTGGCTTGCGGACGCGGAGACGTCGGCGCTGCGCTGGATCGAGCCCGAGGGTGAGACGTTCACCGTGCACACCGCGGTCGGTGTCGACCTGTTCTCCTTCGGCCACGTCGACGGCCCCGCGGACAAGGCACTCCTGCAGCATCCGCTCGGCCTCGCCGTGCTGCCCGGCGACACCATCGCGATCGCCGACACCTACAACGGCGCCGTCCGCCGCTACGACCCGCTCACCCGCCAGGTGACCACGCTCGCGTCCGGTCTCGCGGAGCCGTCCGGTCTGCTGGTGCACGACGGCGAACTGCTGGTCGTCGAGTCGGCGGGTGGCCGGATCGGGCCGGTGCCGCTCGGTGAGCAGGCCGTGGCCGGGGACGCGCACGCGGTCCGCCGTCCGCCGACCGTGCTCGCGCCGGGCCAACTGGAGTTCTCCGTCGTCTTCACCCCGCCTCCCGGCGAGAAGCTCGACGACCGCTATGGGCCCTCGACACGGCTGGAGATCAGCGCGTCGCCGCCGGAATTGCTCGCCGACGGCGCGGGCGTGGGCACGGACCTGTTCCGCAAGCTTCGCTTCGCCGAAGGAGTCACCGCGGGCGTCCTGCAGGTCGTCGCGCAGGCCGCGAGCTGTGATGACGGCGGCGAACACCCGGCCTGCCGCATCACCCGGCAGGACTGGGGCGTGCCGGTGCGGTTCGAAACCGGGGGAGAAAGCGTGCTGAGCCTGGTCATGGCGGGCGATCCGGGTAAGTAGAGTCGTACTCGTGTCAGACGGGCCGAAACTCGAGATTCAGATGCTGCAGGACAGGGTGCTCGTGAAGCTGTCCCCCGAGGACGGAGAGCGCCGGAGTTCCGGCGGGATCGTCATCCCCGCCACCGCGCAGGTCGCGCGGCGGCTCGCCTGGGGTGATGTACTGGGCGTTGGCAACAGTGTGCGCAACGTGAAGACCGGCGATCGGGTGCTGTTCAACCCGGACGACCAGCACGAGGTCGAGATCCAGGGCGAGGGGCACCTGGTGATGCGGGAGCGGGACATCCACGCCGTGGCGACCGAACGGACCGAACACGGCACGGGGTTGTACCTGTAGCTCGAGCCGCGGGAGGGGTGGTGAGGGAAGGTGCGCGATGACCACGAGGAGCCGGGCACCGATCTGTTCACCGACGACCTCCTGCCCGCCGCGGACACCGACGAAGACCTGGTCGACGAGCTCTTCGAGGGCGACAGGGTGGTCCAGCCGCCACCGACACCCGCGTCGAAGTTCCGCCGGGGCCTCGGCAAGGCCCTCATGGTCACCGGGGTCCTCATGGGCCTGTTCGTGCTCGCGTACGCGGTCGATCTCATCGTCAGCGCCGGGGACGTCCCGCGCGGCGTCACGGTCGCCGGGATCGACGTCGGCGGCCTGACGCACAAAGAGGCCGAGTCGAAGCTTCGCCGTGAGCTGGAACCGAAGCTGATCGAGCCGGTCCGCGTCCGGGCGGGAGACGTTCGCACGGTGCTGTACCCGACATCGTCCGGCCTCGGCCTGGATTGGCCGCAGACGCTGGGCCGCGCCGGTCACCAGCCGCTGAGCCCGTACACGCGGGTGATGTCGTTCTTCACCAGCCGTGAGGTCGGCGTCGTCACGTGGACCGACGCGCCGAAGCTCGAAAAGACCGTCTCGGACCTCGCCGCCGCGCAGCTGAACCGCCAGCCGATCGAAGGGAACATCACCTTCCGCCCGGTCGAGGGCACTGACGGCGGGGTCGTCCCGGCGGCGGTCGAACCGCGGGCCGGTCAGTCGCTCGCCGACGTCAAAGCGGCGGTCGCCGCGGTCATCGGCGGTTGGCTGAGCGACGGCGGCGTGGAGTTCAAGGTGAACGTCTCGCCGGTCAAGGCGACTTCGCCGGGGGTGCACGCGGCGCTCGCCAAGATCGTCGTCCCGGCGGTCGCGAAGCCGCTCGTCATCCGCGGTGAGGGCAAGGACGCGACGCTGAAACCGGACACGATCGCGGGGTCCTTCCAGTTCGCCGCGCGCGACGACGGCAACCTCGAAGTCCGCATCGATCAGGGGAAACTGCGGGCCGCGGCGCAGCCGCAGCTCAAGGAGACCGAGACCGACGGGGCGGACGCGCAGATCGTCTTCGTCGGCGACAGGCCTGCCGTCCAGCCGTCGAAGGACGCGCGGAAGGTCAACTGGGGCCTCACGTTCTCCGCGCTGACCTCGACGCTCGCCAAGAGCCAGGAAAGGGAACTGAAAGCGGTCTACGACGCCAGCAGCCCGGCCGTCAGCACCGACGCGGCGAACGTCCTCGGGATCAACGAGGTCATCGGCGAGTTCACCACGTCGGGCCTGAGCGGGCCCGCGATGACGAACGTGCAGGCGCTGGCCGCCAGGGTCTCCGGCGCCATCGTGAAGCCGAACGAGACGTTCAGCCTCGGCGCGCGATCCGGGCCGAGGACGGCGGAGGCGGGCTACGTCCCCGCCCCGGTGAACGAGGACGGCACCGGCCCGGTCGTGGTCGGCGGCGGCGTTTCGCAGCTCGCGACGACGCTCTACAACGCCGCGTACCTGGCAGGCATGGCCGACGGCGGACATCTGGAGCACGACCACTACCTCGACCGCTATCCGGTCGCGCGTGACGTGAAGGCGATCGACAGCAACGGCTCACCGGTCGAGATGCAGATCGTCAACGACGCGCCGACCGGGATCGCGATCCAGGTGCTTCCCGCCAACGGCTCGGTGACGGTGCGGATCTGGGGCACGAAACGGTTTTCGGTACAGAGCGTCGGCGGCGAACGGCACTCCTTCGTCCCGCAGCCCGTGCAGGCCGGCTCGGGTCCCGGCTGCGTGCCGGATCCCGGCGCGCCGGGTTTCAGCACCTCGGACACGCGAGTGCTAGTCGACGTCGTCACCGGCACGGAGGTCCGCCGGGAGACCCGCAACGCGACCTACTCGCCGCGCGCCACCGTCATCTGCGCTTGAGCGGTAAGGCGACGTGGCAGGGTGCGGTAGCGAAGAGGGGCCTTCACTACGCCAGTGCCGTCGCTGAAACTGGGGGCGCGAATGCGTCGCGAAAGCCACTTTCGCGACGCCTAGCGTCCCGAAAGTGGCTTTCGCGACACCGTCGATAACCGTCCGCTCATCACCGCAGCACCATGCAGCCGCGGGCTTCGAAGTCCGCGAGCCACGAAGGTTCCCGGAGTTCCTTGTTCCACCGCAGATCCAGTTTGTCCAATTTCGACAACCGACCGATCGATGACGGCAGCGAGGTGAGCTGATTCTCGCGCAGGTCCAGCTGACGCAACTCGCTCAGCTCCCCGATGGAGGGCGGCAACGCCGTCAGCCGGTTGCGCCGCAGATGCAGCTCGCGTAACGCGGACAGCGTCCCGATCGACTCCGGCAGTTCGGTCAGCCCGTTGCCGTACAAGCGAAATTCGCGCAACGAAGCCAGCCCGGAAAGGTCGTCCGGAAGGGTGGAGATGCGATTGTCCGTACACCCCAGGTATTTCAGCCGGCCGAGCGAACACAGCGCGACGGGGAATTCGGTCAGCCGGTTGTCACTCACGTAGAGGTATTCCGTCAGCCCCGAAAGCTCGCCGAGTTCGTCCGGCAGGGTCGAAAGCTCGTTGTGCCCCAGATCGAGCGTGTGCAGATTCCGCAGGGCGCCGATCGACGGCGAGATGGTCCTCAGCCGGTTGGTCGCCAGATTCAGCACGCGTAGCCCGGAAAGGGACCACAGCTCGTCGGGAACCGACGTCAGCCGGTTGTCGTAGAGATCCAGGTAGTGGAGCGAGGCCGGGAGGGGCTGTCCGCGCAGGGAGGTCAGCCCCTGGCCACTGAGTTCGAGCCGAGTGGTCACAGGGGCCGACCGTAGGCGATGGGCCAGTGGGCTCAGGTCACGGCCCGGTGCCCGCCACCGCCCTTGACCTTCGCGTAGATCGCGGCCGCGGCGATGACACCGACGACGGCCGCGCCGACCTGGAAGGCGTGCCGGATCCAGTCGATGCCCGCGGTGTCGCGGACCCCGAACACCCCGGCCAGCCAGTTGCCGATGAACGCGGCGATGATGCCGACGACGATCGTCAGCCACATCGGGATCTTCTGATCGCCGGACGCCAGCATCCGGCCGATGACACCGAGGATCAGGCCGACCACGATCGTGGTGATGATGCCCCAAAGGCCACCCAACATGGTTCCTCCTTAGCTGGATATCGATGAGCCCACGGTGACACCGATTCGGGCTCGTCGCGCCTCAAGACCCCTTACCGGGTGACACTGCGGCGTCCGTAAAGGTTCGCGGCCAGGGTGACTCCCAGACCGGCGATGACGATCTGGGTGATGAGTTCGAGCCAGTCGAAGCCCTTCGTGTCCGCGTAGCCGAGTCCACGGGCGATCGCCGTACCGATGAAGGCGGCGACGATACCGACGATGATGGTCAGCCAGATCGGGATGGACTGCTTGCCGGGTGCGAAGAACCTGCCGAGCACCCCGAGGATCAAACCGACCACGATCGCCGTGATGATGCCGGTGACTGTCATTGAGACTCCTTTGCCGAGGTCTCCGCCCGGAGGCGGACTCAGCACGGTGATGCCCGCCCGAAACCCCCTCGAAACCAGAAAGGCCCTCTCCGCGAGGGAGAGGGCCTTTCGTCACGAAACCGTTTAGAACGCGGCTTCGGAGATCTCCATGAGGCTGTTGTCCGCGGCCTCGACGATCGCGCGGCGCGCGGTCAGCTCCGGCAGCACGCTCTTCGCGAAGAACGACGCCACGGCGAGCTTGCCCTCGTAGAACGGGGTGTCCTTCGCCGACGCGCCCGCGTCGAGCTTGGTGATGGCGACCTCGGCGTGCTTGATGAGCTGCCAGCCGATGAGCAGGTCGCCGACCGACATCAGCAGGCGGACCGTGTGCTGGCCGACCTTGTTGATGTTCTGCGGGTCTTCCTGCGACGAGGTCAGGTAGCCGATCAGCGAGCCGAGCATGCCCTGGGTGTCCTCGAGCGCCTGCTTGAGCAGACCGCGCTCGTTCTTGAGCCGCCCGTTGCCGATCTCCGACTCGATGGTCTTCGTGATCTCCCCGGCGACGTAGGCCAGCGAAGCACCCTTGTCGCGGACGATCTTGCGGAAGAAGAAGTCCAGCGACTGGATGGCCGTGGTGCCTTCGTACAGCGAGTCGATCTTCGCGTCACGGATGTACTGCTCGATCGGGTAGTCCTGCAGGAAGCCGGACCCGCCGAGGGTCTGCAGCGACTGCACGAGCTGCTCGGTCGCGCGCTCGGAGCCGACCCCCTTGACGATCGGGAGCAGCAGGTCGTTGACGCCGTGCGCGACCTTCAGCGACGCCTCGTCGCCCTCGCCGGTCCACACCTGGTCCTGGAAGGTCGCCGTGTAGAGGTACACCGCGCGCAGGCCCTCGGCGTACGCCTTCTGCAGCATCAGCGAACGACGGACGTCCGGGTGGTGGGTGATCGTGACGCGCGGCGCCGCCTTGTTCAGCATGTTCGGCAGGTCGGCGCCCTGGACACGCTCCTTGGCGTACTCGAGCGCGTTGAGGTAACCGGTCGACAGCGTCGCGATGGCCTTCGTGCCGACCATCATGCGGGCGTACTCGATGACCTGGAACATCTGCGCGATGCCGTCGTGCACCTCGCCGAGCAGCCAGCCCTTGGCGGGGGTGCCGTGCTGGCCGAAGGTCAGCTCGCAGGTGGTGGAGGCCTTGATGCCCATCTTGTGCTCGACGTTGGTGACGAAGGCGCCGTTGCGCTCGCCCAGCTCACCGGTCTCGCCGTCGAAGTGGAACTTCGGCACCAGGAAGAGCGAAAGGCCCTTGGTGCCGGGCCTGGTCTCGATGCCGGGGCCCTCGGGGCGGGCCAGCACCAGGTGCATGATGTTCTCGACCATGTCGTTCTCGGCCGAGGTGATGAACCGCTTCACACCGTCGATGTGCCAGGAGCCGTCCTCCTGCTTGACGGCCTTGGCGCGACCGGCGCCGACGTCGGAACCGGCGTCGGGCTCGGTGAGCACCATCGTGGCGCCCCAGCCGCGGTCGATCATGATCTGCGCCCAGCGCTTCTGCTCGGCGGTGCCGTTCTTGTCGACGATGCCGGCGAAGTTCGGGCCCGCCATGTACATGAACAGCGGCGCGTTGGCGCCGAGGATCAGCTCGGCCGCGGCCCACTGCACGGTCGGGGGCAGGCCGAAGCCGCCCAGCTCGTTCGGCAGGCCCAGCCGCCACCATTCGCCGTCCATCAGCGCCTGGTAGCTCTTCTTGAACGACTCGGGGATCTTCACCGAGAAGGTCTTCGGGTCGTACACCGGCGGGTTGCGGTCCGCGTCGGCGTACGAATCGGCGAGGGGACCGGAAGCCAGTTTGTTCAGCTCGGTCAGCACACCGCGGGCGGTCTCCTCGTCGGACTCCGCGAGGACGCCCTTTCCGAGGCGGTCCTGCACGCCGAGTACCTCGAAGAGGTTGAACTCCAGGTCTCGGACGTTGCTCTTGTAGTGGCCCATGTCGTCACTCCAATGTGTTCGGCTCCCCGGCCGGGCACATGTTCCCTACTCGCCGGTAACATCAGGATATTACCTGTGGGTAACCGGCGGCAAGTGAATGGCCACTGTTGTGATGTGTAAATCAGCAATATGGGGGGTCTCAGCGGGTCGACGGCGCGATGGAAGTGGCCGGCGTCGCCTCGGCCGGGGTGTGGGTGTCGTCAGGGGTCGCGATCAGGATGCCGGAGCGGAACGCGATGGTCACCGCGTGCGTCCGGTCCCGGGCCGACAGTTTGCGCAGGATGCTCTTGACGTGGGTCCGCACGGTTTCCACGGACAGGAACAGGATCTTCGCGATCCCCGAGTTCTCCAGTCCCTCGGCGACCAGTTGCAGGACCTGGTACTCGCGGCGGGACAGCGGCATCAGGCCGCGCGCGGTCGCCGGCTTGGGGGCGTCACCCGGCTTGGGGAGCACGGGCTGGCGTTTCGGCCGGGCGGTCAGCGCCGCCAGCGTCGGGTCGATGTACCGGCGGTCGCTGTGCGCGCGCCGGATCGCCTCGGTCAGATGCCGTCCGTCGGTCGCGCGCGGCACGATCGCGTGCACGCCTGCCGCGATCGCCGCGGCGAGGTACTGCTGCGTACGGTTGGTGTCCCTGACCAGCGTGATGATGACCAGCGCCGGATCGCCGCCGCTGAGCAGCCTGGACAGATGGCAGTTCGGGTCGAGCGCCGAATCCAGCACGATGACGTCCGGTTTCAGCTGCTCGCACAGCTGAAGCGCGGCGTGGTGACTCGACGCGTGCCCGAGCCACTGCAATCCCGGCGTCCGGTGGACCAGCGAACTCAGTCCCTCGCAGAAGATCGGGATCGGATCGACGGCGGCCACGCCGAGGCCTCGGCCGCCTGGTGACAGGCCACCAGGCCTGCCGGCCTGCGTTCGGTTCGGCTCGATGCCTCGCATCACGGACCCCTCCGTTTTCCTGCCCGTCATCTCCGGACGAGAGGACTCGAAAGTCCATTCGGTGACCACCGCCCCCCGGCGTGGTCACCCTCGTCAACCGGTCCCCCCTGCGGGACCGGACAGAGATGACACCTCGTAACTATTACGAGTCAGTAGGTCGGTGCACGTGACGCGATATCCCCCTCATAGATGTATCGCCTCGTCGCAGCAAACTCTGCGTATCAGCTGGTCGTGGATCTCTGGCTCGAATGAGCGCGACGAGGGGACTTCTTGGCGGATTCGCTACTCAGAGTGGACTTCGGCGCGAAGACGCCCGAACTCGTCCCCGAGCGCTGCGGGCGTCCAATGCGCGTTCAGCCCGCTCGGATTGGGCAGTACCCAGACCCGGGCCCCGCCGATCTCGGCGTCCTGCGGGCCGACCTTCGCCTTCGGCAGGCCGAACGCGGCCCGGAACGCCGTGATCCCCACGACGGCCAGCCAGCGTGGCCGGTACTCGGCGACCCTCGCCGCGAGGAGCCGTCCGCCTTCGCGGAACTCGTCCGGGGTCAGCTCGTCGGCTCGCGCCGTCGTCCGCGCGACGACGTTGGTGATGCCGAGGCCGAGTTCGAGCAGCTCGTCCTGCTCGCTGGGGTCGAGCAGGCGCGGGGTGAAACCGCCGCGGTACAGCGCGGGCCAGAACCGGTTCCCCGGCCTGGCGAAATGCAGGCCGAGCGCGCCGGAGTAGAGACCGGGGTTGATCCCGCAGAACAGCACGTCCAGATCCGGCGCGATGACGTCGTCGATGGTCCTGCCGTAGGCGGCGGCCAGCTCTTCCTTGGTCGGTTTCGTCCTCACCCGGCCAGTTTCCGGCACGCTGGCGGGTATGGGCGAAGGGGCGTTCACGGCCGACGGCTGTCCGGTGGAGGTGTACCGGTTGCTGCCGCCCGGCGGCGAGCCCGGGATCGTGCACGAGGCGGTCCCGGCGGGCGCCTCGATCCTGGAGCTCGGCAGCGGCGTCGGGCGGGTCACGCACGCGCTGCTGGACCTGGGGCATCCGGTGGTCGCGGTGGACGGTTCGCCGGAGATGCTCGCCCATGTCCGCGCCGCCGCCGCCGATCGCGCGGCCCTCCTGGCCGCCGCCCGCGCGCAAGTCGCGCCCGGCGGTCGGGTGCTCGTCGAAGGGCATCCGCCGGCTGGAACTCCTGGCACTGCATGCCACGCTCGCCGAGGCCGGACTGGTCTTCGAGCGCTGGTGCACCGGCGACCGGACCTGGTTCGCGGCCGTCCCCGCGTGATCCACGACACCCACTTTCGTCGCGAGGGGTGGCCAAGTCACCACGACGTGCGTACTGTTTGTGATCTCGCACACAAGGTCGTATTCGGGGAGGCGTCTTGCAGTTCTCGCTCATCCTCGGCGTGGTCGCGTTGATCTTCGTGGTGGCGACCGTGCTGGTGATCGCGGAAGACCGGCGGGCCGCGCGGCGCGCGGCCCAGCGACGGCAGGCGAGGCTAGCGGACCTGGGCGAGGTCGACCCGCTCGCGGCGCGGAAGCTGAAGCTCGACCGTTGACGGAACGGGCTTCCGCACGAGGCTGAGCAGCAGCGCCCCGGCGATCCAGCCGAGCATCGCGCCGCCGGTGTTGTTGAGCAGGTCATCGACGTCGAAGATCCGGTACGCGTAGGGCGCGGTGCCGAAGTTCGCGGTGAGCTGCGTGACCTCGATCAGCAGCGAAGCGGCGAGACCGATCAGCGTCGTGCCGATGAGGCCGCGCTTCCAGAGCGTCCTGGCGAAGAATCCGAGTGGCACGAACAGCAGCACGTTCATGGTGGCCTGCTGGAAGGTCTGCGTGGTGAACCAGTCGGTGGCCGGCAGGCCGTGCTTGAGCAGTTCGGTGTGGATGTCGGCGATCCACTGGAACGGGTTCAGCTGCACGGTCTGGCTCAGCCGTTTCACGCCGGGGCCGGGCAGCGGCAGGAAGGTCACCGCCAGCGTCATGCAGCCGTAGAGCAGCACGGCGGCCATGGTCAGCACCGGACGAAGGCGCACCCGGCCGTGCCGCGAATGCAGGATGATCAGCTGCGGGATCAGCACCGTCGCCCAGAGCGCGAAGAAGCCGATCAAGCCGTACTGCAGGGCGGTGACCTGTGCGTTCGTCATGCCATCGACGTTATGGATCCGGCAGGCCCCGCCACTTCGGTCGAAGGGCCGCGGCAGCCGGGCCGGGATCGGCCGAGTGGCCGACCCCGATCTTGGCCGATCGGCGATATTCGTTCCGCGCTTCGCCCGCCGACATGGGAGTCTGCCCGGATGCTGCTCGTTCGACGGCTCACTCCCGCGGACCTCGACGTCTTCCGCGAAGTCCGCCTGCGTGCCTTGATGGACACCCCCGAGAACTACGGCTCGATCGCCGCGGCCGAGCGGGCGCAGTCCGACGAGGAATGGCTCGCGAAGCTGGCGGGTGACGCCTGGTTCGCCGCCTTCGACGGAGACCGTCCGGTGGGCCTCGTCGCCGGGCGGGCGCGTGACGACGGCTGGATCCTCTATTCGATGTGGGTCGCGCCCGAAACACGCGGTCGCGGGCTGGGCACGAAGCTGATGGGTGAGGTGCGGTCGGCCGCCGAGGCCGGCGGCGCGCGTGAGGTGTGGCTGCACGTCGCGGAGGACAACGACCGGGCGCGGCGGCTGTATTTGAAACTCGGGTTCATCGCGACGGGTGAACTGGAGCCGATGCCGAACGACGTCACCCGTCGGCGTGAACGCCTTTATTTACCTGTTACCGGAGGTAGCAGTAAATAGCTTAACCTCGCGGGATGGACAACGTCGTCTTCGACCGCGCGGGCAAGGGTGAGCCGCTGGTGCTGATCCACGGGGTCGGCCACCGGCGCCAAGCCTGGTCGCCCGTGCTCGGCCTGCTCACGCCGCACCGCGATGTCATCACCGTCGACCTGCCCGGCTTCGGCGAATCCGCCCCGCATTCCGGCGGGTACGGCGTCGAGGCCGCTGTCGAGATGTTCGCGAAGTTCTTCGGCGAACTCGGCCTCGGCAAACCGCACGTCGCGGGCAACTCGCTCGGCGGCCTGCTCTCGCTCGCACTCGGGGAAGCGGGTCTCGTCCGCAGCGTGACGGCGTTGTCCCCGGCAGGGCTGTGGACGCCGCGGCAGCAGCGATACGCGCTGAGCATGCTGCGCACCCACCGGCTGCTGGCCGAGCGCATCCCCGAACGCACCGCCCGGCGCCTCGCCGCGACACCGGCGGGCCGGTCGATGCTGACCGGGATGATCGTCGGCCGTCCGGACCGGCTCACCACACAGGTAGTCCTGGAGGACATCCGCGCGCTCGCCGGCTGTCCCGGCTTCCGGCCGACGCTGGAGCAGGCCCGCGGCGGCTTCCGGTTCGACGGCGTCGTCGAGGACGTCCCGGTGACCATCGCGTGGGCGGAACGCGATCGCATCCTCGCCCGTCCGAAGGCCGCCGAGCTGCGCCGCATCGCGCCGAAGGCCGAGCTGCTGGTGCTGCGCGGCTGCGGGCACGTGCCGATGAACGACGAGCCCGAGCTGGTGGCGCGGGTACTGCTGAACGGTTCACGAACCATGTGACGTTTGCTTATCGTCCGACTATTTCCTCTGGTGATCGTCAAACTCGCCAGGCAGACTCCTCCGCCGTGCGCCCGATGGGGACGTTCGGGCGCGAATCGGAGGAAGAATGAAGCTCTCTACCCGGCTGGCCGTCGTCACCGGTGCCGCGCTGACCGCGCTGGCCGCCGTCGCCACGCCCGCGTCTGCCGCGTCGGCGACCACCGACGTCCGGATCATCACGTTCAACGACCTGCACGGAAACCTCGAACCGCCGTCCGGTTCGAGCGGCAGGGTCACGCTGCCCGGCGGCGGGACGGTCAACGCGGGCGGTGCCGCCTACCTCGCGACGCACCTGAAGAAGCTCCGCGGCGAAGCACCCAACTCGGTCGTGCTCTCGGCCGGTGACAGCATCGGCGCGTCGCCGGTGATCTCGGCCCTGTTCCACGACGAGCCGACCGTCGAACTGCTGAACCAGCTCGGTGTGCGGGCCTCCGTGGTCGGCAACCACGAATTCGACGAGGGGCTCAAGGAACTCCGCCGGATGCAGCACGGCGGCTGCCACGAAACCGACGGCTGCCAGTTCCAGAAGTCCTTCAAGGGCGCGAACTTCCCCTTCCTCGGGTCCAATGTGTACTACGAGAACGGCATCCCGGCGTTGCTGCCGTTCAGCATCGAGTTCTCCGGCGGCGTCCCGATCGGCGTCATCGGCGCGACGCTGAAGGACCTGCCGCAGGTCGTCACCCCGGAAGCGATCAAGGGGCTGAAGTTCGGCGAAGAGGTCGAGGCGATCGACCGCACCGCGAAGCTGCTCGACCTCTTCGGCGTCAAGGCGCAGGTCGTGCTGCTGCACCAGGGCGACAACTCCGAGACCGCCGGTCCTGACGAATGCAAGGTCAAGCCGGGCGCGGCGACGGCGATCGCGCAGCAGGTGACGTCCAAAGTGGACGCAATCTTCACCGGGCACAGCCACCAGCAGTACAACTGCGTGCTCGCCGACCCCGCAGGCGAACCGCGTCCGGTGATCCAGGGCGCGTCGTTCGGCCGCCTGCTTTCGGTCGTCGACCTGAAGATCGACCGCCGGACCCGCGACGTCGTGCGTGGCGAGACCAAGGCGCACAACCAGATCGTCACCCGCGACGTCACGCTGGACACCGACGTCGTGAAACTGATCGACGAGGCGAAGACCAAGGCCGCGCCGATCGCGAACAAGGCCGTCGGCACCATCACCGCCGACCTGGTCGCCAAAGGCGCGGCCTCCGGTGAGTCCCCGCTGGGCGACGTCATCGCCGACGCCCAGCTCGAGGCCACACGGTCGAACGGCGCGCAGATCGCCATGACGAACCCAGGCGGCATCCGCACGGACTTCACCCACTTGTCTTCGCCCGCCGGCGAAGGCGACGGCGTCGTGACCTACGGCGAGGCGTTCGCCGTGCAGCCGTTCGCGAACATCATGCAGACGATCACGCTCACCGGGGCGGATCTGAAGAACGTGCTCGAACAGCAGTGGCAGGCCAACGGTGTCGTGCGGATCCTGCAGATCTCGAAGTCGCTGAAGTACTCGTACTCGGCGTCGGCCGCCCAGGGCGCGCGCATCTCGAACCTGACGCTCGACGGCACGCCGATCGACCCGGCGGCGTCGTACCGCGTCTCGGTGAACAACTTCCTCGCCGCCGGCGGGGACGGCTTCACCGAGTTCACGAAGGGGACCAATCTGTCGGGTGGTCCGGTGGACCTGGACGCGCTGATCGCGTACTTCGGGGCGCACCCGGGCATCGCACCGCCCGCCGCGGACCGGATCACCGTGCTGCCGTAGCTCTCGCGAGTGTCATGAAAGGGTCGTTCCTGACGGTTTTCGTCCTGAACGACCCTTTCCTGACATCTACGGGGTGGTTTTGTCAGTGACCCAGGGCACAATGGCCGCCATGACGACCTGGGAAGAAGTCGTGACACTGGCGGGCAGGCTGCCGGAGGTCGAGGTGTCCACTTCGTACCGCACGCCGTCGCTCAAGGTCGCGGGCAAGAGCTTCGCCCGCCTGCGCACCGAGGCCGAGGGCGGGCTGATGCTGCTGTGCGAGCACGCGGAGAAGGAGGCCCTGCTGGCCTCCGGCGACCCCGCGTACTTCACCACGCCGCATTACGACGGCTACGGCGCGATCCTCGTCGATCTGGAGAAGGTCGAGAAGACGCAGCTACGTGAGCTCATCGAAGAAGCCTGGCGGATGAAGGCACCCGCCAGGCTCACGAAAGGACTGAACGACTAGCGGAGTTCCCCTTCGAGCAGACTCATCAGATACTCGTCGTGCCACTGGCCGTTCTGGTCGCGGAACGACTGCCGGTGCCTGCCGTCCACCTGGAACCCGAGCTTCTTGTAGACGTGGATCGCGGCCTCGTTGTCGACCACCACCCACAGCGCGATCAGGTGCAGCCGCATCATGTCGAAGCCGTAGCGGCAGAGCGTGCGCATGGCGTCGGTGCCGTAGCCGCCGCCCCAGTGGTCCTTCTCGCCGAGATAGATGTCCAGCTCGGCGCGACCCCCTTCCGGCGTGGCGTCGCGCAGCGTGCAGGTGCCGATCAACGTGCCGACGGCGAGGCTCTCGATCGCGAATTCCACCTGGCTGTAGCTGTTGGGTTTCCGGCGGGCGAAGCGCTCACGGATCTGGGCGAGGGATTCCGCATGGTCCGCGGGCAGCCAGCGGGTGACCTCCGGGTCGTTGTGCCAGCGCCACAGCGTGTCCGCGTCTTCGGGTTCCAGCGGCCGCAAGCGGATCAGTTCACCGGTCAGCATCGTCCATCCCAAGATCGGTATCCGGACTTTCCAGACTATTGGGCGGCACCCGCGAGCAGCCACCGCTTAACGGGGACTTCCAGCAGCACCCTGGCGCCGAACGGCTCGATCTCCTCACTTGCCGCCCAGCCGTCGTACTTCGCCGCCAGCGCCGCGAGAACGTCTTCGCGGAGAGCCCCGCGATGGACGCGTGCCACACCTTCGGCGACGGCGGGAGCGTCGCCGTCTTCCAGCGCGAGGCTGACGCGCGGGTCGGTGCCGATGTTGCGTACCTTCACGTTCCGGTCACCGCTGCCGATCCAGAAGACGTCGTCGAGGTACACGAACCACACCGGCGTGACGTGCGGCGAACCGTCCGCGCGGAGCGTGCACAACCAGGCGTTGCGCTCCCGCGCGAGACGTTCGATAAGCGATTGATCACGTTTCACCTGGTCAGCTTGCCCGAAAGCTAGGGTGCCGGGCGTATGAAGGTCCACCAGTACTGCTACTTCGCCTTGAAGAGCGAAACCGTGTCCGCCGGGGAGATCACCGCGCGGCTCGGCATGGCGCCCGACGAGGTACTGGTGCTGGGTTCGCGGTCCGCCGAACACCGGTTGCCGCGGATGCACGCCTGGAAGGTGACGCATCGCGGTTCGGAACCGGTCGACGACCAGATCGAGAGCGTGATCGGCAGGCTCGCCCCGGTCCGCCCGGGGATCCGGAAACTGGTGGACGAGGGAGCGAGCGCGGTGCTGCAAGTGGTGCGCTACTTCCACCACCGCGACGGCGGCGAGGAATTCGGCTGGCACCTCTCGCCTGCCGTACTCGCGTTCCTCACCGAAGCCGCCGCCGCGCTCGACGTCGACGAGTACGACCTCAGCGAGTGACCTTCCGGCGGTCATGGTGGGATGGGGCCCCACAGCCGGACAACCCCGTTGGGAGCCCAGCATGTCGAGCGAGAACTGGCCGCTGCGTCAGGATCCCGAATCGCCGGTGATCATCTCCCGGTCGCTGGTGGACGACCCGTCGAACCTCGCCTTCGTCGTACTGGACGACGACGGCGACTGGTTCATCAGTGACGGCAACGAGTTCTCCGCGGACATGGACCTCAACCGCGACGCGTTCGGCGCGCTGCCGCTGCGGGAAGCGGTGGAGCTCATCCCCGAACTCGTCGCGCTCGCCGGCCTCCCCACCGGCATGGCCGCAGACTGGGACCAGGAACGGCGCACATGGCTGCTGAGCTCCGTCGCCGACTCGGATGACGACGAGGAAGACCTCCTGGTGCGCGCCGCCCGCCTCGCCGCGTGGACGCATCCGGGCTCGCCGCTGGAAGAAGTGCAGGTGAGCACCGAACTCGCCGAGATCTCCGCCGACCCCGCCGCCCCGGCCCGCGCCGTGCGCCAGGTCGTGCGCGAGGCCGACGGCAGCTGGCTGCTCGTCGGCTTCGCGGTGCCGGAGAACGAGGACTTCGAGGTCGAAGCCCTCGAAATGGAGCACGCCGTCACCCTGTACCCGGACGTCGCGCTGGTGCTGAGCGCCGCGCCCGGCCAGGTCTACGACCGGCCGAGCGCCGACGCCCCCTGGGAACTCGTCGAAGGCTGAGCCGTCAGCGTCAGCCTCGGCCGAAGTCGCAGTACATGACGTGCAGCCCGATGCGTCCCAGCGTCGGATGCTCGAACGCGCCCGGCACCGTGCCGACGATCTTGAACCCGAGCCGTTCGTAGACCCGGATCCCGGCGACGTTGGATTCGGCGACCGCGTTGAACTGCATGCCCGCGAAACCCTGTTCCTTGGCCCATTCCAGGACATGCGCGCACAGCGCACTGCCGATACCTTTGCCGCGCAAGTCCTTGTCCACCATGAAACTGGCCGTCGCGATATGCGACCCCGGCCCGCCGTGGTTCGGGCCGGTCTTGGCCGTGCCGAGCACGCGGCCGTCCTCGACCGCCACCACCGTCCGGCCCGGCGGCGTCTGCACCCAGGACCCGCGAGCGGCTTCTTCGGTGAGGTTCGGGTCGTAGGTGTACGTGTCCGCCGCCCGCACGACTTCGCGCACGATCGGCCAGATCTGTCCCCAGTCGTCTTCGGTGAACTCCCGGATCTCCATGTCCGGCACCGTAGTCAAAAACCGGCCCGGCGGTTCTGGTGCCATCGCCACGCGAAGCCGGAACCCAAGAGCAGCCCGGCCCCGGTCAAGGCCGCGCCGATCCAGACCTCCGTCGAGCGGGATTCCCGCTCGACTCGCGTTCCCGGTGGCAATCCGGCCGCGATCCCGTCGATCTTGGCCTGAACCGACCGGTGGTCGAAGACGCTCAGATCGCCGTCCTCCGCCAACGTGGTCAGCCAACGGCGAACCTCGTCGTTCTGCTCAGCGGAGAAACCGGGAAACTCGACCGCGGACGTCCGGAGCAACCCAGGACCCATACACCTCAACGGCTCGCCGGTGGACGCGTCGAGATACTGCCCGGTCGCCCCGCATTCCTCTCCCGCCTTGGCGAAAACGACGGTGTACGGCCCCGGCCTGCTGCCCGCGTTCAAGCCGATGAGGAGGAAGACCACGCCGACCAGCACCAGCGGGAAGATCAGCGACCCAGCCAGAACGGTCAACACGACGGCCGCCGTACTGTCGTGCGCTTTTCTCCCCACGCGCGAGAAGGTAACAGCGGGGTTGGGGGAGGAGTCCCGAACCGATCGGCTCATGCCCTGACTGAGGCAGGATGACGGTATGACGACTGGCGAAAGGCCGGAACCGGTTTCGCCTCGCGAGCAGGCGCGCCGCCTTCTCGACGCGGTGCCCGATGAGCGGTTATCCGTTGCGCTGGCAGCGCTCAGGCGGCTGGCTGCCGGGGAACCGCGTCGCCGTTTTCGCACCGTCGGCGTGTTCGACGGTGAACCCGATCTCGGCCGGTCTTGCAAGCAATCGGTCCGTATGGCCCGTTAATGGCACGCGAGGGCCGATGACCGGACAAAGCGAAAGCCCCAGGTCCACAGTGGACATCCACTGACCTGGGGCTTTCGCAGGAGAGCGGATGACGGGAATCGAACCCGCGTATTCAGCTTGGGAAGCTGATGTTCTACCATTGAACTACATCCGCAGTGCTCGGCCAGCATACATGGTCCGGATCTCCCCTTGCCAAGCCCTACCCCTCCTTGACGTCGCCCTCGAATGTGACAACACTTGTTGTCTACGTCGGAGGTGAGCCGGATGGACGAGAGGCTGCCCGACCCCGAGCTGTTCCGCCAAGGCGGGTTCCGGGTCGCGTCGAGGTTGTTCATCGAGGGTGACATCAGGGGTGACGAGCGCCAGGTGGCCCGGTTGCGGGGGTTCGCGCAGCGGGAGGATCCGGCGGCCGACGTGCTGGTGCCGTTGCTGCGAAAAGGTGCCCAAGGACAGTTCGAATTGGCGCTGCGGCAAGGCATCGAGAGTGTCGAGAGTCCGCCGGAGGAGCTCGAAGCTTTCTTTTGTGACGTCGAGGCGACGCCGTACTGGGTCGATCAGGACCGGTTGGAGCGTGGAGCGCGGGCGATCACGCGTGCCGGGTTGCTCGGGCTCTTTCCGCTCGGTGACGTTTCGTTGATGGGCGGCTATCTCGCGTCGCGTGCCACGAAGTCGCTCGTCGGTACGGGTGAGATCGAGTACAAGGCGGCGCAGCGCCTCGTCGAGACGGCGACTTGGTGGATCCACGTGACGACGCCGGGTGCGCTGGTGCCCGGCGGGCGTGGGTACGAGGCCGCGTTGCGGGTGCGGATCGTGCACGCACATGTTCGAGCCGCGATGAATCGCCGCAAGGATTGGGATTACGCCGCTTGGGACCGGCCGGTCAACCAGGTCCAGACCGCAGGCACGCTTCTGCTTTTCTCCCTCGTCTACGTGTTCGGCACGCAACTGCTCGGGCTTCGCTACAGCGCCCGCGAGCGCGCCGACATCCTGCACCTTTGGCGTTACGTCGGTTGGCTGATGGGTGTCGACGAGGAGCTCCTGCCCGCCGGCGAGGACGACGCCTGGCGGCTGCTGTGGCTGCTCGCCACCACCGAGTTCATCCCCGACGACGATTCCAAACGGCTCGCCGCGGCGCTCATGAAGTCCCACGCCGCGATCGGCGAGGGCCGGGGCGCGGTGGGCAAGGTCCTCTCGCATGTGTCGGTCGCGGCGCACGGGTCGATCAGCAGACTCCTTCTCGGCAAGACCAACGCCGACTTCCTGGAACTGCCGGACGATCCGATCGCGCAGGCGGCCGTGGTCGCGGTGGCGGGCGTCAACTTCGCCGCCGAGACGGTCCGGCGGGTGGTGCCCGGCGCGACGGCGCTCCAGGAGCTGATCGGGGCCGCCGGCCGTCGTCACTACCTCCGGCAGGTCACCAAGGTGTTCGGGCTCGACCCCACCTACAGCAGGCACATGAAGGCCGCTTGACTACGCTGACCGCGTGCTCCTCAGCGACCGTGACCTCCGTAAAGAGCTCGATGCCGGCCGTCTCGGTGTCGACCCGTTCGACCCGACGATGGTCCAGCCGTCGAGCATCGACGTGCGACTCGACCGCTATTTCCGCGTGTTCGACAACAGCAAGTACACGCACATCGACCCGCAGCTCCAGCAGGACGAGCTGACCTCACTGGTCGAGAAGGAGGGCGAAGACCCCTTCGTCCTCCACCCCGGCGAGTTCGTCCTCGGCTCCACCTACGAGACCGTCACGCTCGCCGACGACCTCGCCGGCCGTCTGGAGGGCAAGTCCTCCCTCGGCCGCCTCGGCCTGCTCACGCACTCGACAGCGGGCTTCATCGACCCGGGCTTCTCGGGTCACATCACGCTGGAGCTGTCGAACGTCGCGAACCTGCCGATCACGCTGTGGCCGGGGATGAAGATCGGCCAGCTCTGCATCTTCCGCCTGTCCAGCGCGGCGGAGTTCCCGTACGGCTCGAACGAGGCCGGTTCGCGCTACCAGGGGCAGCGGGGCCCGACCCCGAGCCGCGCGTACAAGAACTTCCACCGCGTAGACACCTGGCGGTGATATTGGTCGAGCGCTGACGGAAACCCGCCGAAGGGGCGCCGTCCCGTATCCGGCTCATGTCGGGTCTGAAGCGCCCCTTCATCGTGTTTCCGTGGGCCTCCGGCCCAAGAGAGGCGCTCCACGGCGAAGTCTTCGTCGGGCGCTGAGCGCCCTTGGGAAGACGCTGGCGCTAGCTCACTGGAGCTTCCCACTCGATCCGGTGCTGCCACATGAAGGCGTTCGGATCCTCCTTCGGCGGGTTCTTGAACGCCCGCGTGAGGAAGAAGTCACGGATCACCCGCCCGATGGGGCCGACCGCCTTCGCGTCGCCGTTGCGCTTGCCGCGCTCGACGACGGCCTCGACGCGCTCGCGTCGCAGTCCTTCGTAGGCGGCGAGCGCTTTCGGGATCGAGGGCACGTCGCGCAGGCATCGTGCCAGCGTGACGGCGTCCTCGACGGCCATCGCCGCGCCTTGGCCCGCCGCCGGTGAGGTCGCGTGGGCGGCGTCGCCGATGATGACCATCCGGTCCGTCCGCCAGGTCGGCACGCTCGGGAAGTCGTACGTCGCCCACGGCCGGTAGATCTCCCGCGTCGCGCGCACGATCTCGACGGCCGGAGTGCGGTCCACCGCGAGTTCCCGGATCAGGTCCTCGCGCCAGGTGCCCATTTCGGGGAGGTCGGCATGCTTCCGGGGCACGTTCGCGAACCACCAGACGCCGCCGTCCGGGTGGACGACGTGCGCGAAGAACAGCCGCTTGCCGAAGGTCATGTGCATGACGCCGGGTTCGTCGTCCAGCCGCAGACCCTTGGCCAGGCCGCCGGTGTTCAGCAGGGGCACGTAGCGCGGTGACGGCGCCCGCGGGTCGATGATCGTCCGCACTCGCGAGCGGAGCCCGTCCGCGCCGATCAGCAGGTCGCCCTCGGCCGACGAGCCGTCCTCGAACGTCGCGAGTACGCCGGAAGCGGTCTCGCGAGCGTCGGCCAGGCGCTTGCCGTAGCGGACCTCGATGCCGCGTCTGACGGCTTCGTCGCGAAGGCCGATGTAGAGGTCGGAGCGCAGCACGGTCTGGCTCGTGGTGCCGTCCTCCAGCCGGCCGCCGAGCGCGAGGTCCGCCAGCTCGCGGCCGTTCCCCAGCCGCATCTTGATCCGCGGCGTGTCGAAACCAAGGTCTTTGACCAGGTCTTTCAGTCCCAGTGGCGCCAGCGCGTCGAGTCCGTTCACCGCGAGTGTCAAAAACGCGCCGACGCCTTCCGCGGTCCGGTCGTACGCCTCGTGGATCACCGGTTCGTGGCCGGTCTCGTGCAGCGCGATCGCCGTGACCGTGCCCGCGATACCCCCGCCGGCGATCAGTACCTTCGCCATGTCATTCACCCCGTCGAATATCTTAGAAACTAATTCGTTCTATCGAACTAAAGACTCCGCTAGGCTGGCCGACGTGTCAAGTGAGCGGGCGGAACTGGTCGAACGGGTCCTCGGCGGATCGCGGGCGCTGTCGACGGAGACGGTCATGTTCCATACGGCGATCGCCGAGCAGCGCGGCCTTTCGGCCGTCGAAAGCAAGGTGACCGACTACCTCGCCCGCCTCGGGCCGCAGACGCCGAAGGCGCTCTCGCAGCTCTCGGGGCTCGCGCCGGCGTCGATCACCGCGCTCATCGACAGACTCGAGGGCAAGGGGATCGTCGCGCGGAAGCCGCATCCCGAGGATCGGCGCAAGGTGCTCATCGAGATCGACGGGGCGGCGATGGCCTCCGCCGCGCCGTTGTGGGACCAGCTGGTGAAGTCGGTCCGCGAGGCCTGCGAGAACTACACGGACGGTGAGCTGGAGGCGGTGATCCGGTTCCTCGCGGACGCCGCGGCGATCACCCATGAGTCCACCAAGTTGATCACTGAGGGCGACCGCTGACCGGTATTACTACTTTCGGGGGTATTGCCGTAACCGGTTCGTGATAGTTTTCGGCCCCGTGTCCCCCAATAGAACACGAAGCCGGTTACTGCTGGTCACGCTCAGCGTCCTGCTGGGCGGGGTGATCGCCAGTGCGAGCTACCTGATGGTGACCGATCGGTTCCAGGGTACTGCGCTGAGTAATCTGTCACTGAGTGTTCCCGACACCAAGGGCAGACCCGGCGACGCCCTCGCGAAGCCTCCCTCCTACTTCGGCCAGACATCCGCTCCGGCGCCCGGCGGCCCCGCGTCCGACTCCGCGGCCCCGACGTCGTCTTCGGCCGCTCCCACGTCTTCCTCCGCGCCGCCGAGCTCGTCCTCCGCTCCGGCCGAGCCGCCCGCACAGAGTTCCGACGCCCCGAAGCCGACGCCCAGCAAGGCTCCGGAGCCGCCTCGTTCGCAGGACAGCTCACTCGCCGCGCAGGTCGTCGACCTCGTCAACGCCGAGCGCGCCGACGCGGGCTGTTCGCCGGTGAGCAACGAGTCGCGTCTCGCCGCCGCCGCGCAGGGCCACAGCGACGACATGTCCGCCCGGAACTACTTCTCGCACACCACGCCGGAAGGCGTCACGTTCGACCAGCGCATCCGTGCCGCCGGCTACGACAAGCCCGGTGCCGAGAACATCGCCAAGGGCCAGTCGAACGCCGCGAAGGTGATGGACGCCTGGATGAACTCCGAAGGCCACCGCGCGAACATCCTCAACTGCAAGCTGAAGAAGATCGGCGTCGGCGTGAACACCAAGGGCATGTACTGGACGCAGAACTTCGGCTACTGACCCTTTCCCCAGTCGCCGTAGCGGGCCAGCACGGCCGCGCGCAGTTCGGCGTCCGTGCGCGGCACCGGTTCGATGAACACCTCGGTGACGTCGCCGAAGGTTCGCGTCAGTTCGCTCGCCATCCGGACACAGGCTCGTTCGACCTCCGCGGCGGAGAGTGCGTCGTCGAAGTCGACGCGGGCGCAGACGAGCACCTGATCGGTGCCCATCAGCATGGTCTGCAGGTCGACGACGGCCTCGATCTCCGGCGCGCCCGTCAAGTGGTCGCGCACCGCGCGCACCAGCCTCGGATCGGCCTGCCTGCCGATCAGCAGGCCGCGGTTGGTGCGCCCGAGCACGTACGCGACGAGCGCCAGCAGCACCCCGATCGCGATCGACGCCGCGCCGTCCCAGACGTGTGATCCGGTGAGCTGGTGCAGCCCGATCCCGGCGAACGCGAGCAGCAGGCCGATCAGCGCGGCCGAGTCCTCGAACAGGACGGTCTTCGGGGCCGGGTCGTCGATCATCCGCAAGTAGACCGAGACCTTCTGGCCCGACTCCGCGGCGTCGCGCCGCACCTGCCGCACGGCCTGGAACCACGAGACGGACTCGAGGACGAACGCGATCGCGAGTACGACGTAGCCGACGATCGGATCGGTCTGCTCGGTCGCTTCGCCGAACACCGTCGAGAAGCCTTCGTAGAGCGCGAACATCGCGCCGGAGGCGAAGATCGACACCGCCGCGAGCAGCGACCAGAAGTAGCGTTCCTTGCCGTAGCCGAAGGGGTGGACGCGGTCGGCGGGGCGGTCCGACCGTTTCAGCGCGGTCAGCAGGAGGACTTCGGTGATCGTGTCGGCGACCGAGTGCGCGGCCTCCGACAGCATCGCGCCGGAGCCGGTGATGATCCCGGCGATCAGTTTCAGCACGGCGATGGCGAGGTTGACCCCGCCTGCCAGCACCACGGTCAGGGTGCTTTCGTCACCGGATTCTTCACTCACCTTGCGTAGCGTAGTGCGAGTGAGCCGATCTCACAGGCGACGCAAACCCTGCAGTACACGTTCCATCAAGGCGAGTGCCGGATGGCCGTCGAATTCAGCCTGCGTTTCATGAACGGTGACCAAACCGAGTTCGGCCATGTCACCCAAAAGGACCTTTGCAACGCCGAGTGGAACGCTTAGTGACGCCGCTACTTCGGCGACGGAAGTCGGACGGCGGCACAGTTTTCTCACGGAATGGAATTCGACGCTGAACCCTGGCGCGTTCCACGGCGCGTCGTTCCGGACGGAAATCATCGCTTCGATGGCGAAGTTCCGTTTGGACTGTGTGCGTCCGCCCGTGCGGACGTACGGGCGGACGCGCGTGCGGCGGCGTTCCTGTCGCGGCGGTCGCCGGGCGGCCGGGATGCTGGGGATGGTCGCTTCCTGGGCCATTCTGGCGAGCGCCGCGGTCGAGGGGACGCGGGCGGGCGGGCGAACGGTCGGCGACCCCGGCATCGCGAGCCGGTGTTCCTTGACCGAGCGGAGTTCGTGCCGGTTGCCCATCGTTTTTTCTCGCCCCCGTTTCTTCGAATCCGCTGCAGCCTATCGCCACGGTGTACCGCCGAACGGGTAACGGGACCGAATGGTCAAGGCCGGATAAAACAAGAGGGAACATTCTCTCGCATTATGTGCGAGAGAATGTTCCCTCCGGCTCGGACTGCTACTTGTCTTCCTCGGGAAGTGGCGTCCCGGTGGCTGTTTCGTCGGTGGGCACGTCGGCCTTTCCGTCGAGTTCGGCATCCGAGACGCCGTCCAGGGACGGCGCTCCCGCCGGGACCAGTTGCGGTTCCGGCTTCCGCTTGACGGCGGTCAGCAGCAGCTGGGCGACGTCGACGACCTCGACCTTCTCGCTCGCCTGCCCGTCGCTCTGGCGGGCCGTGACGCCGTCGGTCAGCATCACGCGGCAGAACGGGCAGCCGGTCGCGATCTTCGAAGGCGCGGTGCCGAGCGCTTCGTCGACGCGCTCGACGTTGATGCGCTTGCCGATCTTCTCTTCCATCCACATCCGCGCGCCACCGGCACCACAGCACATCGAACGGTCGCCGTGCCGCGGCATCTCGCGCAGCTGTGCGCCCGAAGCGCCGACGAGCTCACGCGGAGCGTCGTAGACCTTGTTGTGGCGGCCCAGGTAGCACGGGTCGTGGTAGGTGACGTCCTCGGCGACCGGGGCGACCGGGGTCAGGTGCTTCTCCCGCACCAGGCGGTTGAGCAGCTGGGTGTGGTGCACGACGTCGAACTGGCCGCCCAGCTCCGGGTACTCGTTCGCGAGGGTGTTGAAGCAGTGCGCACAGGTGACGACCACCTTGCGCGCCTTGCGTTCGCGGCCCTCGAACACCGAGTTCAGGATCTCGACGTTCTGCTGTGCCAGCATCTGGAACAGGAACTCGTTGCCCGCGCGGCGGGCCGGGTCGCCGGTGCAGGACTCCTCCGAGCCGAGCACGGTGTACTTCACGCCCGCGATGTGCAGCAGTTCCGCGACAGCGCGCGTGGTCTTCTTCGCGCGGTCCTCGAACGCGCCGGCGCAGCCGACCCAGAAGAGGTACTCGGTGTCGCCGAGGTCGCCGTCGAACACCGGC
Source organism: Amycolatopsis sp. NPDC052450 (assembly GCF_044547565.1). Lineage (NCBI taxonomy): Bacteria > Bacillati > Actinomycetota > Actinomycetes > Pseudonocardiales > Pseudonocardiaceae > Amycolatopsis > Amycolatopsis sp. NPDC052450. The sequence goes on along the minus strand of NZ_JBIUAQ010000001.1, from coordinate 247,929 downwards.
ACCTCGAACTCCAGGTCCTCGGTCCAGGCGAGCCGGTCCTTGGCGTTCTGGCCCCACGGGTTGCCCTTGTTCTCCAGGTTCTTGAACATCCCGTTGAGCTCGCTGGGGAACGAGGACTCGATCATCACCTGGTAGCGGCGCATGTCGACGATGTGGTCGACGTGTTCGATGTCCACCGGGCACTGCTCGACGCACGCGCCGCAGGAGGTGCAGGACCAGAGCACCTCGGGGTCGATCACGCCGCCGTCGTCGCCGATGAGGGCCTTCTGCGACTCCGCGATCGCGAGGACGTCGATGCCCGCGTACATGTTGTCGCCGGACAGGCCGACCTCGTCGCCGGCCATGTCGCGCTTGCCGCCCGCGAGCAGGTACGGCGCCTTCGCGTAGGCGTGGTCGCGAAGCTGCGTGATGAGCAGCTTCGGCGAAAGCGGCTTGCCGGTGTTCCACGCGGGGCACTGCGACTGGCAGCGGCCGCATTCGGTGCAGGTGGAGAAGTCCAGCCAGCCCTTCCAGCTGAAGTCCTCGATCTTGCCGACGCCGAAGGTGTCCTCGTCCGGGTCGGCCTCTTCGAGGTCGAGCACCTTGCCGTTGCTCATCATCGGCTTGAGCGCGCCCAGCGCGACTCCGCCGTCGTCCTCGCGCTTGAAGTAGATGTTGAAGAAGGCGCTGAACCGGTGCCACGCGATGCCCATGGTCATCGTGCGCGCGATGACGAACAGCCAGATGGTGGCGCTCATCAGCTTGACGAACGCGAACACCGAGACCAGGTTCGGGCTGGCGGGCAGCAGTTCACCGATCGGATGCGAGACGAACGCGGCCCAGATCGGGGTCTCGTGGACGTTCATCGCGGACTTCGCGGCGCGGACACCGATGATGCCGATGCCCTCGATGAGCACGACGGCCTCGATGAAGTACGCCCACTTGAAGTTGGAGCCCTGGAAGCGGGACTGCCGGTCGGCGCGGCGCGGGTGGTTCTTCTGGCGGATCCCGATCAGCACCAGTGCGCCGACGATGGTGCCGACGCCGAGCACCTCCATGAGCAGCTGGAACAGCGACCAGTCGTCGAGGATGGGCCAGCCCCACGTGGGAACGAAGACCTCGCCGTACGCCTCGAAGAGGGCGAGCGACCCGAGCAGGAAGCCCCACATGACCAGCCAGTGCGCGGCGCCGACGCTGCGGATCTTGTTCATGCGGGTGTGCGCGGCGAATTCCTTGATCAAGGTCTTCATGCGCGGCATGAACGGGCCGTTGCGGGTCGCGTCGGGCTGGCCGAGGCGGATCACCCGCACGAAGCGGGCGATGGTCGCGAAGAACATTCCCCAGGCGACGACGCCGAGCAGGACCGAGATCCCGCCGAGCGTCAGCTGTACAGCGCCCATCGTCGGGTGCCTTTCGTCCGAGTGAAGCTGTGGTGGTTCGGGCAGACTAATGCTTCTTACTGATGGGTAACCCACTGACCGCGCCCAAGTCCCACCGATGTGGTGTACGCCTCTCTTGGTTTTAAGACGATCGTCCAGGTAGTTTTTGTGACATGGGTGCGTACCTTCTTCTCGCTTTGGCCATCGCCGCAGAGGTATCCGCGACGGTGTCGCTGAAACTTTCCGAGGGCTTCAGCAAGGTGGGCCCGTCGATCGTCGTGGTCCTCGGATACGCCGTCGCGTTCGTCGCACTGGCGTATGTGCTGAAGGCGGGCGTGCCGGTGAGCGTCGCCTACGCGATCTGGGCCGCGGCCGGTGTCGCGCTGGTGGCCGCCGTCGGCATCGTGTTCTTCAAAGAACCCGTCAACTTCTCCGTGATCGCCGGATTGGTACTGGTGATCGGCGGCGTCGTGCTGATCGAGGCAGGGGGCGCGCACTAAGTGAAGATCCAGATCGACGGCCGGAAGGCCAGGGGCGAGAAGCGGCGCGACGAGATCATCGCGGCCGCGTTGCGGGTGATCGAACGCGACGGCGTCGCCGGCGTCACCCATCGGACGGTCGCCGCCGAGGCGGGCGTGCCGACGGCTTCGACGACCTATCACTTCTCCAGCCTCGACGACCTGCTGATCGCCACCCTGATCTCCTGCGCGCGGGATATGGCGACCGAGGTCTACTGGATGATCGACCGCGCCCGTTCGCGCGGCAGCCGCGGCGCGGAAGAGGTCGCCGGACTGCTCGCGGAGGCGCTGGGCCCGCGGCGCGGGCGGACGATGGCGGAGTACGAGCTGTACCTGCTGGCCGCGCGCAAACCCGAGCTGCGGCCCGCCGCCCGGCGCTGGCTGGACGTGCTGACCTCGATGGTCCGGCACGACGACGAGGTCGCGTTCCGGGTGTTCCTCGCCGGTATCGACGGCCTCCTGATCCAGGGCCTCATCGACGACGAGCCGCCGTCCGCGGAGGAGCTGCGGCCGGTGGTCGACTACCTGCTGAAACCTCGTTGACCTGCTGGGTAGCGTTCGGATCATGAGGACTGTCGGCGCATACGAACTGGACGACGACCCGGCACGGATGGACCTCGAAGTGGTGTGGAAGTGCCTGTCCACCGAGGTCTACTGGGGCAAGTGGCGAGACCGCGAGCTGATCGAGAAGGTCTTCAGGAACGCGTGGCGGGTCGTCGGCGCGTACGAGACTTCGAGTGGACGGCTGGTCGGGTTCGCGCGGGCGTTCTCGGACACCATCGGCAGCGCGTACCTCGCGGACGTCTTCGTCGTCGACGAGGCGCGCGGCGCGGGGCTCGGCAAGGAACTGGTCCGGGAGATGATCGACAACGGGCCGGGCGCGGAGTTCCGGTGGATGCTGCACACCGCCGACGCGCACGGGCTGTACCGGCCGTTCGGCTTCGGCGACCCACCCGAGGGGCAGTACATGGAGCGAAGCCGGGCCAACGGGCAGGTCTAGCTAGAGCGGTCAAAGTCCGTGAGGGCCTCCTTCCCTACCCTGAGAGTAGGGAAGGAGGCCCTCACGGAAAGCCGGTTCAGCCCTTGTTCTCGTGCAGGGCCGTAAGCGTCGCCCGGCCGATGGCGTGGCCGAAGAGGTTGAAGCCGAGGAAAGCCGGCGTAGCGTCTTCGCCGACCTCAAGCTTTTCGACGTCGACAGCGTGCACCGCGAAGATGTACCGGTGCGGCCCGTGTCCGGGCGGCGGGGCGGCGCCGAGGAACTGCTTCACGCCTCCGTCCCCCTTCAGGGTGACAGCGCCCGCCGGCAGACCGGAGCACGTCTCGTCGCCCGCGTTCGCGGCCAGTGCGGTCACCGACGCCGGGATGTCGAAGACCGCCCAGTGCCAGAAACCGCTCGCCGTCGGGGCGTCGGGGTCGTAGCAGGTCACGGCGAAACTCTTGGTCCCCTCGGGGAAGCCCTCCCAGGACAGTTGCGGGGAACGGTCTTCGCCGCCCGCGCCGAAGATCCCGGAAAGCTGGGCTGTCGGCAGGAAGCCGCCTTCTTCGATGTCGGTGCTGCTCAAGGTGAAGGCAGGCAGATCGGGCAGGAAGTCGTACGGATCGGGTGCCTGCGGCATGCGTCCTCCTGATCGTGGAATCGGTGACAAAGCCAGGCTAGGTGCTGTCCTGCAGGTCTGTTCGATGGGCCGCCTGGGCGCGAAGACCGCGAACATGACCTGCAGGACAGCGCCCAGGACCCCTAGGACCCCGGTGCGGGATCAGGGACGATTCCGGGGGTTACCCCTATGTCCATCCCGCCGTGCTGCCCTTAGCGTCGAGCTACACGAAAACCTGCTCTGGAGGGACTCAAGACCATGGCGCGCCCACTCCTCGCGATCGGAGGCATCGCGTTGATCGGCGTCGGTGTCCTCACCGGACTCGGCTGGTGGTGGCCGTCCGACGCGGAGGCCACCGCGGAGGTGACCCAGCCGATCCGCAGCGTGCGGATCGAGAACGACGAGGGTGGCATCAAGATCCGCACCGGCGAGGGGCCGGTCCGGGTCCACCAGGAGTTCGAGTACCGCGGGAACAAGCCGGGCGACTCGTTCCGCGTGGAAGGCGACACCCTGGTCCTCGCCGACTGCGGCACCAGCTGCGAGGTCCGCTACGACGTGGTGGTCCCGGCGGGCGTGCCGGTCACGGGCAATCTGGACTCCGGCAGGCTCGACATCGCCGGGGTGTCCACTGTGGACGTCACGGTCGACTCCGGCCAGGTCGAGGTGCGCGACGTGCCGGGCACGGTGAAGGTGCGGTCCGACGCCGGTCGCGTCGAACTGGCGAACATCGGCCAGGCCGTCACGGTGCAGGCCGCTTCCGGCGCCATCAAGGGGGAACGGCTCGGCGGCAACGTCGAGGCCCGCACCGACAGCGGCCGCATCGAACTCGAACTGATCAAGGGTGCCGACGTCACCGCGCAGACCGACAGCGGTTCGGTGGAGGTCAGCGTCCCGGCAGGCGACTACAACGTCACCGGCACCACCGGCAGCGGCAGCCGCGACATCGACGTGAACCAGTCCGGTTCGGCCCAGCACAAGCTCGATCTCAACACCGACAGCGGAAGCGTCAAGGTCAAAGCGGCCTGACGGAATTCATCGGGGGAACACTTTTTCATGGGAACCATAGAGAAGCGCGTCCTCGGCGCGCTCGCTCTCGGCGCGCTGACCGCCTTCGGGATCGTCGGCTGCACGACCGAAAGCCACGAGAAGCTGAGCGACGGCGCGCCCGTCACCGAGCAGATCACCGCGATCCGGGTGGACGTGCCGGTCGGCGCGGTCACGCTCCGGGTGGAGGACGGCGCACCGGTCTCGCTGCGCCGCGAAGTGACGTACACCGGCAAGAACCCTGGCAAGACGTACAGCGTCGAGAACGGCACGCTGGTCCTCGGCGGCTGCAAGCAGTGCGGTGTGGATTACGACGTCGTGGTGCCGCGCGAGCTGGCGATCTCCGGGTCCATCGGCACCGGCAAGATCACGCTCGCCCGCGCCGCTTCGGTCGATCTGAAGGGGGACGTCGGCGACCTGAAGGTGCTGAGCACGTCCGGGCCGGTCAACCTGCGCACCGGCACCGGTGACATCGAGGTCGGTCTCGCGAAACCGGGCGCGGTCACCGCGAACGCCGAGGTCGGCAAGGTCGTCGTCACCGTGCCCGACGGCGCGTACCAGGTCCGCGCCAAAACGGAGACGGGCAAGGTCGAGACCGGCGGCGTCCGGCAGGACCAGGCTTCGGCGAACGTCCTCGACCTCCAGTCCGGCACCGGCTCGATCACGGTGAAGCCCGTATGAAGACACTTGCCGCGATCACCGCGCTGACCCTGCTGCCGCTGTCCGCGGTGCCCGCGTCCGCCGCGCCCGGGATCGACTGGAAGCCGTGTGCGACCGAGTACGCGCCGACGCTGGAATGCGCGAGTCTTCCGGTCGGCGACGGCTTTTCCCTCGCGCTGGCGAAACTGCCCGCGACCGATCCCGCCCGCCGCGTCGGTTCGCTGCTGACCAACCCGGGCGGGCCGGGCGGGGCCGGGGTCACCGTGCTCAAGTACGGCGGCCGGGGGTTCGCGCTGGATCGACCGGAGCTGGCCGAAGTGCGGCAGCGGTTCGACGTCATCGGGTTCGACCCGCGTGGCGTCGGGGAAAGCAGGCCCGCGATCAGCTGTGCGCCGAACCTGCACGATCCGGTGATCAGCCGTCTCCCGCGGAACCGCGCGGACTACGACAAGCTCATCGCGCACAACCGCGCCTCCGGCAGCGAGTGTCTCAAAAGGACAGGGCCCGCTTTGTCCTCTGTGGACACTTGGCGCGCCGCGGACGACATCGAAGCGATCCGGGTCGCCCTCGGTGAGCCGAAAGTGAACTGGCTCGGTGTCTCCTACGGTTCCGAACTCGGCGCCGTGTACGCGGAGAAGTACCCGAAGCGCGTCAGGACGATGGTGCTCGACGGCGCCATCGACCACTCGCGGCCGACGCGGCTGGCGATCCTCGACGAGGCCATCGCGACCGAAGGCGCGCTCAACGACTTCGCGAAGTGGTGCACGACGTCTTCGGACTGCGCGCTTCGCGGCAAGGACGTTCTCGCCACCTACGACAAGCTCATGCGGACGCCCGGCGGCGTGCCGTCGAAGCAGCTGGGGCGGAACGTGACCGCCGAGGAGATCGCGGCCGGTGTCTACGGCGGGCTGATCCTGCCGGCGTTCTGGCCGGACGTGGCGAAGGGCATCGAGGCCGCGACAGCGGGGAACGCGGACACGCTGGTGCCGTACGCCCAGCTGGACCCGTCCTACGGCGCGTACCGCTCGATCGGCTGCCACGACTTCGGCTCGCCGTTCACCTCCTACCCTGACATGAGGGCGATGCAGAGTCTGGTGAAGACCCTGGCGCCGCACAGCTGGCGGTACTCGGAGTTCTGGGACATCGCGAGCGGGTGCACGGGCTGGCCGGTGCCCTCGGCGTACCTGCCGCGGCCGCAGAAGGTCTCGGGTGCGGCGCCGATCCTCGTGGTCGGCGGCGAACACGACCCGGCGACGCCGCTCGTGTGGGCGAAGGGGCTCGCGCGCAACATCGAGAACTCGACGTTGCTCGTCGACGCAGGGTACGGGCACACGGGGCTGTTGAACTCCGCCTGTGTGCGCACCGAAGAGGTGAAGTACCTGGTGAGCGGGGTCACACCCGCTCCGGGCACGGTCTGCCGGTAACCCGGGAACAAGACGCCCGTGCCGCTCGTTGAGCCGGATACAAGGTTGAGTGCGGTCGGCTCAAGTCCGGCTTGACGGAACCCGCACCGGCCCGATACAACTTGCGTTGAGCCCGCTCAAGGTGGGCGAGAACGTGCAGGTCACGAAACTAGCAGGAGGATCACACCATGGCGCGAGCGGTCGGCATCGACCTCGGCACGACCAACTCGGTCGTCGCTGTCCTTGAGGGCGGCGAGCCGACGGTCATCGCCAACTCGGAAGGTTCACGCACCACCCCGTCCATCGTCGCCTTCGCCAAGAACGGCGAAGTGCTGACCGGCCAGCCGGCGAAGAACCAGGCCGTGACGAACGTCGACCGCACCATCCGGTCGGTCAAGCGGCACGTCGGCACCGACTGGAAGACCGAGATCGACGGCAAGGCCTACACCTCGCAGGAGATCAGCGCCCGCGTGCTGATGAAGCTCAAGCGCGACGCCGAGGCGTACCTGGGCGAGACCATCACCGACGCGGTCATCACCGTCCCCGCCTACTTCGAGGACGCGCAGCGGCAGGCCACCAAGGAAGCCGGTCAGATCGCCGGCCTGAACGTGCTCCGCATCGTCAACGAGCCCACCGCGGCGGCGCTGGCGTACGGCCTCGACAAGGGCGAGAAGGAACAGACCATCCTGGTCTTCGACCTCGGTGGCGGCACGTTCGACGTCTCGCTGCTGGAGATCGGCGAGGGCGTCGTCGAGGTCCGCGCGACCTCCGGTGACAACCACCTCGGCGGTGACGACTGGGACGAGCGCATCGTCACCTGGCTGGTCGACAAGTTCAAGGCCTCCAACGGCATCGACCTCACCAAGGACAAGATGGCGCTCCAGCGCATCCGTGAGGCGGCCGAGAAGGCGAAGATCGAGCTGTCCAGCTCGAACTCCGCGGGCATCAACCTGCCGTACATCACCGTGGACGCGGACAAGAACCCGCTGTTCCTCGACGAGCAGCTCTCCCGCGCCGAGTTCCAGAAGATCACCTCGGACCTGCTCGAGCGCACCCGCAAGCCGTTCAACAACGTCATCCGTGACGCCGGGGTCGCCGTGGGCGACATCGACCACGTCGTGCTCGTGGGTGGTTCCACCCGCATGCCCGCCGTGTCGGACCTGGTCAAGGAGCTGACCGGCGGCCGCGAGCCGAACAAGGGCGTCAACCCGGACGAGGTCGTCGCCGTCGGCGCCGCGCTGCAGGCCGGTGTGCTCAAGGGTGAGGTCAAGGACGTCCTGCTGCTCGACGTGACCCCGCTTTCGCTGGGCATCGAGACCAAGGGCGGCGTGTTCACCAAGCTCATCGAGCGCAACACCACGATCCCGACCAAGCGTTCGGAGATCTTCTCCACCGCGGACGACAACCAGCCGTCGGTGCAGATCCAGGTGTTCCAGGGTGAGCGCGAGATCGCGGCGCACAACAAGAAGCTCGGCATGTTCGAGCTGACCGGTCTCCCGCCCGCCCCGCGTGGCGTGCCGCAGATCGAGGTCACCTTCGACATCGACGCCAACGGCATCGTGCACGTCCTCGCGAAGGACCTCGGCACGAACAAGGAGCAGTCGATGACGATCACCGGTGGCTCCGCGCTGCCGAAGGACGACATCGAGCGCATGGTCAAGGACGCCGAGGCGCACGCCGAGGAGGACAAGCAGCGCCGCGAAGAGGCGGAGACCCGCAACCAGGCGGAGACGCTGGTCTACCAGACCGAGAAGTTCGTCAAGGACAACGAGGACAAGCTGCCTGACGAGCTCAAGGGCAAGGTGAAGTCCGCGATCGACGAGGCCAACGAGGCGCTCAAGGGCACCGACTCGGCGAAGATCCGCGAGTCCATCGAGAAGCTGAACACCGCTTCGCAGGAGCTGGGCACCGCGCTCTACGCCAACGCGGCCGGCAACGCCGCCGACGAGGCCGCCGCCGGTGAAGGCGCGACCGGGACCGCGGGTGCGGGCACCGGTTCGCAGGCCAAGGCCGACGACGTCGTCGACGCCGAGATCGTCGAAGAGGACGAGAAGGACAAGAAGGACAAGAAGTGACGGGACGCTACGACGAAACCGAGGGCCGGGGCCCGGACGAGCCGGTGGTCGTGCGGGACCGCAGGCGGATCGATCCGCTGACCGGTGAGGTCCGCTCGGCCGCCCCGGAGGCCGAACCCAAGGACGGTCCGAAGCACGCCGCTCCTACCGAGGCCCCGGTAGAGCCGGCTGCTCCGACGGAGCCGGAGCCCGCGGCACACGCGGGCCCCGGCCTCGGGGACTCCATTGTGGACGACTCGGTGTCGGTGGCGACCGGGCTGGAGAAGGAGCTGGCGGAACGCACCGCCGACCTCCAGCGTCTCCAGGCGGAGTACGCCAACTACCGCAAGCGCGTCGACCGTGACCGCGAGCAGGTCGTCGCCGGCGCGAAGGCGTCGGTCGTCGGTGACCTTCTCCCGCTGCTCGACGACCTCGAGCGCGCGGAGCAGCACGGCGATCTGACGGGTGCCTTCAAGGCGGTCGGCGAGAAGCTGGTCGGGAGCCTGCAGCGGTCGGGGCTCGAGCCGTTCGGCGCCGAGGGCGAGCCCTTCGACCCGAGCGTGCACGAGGCCGTCCAGCACAGCACGTCGCCGGACGTCGCCGGACCGACGGTCACCACGGTCATGCGCCGCGGTTACCGTTTCGGTGAACGCGTGCTGCGCGCGGCGCTGGTCGGGGTCACCGACCACGAGCCGGGTGCCGCTCCGGCACCCGCGGCGGCGGCGCAGGACGCGCCGGTGGACCCGCCCGTCGGCGGCGAGCTGCCGCTCGAGGGCGAACTTTTCGATGAGAACAACCGCTGATCGGCGATACGGCGTGAAAGGAGGAGACGTTCGGTGAGTGCACGGGAATGGATCGGTAAGGACTTCTACCGTGAGCTGGGCGTCTCCTCCGACGCCACCGCGGACGAGATCAAGAGGGCCTATCGCAAGCTGGCCAAGGAGAACCACCCCGACGCCAACGCGGGCAACGCGGAGGCCGAGAAGAAGTTCAAGGCGGTCTCCGAGGCGTACGGAGTGCTGTCCGACACGGCCAAGCGCAAGGAGTACGACGAGGCTCGCCGCCTCTTCGGCTCCGGCGGTCCCGGTGGCTTCGGCTTCCCGGGCGGCGGCGGTGGCAGCGGCGGTTTCGACGTCGGCGACATCTTCGGCCAGGCCGGCCAGCAGCAGGGCGGTTTCGGCGGCCTCGGCGACATCCTCGGCGGTCTCTTCGGCCGCCGCGGTGGGGCGCCCGGTGCCACCGCGAACCGGCCGCAGCGCGGCTCGGACGTGGAGACCGACGTCCGGATCGACTTCACCGAGGCGGTCAAGGGCGCGACCCTGCCGCTGAGGCTGTCGAGTCCGGCGACGTGCTCCACCTGCGGCGGGAACGGCGCGAAGCCGGGGACTTCCCCGAGGACGTGTTCGACCTGCCAGGGCAGCGGGCTGGTCAGCCGGAGCCAGGGCGCGTTCGCGTTCTCCGAGCCGTGCCGCGACTGCCGCGGCCGCGGCACGATCATCGACGACCCCTGCCCGGAATGCGCGGGCGAGGGAATCAGCACCCGCACCCGCACGCTGACCGTGCGGATCCCGCCGGGCGTCGCCGACGACCAGCGGATCCGCCTGGCGGGCCAGGGCGAACCGGGCCGAGGCGGCGCGCAGCCGGGCGATCTGTACGTCCGCGTGCACGTCGCACCGCACGCGTTGTTCGGGCGCCAGGGCCTCGACCTGACGATCGCCGTGCCGGTGTCCTTCGCGGAACTGGCCCTCGGCGGCACGATCACCGTGCCGACGCTCGAGGGCAAGGTCTCGCTGAAGGTGCCGCAAGGTACGGCGAGCGGCCGGGTGCTTCGCGTGCGCGGCAAGGGAATCGCGAAGCGTGACGGCTCGCAGGGCGACCTGCTGGTCACCCTGCAGGCGGCCATCCCGGCCAAATTGGACGACAAGGCGCGTGAAGCGCTGGAGGCCTACGCCGAGGCCATGGCCGACCACGATCCACGACCGGAGATCACCGAACTTCTCGAAGGCAGGTGAGCGCGATGTTCGGCGGGTTGCCGCACGGGGCGGACGAGGACACGCCGGTGTTCGTCATTTCGGTGGCGGCGCAGCTGTCCGGCCTGCACGCGCAGACCCTGCGGTCCTACGACCGCCAGGGTCTCGTGTCGCCGGGCCGGACCTCCGGCGGTGGACGGCGTTACTCGATGCGGGACATCGCGTTGTTGCGCGAAGTGCAGCGACTGTCCCAAGAGGACGGTGTCAACCTCGCGGGCATCAAGCGGATCATCGAGCTGGAAAACCAGGTCGACGCCCTCCGTGCGCGCATCGCCGAACTGACCGAAGAGCTCACGGCGGCGTACCTCACCGCCGAACAGACGGCCGCGGCCGTGCACGCCTCCTACCGCAAGGACCTCGTCCCGCTGCGGCAGCAGACGGCCCTGGTCGTCTGGAAGCCCAAACGCCGCAATTAGTCACCTACTTGCCCGGAAATCCGGCGCAAGTAGGTGACTGATTGCGTTATTGGCCGGGGACCAGGGTCCGGATCTGCTGGACCTCGCCGGTGCGCGAGTCCATGATCCGCTGCGCCAGCGCCTTCGCCTGCGGGTTCTTGCCGTCCTTCAGCTCGGTCCTCGCCAGCGCGACCCCGTTGTGCTGGTGCGCGACGAAGATGTCGGCGAAGTCGAGGGTGAACTCCGAACCATCCTTTTTGGACAGTGCTTCGAGCAACCCCTTGTCCGTGAGCCCGTCGCCACCGTGATGGTGGTGCGCGTGCGGATCCGCCGAACCGGTCTCGGGTTTGCCCCAGCCCTTGAGCCAGTTCCGCATTTCGATGCTCTCGGTCTGCTGCGTCGCCTCGATGGCGGCCGCGAGATCCTTGAGCTCCTGCTTCTGCGCCTGCTTGGCCTTCACCAGCTTGACGATCTCCACGCCCTGGTTGTTGTGGGCGATCATCATCTGCAGGAACATCACGTCGGCGTCGTTGTACTCGGCGGACGCCGCGGCGGCGGACTGGGGGACCGGGGAGATCGGGCCGCCGGCGGTGGTCGGTGAGCCATCACCGGTCCCGCAGCCCGCGAGGGCCACGAGACCGGCGACGAGAACGAGGGCCAGCTTCACTGCCGGGTCCACAGTGCGGGGGTGTTCGGCGGTTCCCAGCCCTGGAGCGCGGTGTGCGCCAGCTGGCAGCGATAGGTCGCGCCGCCGTAGGTCGCCGTGCTGCCGACCGCGTAGGCCGTCCCGGCCGCCCAGGTGCCGCCGGCGGGCGGGTTGCTGGTGCTGGTCGGCGGGTTCGACGTCGTGGGCGGGTTGCCGGTGGTCGGCGGGTTGCTCGTGGTGGGCGGGTTGCCGCCGCCGATCTGCAGGTCGATGCAGCTGTAGAAGGCCATCGGCGTGTCCGCGATGTTCCAGATGGCGAGCACCTTCTGGCGGCCGCTGAAGCCGTTCAGGCTCACGGTGTGCGACGTCGGGTCCTTCGGCGCGGAGTTGTTCCCGCTGATGTCGGCGATCTTGGTGCCACCGATGTAGTACTCGTAGTTCGTGGTCCGGTGGTAGGCGGTGAACTTCCAGTTGAAGGTCACGCTGTTGCCGACCGAGGCGGCGGGCCACGGCTTCGATTCGTCGTTGAGTTCGGCGAATCCGGGAACGCCGCCGTTGCAGCTGCGGAGCCCCTTGGGGCCTTCGACGCTCTGGGGTTCGTAGACGATGGCACCGCAGCCGGAAACCTTGCCCTGGGCGCAGTTCGCCTGGCGGCTGGGCGGGGACAGCACGTAGCCGTGGGCACTGGCCGCCTGGGGGATGGCGACGATGGCGATCGGGGCGAGGATCGCACCGGCGGCGGCTGCCACGAGCTTGCGTTTGACGGTCATGCCGGCTCCTGGGGGATGGAACGACGGTGTTCCCGTGAGGGGGAGCAATGTGGTCTAGACCATAAATCCGCCGGTGACCGCGGTCAATGATTCACTGACCTACTGCTGCGTCGAGCCCAAGTGGAACAGCCGATCGGCCTAATACGAACGGAGTGCCGGCTCAGTCCAGGGTGAAGGGGTCGTACTTGATCCGGGCCAGGTCCGTGCCTGCGGCGAGCAGTTTCGCGATCGTCGCGCGGATCATCGAAGGCGACCCGGCGACGTAGATGTCGCGGTCCTTCCAGCTGCCGCGCTGCGTGACCGCCGTGGCCAGCGTGCCGCGGTCACCGCCGGTGATGGTGCCTTCCTCGGTCACCGGGGTCACCGTCAGCCAAGGGCAGGTGACGGTCAGCCCGCGGAGCTCGTCGAGGGCGTAGAGGTCTTCCGGCTTCCGGCCACCGAAGAACAGGTGCACCGGCGGGTTGTTCCTCCAGCGCGACATGTCGTCGAGCAGGGCGAGCAGCGGCGCGAGCCCGGTGCCGCCGCCGATCATCAGCAGCGGACGGCTTTCCGTGTGGTGCACCGAAAGCGCACCGAGCGACGGGCCGATCCGCCAGACGTCGCCGGGCCGGGTGTGGTGGACGATCGCGCGCGAGACCCAGCCGCCGCGCACGGCGTGCACGTGGAACTCCATCGTCCCGTCGTCGTGCGGCGCGGTGGCAGGCGAGAAGTAGCGCCACATCCGCGGGCGCTGCGGGACTTCGACGCTGACGTAGCCGCCGGCCCGGTACGGGAGCGGCTGATCCGTGCGCACCTTGATGACGGCGACGTCGCGGGAGGCGAGCCGGTGCCCGACGACGGTCGCCTTCCACCACGCGGGCCCGACCTCCTTGCCCGCGGCCTCGCGCATGCTCTTCGAAATGACGCTGTAGGCGGTGACCCAGGCGTCTTCCACCTCGGGCGTCCAATCGTCCTTCAGGAATCTTTTCAGCGCGGCGATCAGCGCGACACCGACGGCGTCGTAATGGCGGCCGAGGACGTCGAACTTCCGGTGGTCCCGGCCGAGCTGGCCGAGGAAAGTGGCCAGCTCGTCCGGCCGGTCCACCATCTGCACGACGTAGACGAGCGCGCGCAGTAAACGATTTCGCTGGGTGGCCATGTTGATCGGGAACAACGCCCGCGCGTCCGGCGCGACGGTGAAGAGCGCCCCGTAAAAGTACTGGGACAGCTCCTCTGCCTTCGTTTCGACGGCGGCGAAACTTTCCCGGATGAGCTTGGCCATCCGGACGGTCTTGTCCGCCGCGGGTGTTTCGACCAGGGGCGGAACGGGAATCGGTGAGGATCTCGACGAACTCGGTGGATGCTCGTATTTCACTGTTTCGGCAGTCATGGGTGAACGATTTTCTCCAGTTGGATCGGGCATATTCTCCAGACCCGATGTCATCTTGCTCGTGTTTCCCCCGAGGGTTCCAGACTGTATGCCCGGAAGTCGCAAAAGGATCCGCGAATGGTTGTTTCCCGCTCGAACGGAGCAAACGATATACGCGCGGTCAACACCGTCTGGCACTAAGTAAAGGTGATCAAGCAGGCTGGTTTTCCCTTGTTCACCAGTGGTTTTCGCCAGTTCGACGGGGTGGCGTGATCCGCCGATCGGGTGGCTTTTTCTCCGTGATTACCGCGTCACGTAACGACACGAACCCGGCGACTGATCCACCATTGTGGAATCGGTTTCGACAGTGCCTAGTCGATGGTGAAGGGGTCGTACGCGATCTGGTCGAGCGCGCTGCCCGCGACCAGCATCCGGGACACCGTCGCCCGGATCATCGCGGGCGAACCGGAGACGAGGATGCGGTGCCCCGGCCAGGATCCGTTCTGGGTAACGGCTTCCGCGAGCGTGCCCTGGACGCAGCCGGGGGCTTCGTCACCGTGTTCGACCACCGGGGTCACGGTGAGCCAGGGGTTGGTGGACGCGAGGGCGCGCAACTCGTCGAGGTCGTAAAGGTCCTCACGCGACGGTCCGCCGTAGAACAACTGGACCTTCGGGTTCTCGCCCCATTGCGCGAGGTCGTCCAGGATGGCGCGCAGCGGCGCGATGCCGGTGCCGCCCGCGATCATCAGGACGCCGCGGCCGTCGGTGCGGTCGACCGAAAGCCTGCCGAGCGGCGGCCCGAGCCGCCAGACGTCGCCCGGCTGCGTGTGGCTCACGATCGCGCGGGACACCCAGCCGCCGTCGACCGCGCGCACGTGGAACTCGATGCCGCCGTCTTCGCGCGGCGCGTTCGCCGGCGACAGATAGCGCCAGAGCCTCGGCCGCTGCGGGACTTCGACGCTCATGTACTGACCGGGCTGGTACGGCACCGGGAATTCGGGCTGGACGCGGACCAGGGCGAGATCCCAGGTGAGCCGCCGGTGTTCGAGTACGGTCGCCGACCAGGACGCCGGGTTGACGTCGGCCGCGGCGGCCTCCTGCATGGCGCGGGCGACGATGGTGAACGCCTCCGCCCAGGCCCGCTCGACCTCCGGTGTCCAGTCCGGACCCAGGTGGTTCTTGAGCGCGGCGAGCAGCGCGGTGCCGACGGCCTCGTAATGCCGGGGGATGACGCCGAACTTGCGGTGGTCGCGGCCGAGCTGGGTCAGGAACGGCACCAGGTCGTCCGGCCGGTCGACCATCTGCACGATGTGGACCAGCGCGCGCACCAGCCTGCCGCGCTGGACCTCCATGTTGATCGGGAAGAAGTCGCGGGTGGCCGGCGCGAGGGTGAACAACATCCCGTAGAAGAACTGCGAGATCTCCGGGATGAAGGGTTCCGACTTCGCCCAGGTGTCCCGGATGAGCCGCACCATCGCGGTGACCGCGGGCGGGGCTTCCCTCGGTGCCGAGGAACGCGGCACCGGACTGACCGCGTCGGCCGTCACGGGCTGGGAGTCGCTGATCGGGAAGCGCATACCGGAAGACAGGTCCCCAGGTTCACGAACGAAGGTCCACTGGAGAAGAATTCACGGGTCATTCACCTCTCCGGTCAGTGGCTTTCGGCCGGTCGGCTGGTTCCGGCTCGCTCGCGAGACTAGCCGCCTAGAGCCCTTTTGCCTGCATCGTTGCTCCGGACGGGTGTACTCGAAACCGGCCCGCAGTGGGGGATCTCACGAGGTAAACAGTTGTCTTACGCAAGCGTCGCCGAATAAAGTTGTACTGTACAAGTAGCCGGGAGGCACCGATGAGCTCCGCAGACGACGCCAGGGTCGAGCTGATGCGTGAGTTGAAGGCCGCCTCCCAGCTGCAGCACGCGTGGATCATGCAGGCCTGGCAGGACGAGCCCGGTCTGCATCCGGCGGCCGCGATGCTGTTGTCGGACCTGGCGAAGCACGGCGAGGCGCGCCCTTCGGAATTGGCCAAACGACGCTTTGTGGATCTTTCCGTCGTAAGCCGTCAAATCTCCCAGCTGTCCGCGGCGGGGATGGTCGACCGCCGTCCCGCGCCGGAGGACGGCCGCGCGTCGATCATCAGCATCTCCGAACGCGGACGCGAGGAACTGGGCCGCAGGCGGGCCGGTTATCTGGAGTTCATGGAGCGTGCGCTCGGTGACTGGGACGACGAAAAGGTCCTCGGCCTGACCACTCGCCTCGCCGAGATGAACGCCGACCTTCGCACCGCCTTGTCGGCACAGACGTGCGACGTTTGACGGGTGCCGTTACTACCCGCCGGTCTTGACTGAACGGACCTTTCGCCTGGCTGTCACGCCGGTAGCGTCGATGTTGTGCGGAGCAGGGTCGCGTTGCTGGTCGCCTTGGGAATCGACAACTTCGGCTCGGGACTTTTCCTTCCGCTCGGGCTGGTCTTCGTCAACCGTGTGGTGGGTTTGCCCCTCGCCCAGGCGGGGGTCGCCGTCACTCTCGGTGCGTTCGCCGGTCTACTCGTCCCCGCGCTCGCCGGGCGCCTCGTCGACCTGATCGGCCCGCGGACGGTGATGATCTGCTCCCATGTCCTGCAGGCCGCCGGTGCGAGCGCTTTCCTGCTGGCCGACGGTTTCGCCGGGGTCGTCGGCGCGTCCGTCATGCTCGCGGCGGGGCAGCAGTTGTTCTACAGCTCGCAGTTCTCGCTCATCGCCGACGTCGCGGGCGAAGGGCCGAAGGACCGGCCGTTCGCCGAAGCCGCGATGGTTCGCTCCGCGGGCTTCGGGCTGGGCGGGCTCGCGGCGGCCGGACTGCTGGTGTGGGTCGGGCGAGACGGCCTGTACGTCGCCGTGATGGTCGACGTCGCGACCTTCATCGTCGCCGCGGCCATCCTCGCGACGCTGGTCGCGCCGGCCCCGCGGCACCTGCCCCGGCTCGCCGGGCCCGCGCGGGTCTGGCGGAACCGCCCGTACCTGGCGCTCATCGTGTTCAGCGGACTCTTCGCGCTCACGATGGACTTCTTCCTCATCGGGATGCCGGTGTACATCTTCAACGCCTTGCATGGCCCGCGGTGGCTTCCCGGCGCGATCATCGCGCTGCTCACCGTCGTCACCAGTCTGGGTGGAGTCGTCGGGTTGCGGCTCACCAGGAACCTGACCCGGATCGCCGCGATGCGCGCGGGCTCGGCGTTGTTCGTGGTGTGGTGCCTGGCGTGTCTCCTCGTGGTGTTCGTGCCGAAGGTCTTCCAGCCGGTTTACCTGCTCGGCGCGACCCTCGTGCTGGCCGCCGGCGATCTCGCGTTCGGCCCGCGCTCCGGGGCGCTGGCCGAAGCCGCGGCACCGCCGGAGGCGCGAGGCCGGTATCTGGCGGCGTTCCAATACGCGTTCACGCTCGCCGCGGTGATCGCTCCGGCCGTCGTCGCGCTGTTCTCCGTGGCAGTCTGGATCCCGTGGGTGCTCGTGGCCGCGTGCGCCTGCACGGCCGTCGTCGGCCTCGGCCGGGTAGGCCCGCGTCTGCCCGCGGAGGCCGTCTCGCCGACCGGAGGCTGAACTTTTTCTCAAGTTGAGCGGAACAGACTCAACTTTGCTGACGTTGTACCGGTCGACGGACTTTCGCAGGACCTAGTACGAGGTGAGGGATGGACGCTTTCAACCCGACCACGAAGACCCAGCAGGCGATCTCGTCGGCGGCGCAGGCGGCCACGATGGCCGGCAACCCGCACGTGGCGGCCGCGCATCTGCTCGGCGCCCTGCTGGCGCAGGGTGAGGGGCTCACCGCACCGCTGCTGACCGCGGTCGGGGCCGATCCGGAGCAGGTGCACAAGGAGCTGGAGCCGCTGATCGCGGCGCTGCCGTCGGCGACCGGCGCGACCGTGTCGAGCCCGCAGTTCGACGCGCACGCGGTCAAGGCGCTGACGCACGCGCAGAAGCTCGCGACCGAACTCGGTGACGAGTACGTCTCGACGGAGCACCTCCTCGTCGGCCTCGCCACCGAGGGCGGCCCGGTGGCCGACCTGCTCAAACGGCACGGCGCCACCCCGGACGCGTTGCGCGAGGCGTTCGCCAAGGTGCGTGGCTCCGCGCGGATCACCAGCCCGGATCCGGAGAGCACCTTCAAAGCGCTGGAGAAGTACGGCGTCGACCTGACCGAACGCGCCCGCGCCGGCGAGCTGGACCCGGTGATCGGCCGCGACACCGAGATCCGCCGCGTGGTGCAGGTGCTCTCGCGCCGCACCAAGAACAACCCGGTGCTCATCGGCGAACCCGGCGTCGGCAAGACGGCCATCGTCGAAGGGCTCGCCCAGCGCATCGTCGCCGGTGACGTGCCGGAATCGCTGCGCGGCAAGCGAGTGGTGGCGCTGGACCTCGGCTCGATGGTCGCCGGGGCCAAGTTCCGCGGCGAGTTCGAGGAGCGGCTGAAGGCCGTGCTCAAGGAGATCACCGACTCCGCGGGCGAGGTCGTCACCTTCATCGACGAGCTGCACACCATCGTCGGCGCCGGCGCGACCGGCGAAGGCGCGATGGACGCGGGCAACATGATCAAGCCGATGCTCGCCCGCGGTGAGCTGCGGATGGTCGGCGCGACCACGCTCGACGAGTACCGGCAGCACATCGAGAAGGACGCCGCGCTGGAGCGGCGCTTCCAGCAGGTGCTGGTCGGCGAACCGTCCACAGAGGACACCATCGGCATCCTGCGCGGGCTCAAGGAGCGGTACGAGGTGCACCACGGGGTGCGCATCACCGACGCCGCGCTGGTCGCCGCCGCGACCCTGTCCGACCGCTACATCACCGCCCGGTTCCTGCCGGACAAGGCGATCGACCTGGTCGACGAGGCGGCGTCGAAGCTCCGCATGGAGATCGACTCGCGGCCCGTCGAGATCGACGAGGTGGAGCGCGCCGTGCGGCGGATGGAGATCGAGGAGATGGCACTGTCCAAAGAGGACGACGCCGCCTCCAAGGACCGGCTCGCCGTGCTGCGCTCGGAGCTGGCCGAAAAGCGCGAGACGCTGACCGCGCTGACGGCGCGCTGGCAGAACGAGAAGGGCTCGATCGAACGCGTCCGCGACCTCAAGGGGCAGCTGGAGCAGCTGCGTGGCGAGTCCGAACGCGCCGAACGCGACGGCGACCTCGGCAAGGCCGCCGAACTCCGCTACGGCCGGATTCCCGCGCTGGAGAAGGAGTTCGAGGCCGCGATCGCCGCCAGCGAGGTCAGCCAGCAGAACGTCATGCTCAAGGAGGAGGTCGGCGCGGACGACGTCGCGGACGTGGTCAGCGCGTGGACCGGTATCCCGGCCGGACGGCTGCTGGAGGGCGAGACGGGCAAGCTGCTCCGGATGGAGGAGGAGCTCGGCAAGCGTGTCGTCGGGCAGAAGGAGGCCGTGCAGGTCGTCTCGGACGCGGTGCGCCGCACCCGGGCGGGCGTCGCCGACCCCGACCGGCCGACCGGTTCGTTCCTGTTCCTCGGCCCGACCGGCGTCGGCAAGACCGAGCTGGCGAAGGCGCTGGCGGAGTTCCTGTTCGACGACGAGCGCGCGATGCTGCGGATCGACATGAGCGAGTACGCCGAGAAGCATTCGGTGGCGCGCCTGGTCGGGGCGCCTCCGGGCTACGTCGGCTACGACCAGGGCGGGCAGCTGACCGAGTCGGTGCGCAGGCGGCCGTATTCGGTGGTGCTGCTGGACGAGGTCGAGAAGGCGCACCCGGACGTGTTCGACGTGCTCCTGCAGGTGCTCGACGACGGACGGCTCACCGACGGCCAGGGTCGCACGGTGGACTTCCGCAACACGATCCTGGTGCTGACCTCGAACCTGGGTTCGCAGGCCATCGCCGACCCGGCGCTCGACGAGCGTCAGCGCAACGACGCGGTGATGTCGGTGGTGCAGCGGCAGTTCAAACCGGAGTTCCTGAACCGGCTGGACGACATCGTGGTCTTCCACGCTCTCGGCACCGACGAGCTGACGTCCATTGTGGACATCCAGATCGATCGGCTCGCCACCCGGCTTTCGCGGCGCCGCCTGACGCTCGACGTCACCGCCGGGGCACGCGAGTGGCTCGCGCTGAACGGGTTCGACCCGATCTACGGCGCGCGGCCGCTGCGGCGGCTGGTGCAGTCGGCGATCGGCGACAAGCTGGCGAAACAGCTGCTGGCCGGTGAGATCCGGGACGGCGACACGGTCCGGGTCGACATCCCGGCACAGGAGGCGTCGGACGCGCTCACGGTCACCCGGGTGGACTGACGCCGGTCGACTGAGATGAAGGGGCCTTTCATTGCAAAATTTGCGATGAAAGGCCCCTTCATTGCATTGGCGACACAGCGATTTGTCGACGTTTCGGCCGGTCTTCGGGGCACGGCACCGAAAGGGGTGGCGCGACACGGCGCCCGGCGATCACATCCGGTGCGGGCAGGGGGATACCCTGACCGGCGTGGGTATTCCGGCGTGGATCTGGTTCGTCATCGCCGCCGTCGCCTTGGTGGCGGGGCTGGCGCTGCTCGCGGCCGACCGGGCGAAGGAGGGCTCGCGCAATCGCGAGCGAATGCGCTGGGCCGAGCTGCGCGGCTGGCAGTTCGTCGAAGAGGACGAGCGGCTGCCGCGGCAGTGGTCCAACGGCGCGATCGGGTACTTCGGCGCGCAGTTGGCGGTCAACGTCGTGGCCGGGTCCACCTTCACTTCCGACGGGCGGCGCCCGGTCTTCATCTTCGACATCGAGACCGAGGGCCAGATCCCGGCGGTCGTGGTCGCCGTCCGGTGCAACCGTGTGCACGAGGTGCCGCTGGAGATGTGGCTGTCCAGCGTGCCGTTCCAGCGCCAGGACATGCCCGAGATGCTCGGCCCGATCGGCCAGCGCTACGCCTTCGCCGACGATTCCGAGGGCGCCCGCAAGGTGATCACGCAGGACCTCGTCGACGCGGCGGACTCGCTCGGCGGCGACGTCGGCGTGGCGTGGCTGGAGAACGAGTGGGTGCTCGCGAGCGTCGCCCCGAACGCCGGGCCGTCGCGGCTCGAGCGGCTGCTGCGCGACCTCGGCGAGATCGCCGACATCGTGGACCCGTTCGACGAGGAGTACGACAACGCCTCGACCCCGGGCCGCCACTGGCAGGCCGAGGCCGCCGACGACATCGAGCCGCAGAACTAGGCGCTAGGCCCGCTCGAGTTCCAACGGGAGCGCTCCGGCGGTCGCGCCGGTGTGCCACGACTGACCGAGCACGGTCAGATCCAGCGTCCCGGACTGCGTCACCCGACCCGCCTGTGCGGGATCGGTGGTCGGCAGGGCCCCGCGCAAGGTCGTCGTCGTGGTTCCGCGGGCGGACGCCACGTCGCCGATGCCGAGCTCTCCGCTGATCCGGTGCGAACCGGCGCCGGTGATCCCGGCGCCGTGCTGTGCCAGCTCCAGGTCCTGTCCGGTGGTCACCAGCCCGGACGACGGGCCGATGGTGCCGCCGAGAGCGTGTTCCTGGCCGAAGCCGGTGCCGGAGCCGACGTCCAGCGGCAGGAGACCCTTGAACCGGCCGTTGCCGTGCTGCGCCGACGTCGTCCCGACGGCGGCGAGTTCGCCGACGTCGACGGCGTGCCCGGAAGACCGGCCGGCCTCCAGCACGCCGCCGAGGTCGCCGGAGAAACCGCCGTCGAGCCGCATGGCCCGGTCGAGGCCGCCGCCGGCGTGCTGTTCCGTCTCGTTGATCACGCCGACCCCGGGCAGCGGCCGGACGGCGTGATAGGTCCCCTCGGCCGCGCGGAGACCGCGGCTGTCCTCGGAAACAAGGGTGGGGACGCCGGTGCGCGGGTCGAGCGCGGCCTCGGTCAACCGGGTGCCGGTCCGCTCGAGCTCCGTCTCGTTCCCGGCGACGACACTGCCGTAGCGGTCTAGCTTCACCGCTTCCCGCTGGCCTTGCTTGACGGCTTCGGCGGTCTTCGCGGCGGCGAGCACGCCGACCTTGTCCGGACTGGCCGTGACACCTTCGCGGGTCTCGACGGTCTCGCTCACCGACCGGCGGACGTCCGCGACGGCTTTGACGTCGCCGACGTCCTTGCTGAAGACGTCCCGCTCGGTGTTGGTCAGGAAACCGCGAAAGACGGATGTGTCGCCTTCGCTGGTGAAGCCGACACCGCGATCGAGGGTGTCTTCGCGCTGGTGATCGAGTGGAAGCGGGATCGACGGATCGGTCTGGGCGGCGAGTGCGCCGGCCGGACCGGCGAACAACAAGGCCAGTGGCGCCGCGCCGGCCGCGACTTTGGGCAGGTAGCTCGGCTTGCGCCTGCTGTGCTTCCCCATGGGGGCGGACGATACTTCCCGACTTGAGCGATTGCACGTCAAATCCCCACGGTGGGTGACCCCCACACTCGCCCCTTCAGGCACTCTCCACCGAACCCGACCGGGGAGTAGGTTCAGGGCATGACACCGACCGCACTGATCACCGGCGCCACCGCCGGCATCGGCGCGCAGTTCGCGCGCAGGCTCGCCGCCGAGGCGTACGACCTCGTGCTCGTCGCCCGCGACGTCGACCGGCTGGAGAGCTTCGCCGCCGAACTGGTCGATGCGCACGGCGTCGACGTCGTCGTCCTGCCCGCCGACCTGTCCGAAGTGGACGGACGTGCGCTGGTCGAGACGCGGCTGGCCGAAGAGCCGGTGGACCTACTGGTGAACAACGCGGGCTTCGGGCTCAACGGCGATTTCTGGACCATCCCGCCGGACGCGCTGCAACGCCAGCTCGACGTCAACGTCACCGCCGTCCTGCGGCTCACCCGCGCGGCGCTGCCGGGGATGATCGACCGCGGCGAGGGCGCGATCATCAACGTCAGCTCGGTCGCGGGCTTCTTCAGCGGCCGCGGTTCGACGTACACGGCCAGCAAGAACTGGGTCACCTCGTTCACCGAGGGCATCGCCGCCTCACTGCCGGAGAACATCCGCATGATGGCGCTCTGCCCCGGCTTCACCACCACGGAGTTCCACGAGCGGGCCGGACTGGCCAAACCCGGGCCGAAGGCGTTCTGGCTCGGCGTCGATCAGGTCGTGGACGAGGCGCTCGCGGATCTGCGCCGCGGCAAGGTGATCTCGGTGCCGAGCCTGCAGTACAAGGCACTCGTCGCGGTCGGGGGGCTGCTGCCGCGCGCGGTGCTGCGGAAGCTCGGCGGCGGTTTCGGCGGCAAGGGCCGCACTTAGCCGCTGTCCTGCAAGTCGTGTTCGCGGTCTTCGAGCCCAGGTGTCGCGAAAGCCACTTTCGGGACCCCAGGCGTCGCGAAAGTGGCTTTCGCGACCCGCTCCGACTCGCCGAGATGCCTTACCACTGTCCATAAGGGACACTTTTCACCAGGCCCGATTAGCCTGGTTCGCCCGGTTCCGCTAGGGCTCGTGAGTGGTAAGGACGGTTATTGAGGGGAAGGTCGAATGTGTCCGATGCGGCGAAGGACGCCTTCACCCCTTGGGGCTACGGTGGCGAGCCCGTTCGCCCGAGGGTGGCGGGCGGAGCGAAGACGTAACTCGCGTGCGTGAAGACGTAACTCGCGTGTCTGGAGGCCGGCACGCTAGTCGTCGTCCGCAGTTTCGATCGACCGAACGCCGTCTGCCCCGGCGAGCACGGTGGGCGCGGCGGTGGCATCGGGACCGGTGAGGTCGAGCGTCACCGTCACCTCACCGTCGCGGTCGTCGGCGATCCGCAGGGAAGTGATCGACCATCGATGGCTGGTGCAAAGCGCCAGCAGATCACGCAGAACCCCTTGCCCGTCCACGTAACTCACGCGGAGCCTGGTCGTGCGCGTGCCGCCGGGAAGCCGTGCGGTCAGCCGGGTGAAACCGAGCACCACGACGAAATGCATGGCCGTCACCACGACGGCCAGCAGCAGCAGTCCGGCGCCCGCGGCCATGCCGATGGCCGCGGTCTCCCAGACGGCGGCGGCGGTGGTGAGTCCCCGGATCGCGCCCTGTCTGGTGATGATCAGCCCGGCGCCGAGGAAACCGACCCCGGAGACGATCTGCGCGGCGATCCGGGACGGGTCGAGCACCACCTGCCCGGTCGCGAGGATATCGCCGAAACCGTACTTACCGACCAAAAGGATCAGCGCGGACGCGGTGCCCACGATGGTCTGCGTCCGCAGTCCGGCGCTCTTGCCCCTGAGCTGCCGTTCCAGTCCGATCGCCGCCGACAGCGCGAACGCCGTCGTCAGCTCACCGATCTGGAGCCAGCCTTGTCCGTTGGAGACCATCACCCCACATTGTCACCCCGCGGAAGACGGTTCGAGCCCCTGCCGGGCGGGTACGCGTGGATCATGAAGTCATCACTTCTTGTCATCGCGGTGGCGCTGACGCTGGCCGCCTGTTCCACCGAACAGGCGCCCGCCCCGGCGGCACCGGGGCCGGTCGAAGCCCAGCCGGTGAAGGCGATCCAAACGGCGGCGGGCGCTTTGCCCGACGGTCGGGTGTTCGATGTGGAGCCCGCGAACGACGGGTGGGAGATCAAGGTCGCGTCGCACGGGCAGGAACACAAGGTGCGGGTGAGCCCGGACGGCGGCCAGGTCCTCGGCAAGCAACAGACGGCCAAGCCGAGCGACGACTTGGCGAAGGTCGAGCAGGCGGGTGTCGACGCGGTCAAGGCGCTTCAAGCCGCGCAGCAACGTCAGCCGGGCGACCTCGACGAGATGGAGGTCGACTACGCCGCCGACGGCACCCTTGTCTGGGAGGTGGGGCTCCGCGACGGCAAGGGGATCGAGCACGACGTCAACGTCGATGCCAGGACCGGCGCGGTGAGGTAGGGCCCGCCCCACCAAGGAGACGCACGTTCGCACCAGGGTGTGTCCGGCCGGGAATTCCTAGGGTTTTCCCCATGAACACTGGGTGGAACGGTGACGCGGTCCGGCTCGACGGCGTCCGCAAGGAATACGGCAAGGGCGTCGTCGCCCTGGACGGGGTGACGCTGGCGTTCCCGCGCGGCGGTTTCACCGCGCTGATGGGCCCCTCGGGCTCGGGCAAGAGCACCTTCCTGCACTGCGCGGCCGGGCTGGACCGGCCGACGTCGGGGTCCGTCGTACTCGACGGGCAGGAACTGGCCGGGATGAACGAGGCGAAGCTGACGAAGCTGCGCCGCGACCGGGTCGGGTTCATCTTCCAGGCATTCAACCTGCTCCCGGCGCTGACGGTCGAGCAGAACGTCACGCTCCCGCAGCAGCTCGCCGGCGCCAAACCGGACCGCCGGGTCGTCGAGGAGATGCTGACCCGCGTCGGGCTTTCCGGCCGCCGCAAGCACTTTCCCGGCGAACTGTCCGGTGGGCAGGCACAGCGCGTCGCGATCGCGCGGGCGCTGGTCACCCGGCCCGCGGTGGTCTTCGCCGACGAGCCGACCGGCGCGCTCGACACCCGCACCGCCGCCGAGGTCCTCGCGCTGCTGCGCGATTCGGTCCGGACCACCGGCCAGACGGTGATCATGGTGACCCACGATCCGATGGCCGCCTCCTACGCCGACCGCGTCATCTTCCTCGCCGACGGCCGGATCGCGGACGAACTGCACGCGCCGACGGCGGACGTCGTCGCCGAACGCATGATCCACCTGGGTGCCTGGGGCAGCCAGGTCAAGGCGGGTGCGTGATGCTGCGACTCGCCTTCCGGACCCTGCGCCTGCGCAAGGGCGGCTTCATCGGCACCTTCATCGCCGTCTTCTTCGGCGCGCTGATCGTCGCCTCCTGCGGAGGCCTGATGGAGACCGGGATCCGCGGCAACGCGGAACCCCAGCGCCTCGCCGCCGCGCCGATCGTCGTCACCGGCGGCCAGACCTTCGCACTGCCCAAGGCGGATCCCGCCTCCCTCGACGCCGATGACAAGCGCAAATTCGAGGACGCGCGGCTCCCCGAGCGTGTCCGGCTCGACGACGGACTGGTCTCCCGGTTGCGGTCCGTTCCCGGCGTCTCGAACGTCGTCGGTGAAGTGAGTTTCCCGGTCGCGGCGGGCGGGAAGCCCGCCCTCGGCCACGCTTGGGACTCCGCCGCGCTGACCCCGTACACGCTGGCCGACGGGGTCGCGCCCGCCGCGGGTGAGGTCGTCGTCGAGTCGACGTCGGGCTTCAAACCCGGCGACCGGATCGACGTGGCCGCCCACGGCGAAATCGAAGGCTTCCGGGTGTCGGGCGTGGCCGGTGCGCCGCGTTCGATCACGCAGGCCGCCATGTTCTTCTCCGCCGCCGACGCCGCCCGGCTCTCCGGATACCCCGGCAAGGCCGACGTCATCGGCGTCTTCACCGACCCGGGCGCCGACACCGAAGCGGTGCGGGCGAAGGTCGCCGAGGTCGCGACCGGGGCGAACGTCCTGAGCGGGATCGACCGCGGCGTCGCGGAGTTCCCCGAGGCCGATTCGAGCGGGACCAACCTGATCGTCATCGCCGCGGTGTCCGGTGGGCTTTCGGTGATGGTCGCGATGTTCGTCGTCGCCAGCACACTCAGCCTGTCCACCCAGCAGCGTTCGCGGGAACTCGCGCTGATGCGGGCGATCGGCACGACCCCGCGCCAGCTCCGGCGCATGGTGCTCGGCGAAGCGCTGGCCGTCGGCCTGCTCGCCACCGCGCTCGCCGCCGTCCTCGGTCCGTTGCTCGGCGAGTGGCTGTTCGGGCAGCTCGTCGAAAACGGTGTGGTGCCCGGGGTTCTGCAGTTCTACCAAGGCTGGCTGCCCGCCGTCGTCGGTGCGGGCGCCGCGATGCTCGCGGTGTTCATCGCCGCCTTCTTCGCCGGCCGCCGCGCCGGGAAGATCCGGCCGACCGAGGCGCTCGCCGAGGCCGCGGTGACCCGCCGCTGGCTGACCCCGACGCGGGTCGTGTTCGCCGCCCTCTGCTTCGGCGGCGGCACCGCGCTGGCCATCGTGACCGTCGCGGTGATGACCGGCCCGATCGCGGCCAGCACCGCCGGGCCCGCGGTGATCCTCTGGGCGCTCGGCGTCGCGATGATCACCCCCGGCGTCGCCAAGGTGATGACGGCGATCCTGCAGTGGCCGATGCGCCTGTTCGGCGGGATCTCCGGGCACCTCGCCGTGCTCAACACCCGGGCAGGCATCGTCCGGGCGGCGGGCGCGGTCACCCCGATCATGCTCGCCGTCGGGATCGCGACCGCGAACATCTACCTGCAGACCACCCAGCAGGAGCTGGCGAACCAGGCGTTCACCGAAGACGTCCGCGCCGACGCCGTGATCGCCGCCGCGGCGGGCGGGCTGTCCCCTGACCTCGTCCAGCGGATCCAGGCGGTGCCCGGCGTCGCCGGAGCGTCCGAGTACGTCACCAGCAGCGTGTTCCTCGAAGAGCCGTACGACTCCTCCGACGAGGGCCGTCCGGCGATCGGTCTCACCGCCTCCGGCGCGGCCGCGACCACCGACACCAAGGTGACCCAGGGCGACCTGAAGGCGTTGACCGGGATGACCGTCGCGCTCCCCGAGGTCTTCGCGAAGGACTTCGGCCGCGGTGTCGGCGACAAGCTGAGCCTGCGGCTCGGTGACGGTACCCCGGTCGACGTCAAGGTCGTCGCGGTGACCAGCCAGCGCCCCGGTTTCGAGAGCCTGCTGCTCCCGGCCGGTCTGCTGGCCCCGCACACCACCGCCGGGCTCGCCCAGCAGATGCTGGTCCGCGCCACCCCGGACGTCGATCCGGCGGCGCTCACCGAACGGCTCCGCGAGGCGACGGCCGGGGAGCCGGTGTCCGTCGGCGACCGGGACGCGCTCGTCGCGGCGCACGCGAAGGACCAGGCCGTCGGCGCGTGGGTGAACTACCTGCTGGTCGGGATGATCATCGCCTACACGGTGATCTCGGTGGCCAACACGCTGGTGATGGCGACGGTGCGGCGACGCCGCGAGTTCGGTCTCCAGCGGCTCACCGGCTCCACCAGGGCGCAGGTGCTGCGGATGGCCGGCTACGAAGGCGGGCTCGTCGCGCTGCTCGGGATCGTGCTCGGCACCGTCGTCGCGGCGGGCTCGATCGTCCCGTTCTGCCTGGTGGCGACCGATTCCCTGCTGCCGATGGGCTCCCCGCTGATCTACCTGTCCATCATCGGGCTCGCCGCGGCACTCGCGCTGGTGGCGACCCTGGTCCCGGCCTGGCTGGCGACCCGCGGGCAGGCCGTGGACGCCGCGACGTCCGGCAGTGACTGAGCGCACTGCGGGAAACACCCCGGTGGTGCGCCGCGAGCCGTGTGTAAGACTCTCGGCCGTGGCGTACCCCGGTGTTGATCAAGCGGCGAAACTCGAACTGGCGAGACTGGTCGGCGAACTCTCCGTCGTGCACGGCAAGGTGACCTTGTCCTCTGGCAAGGAAGCCGACTACTACATCGATCTCCGGCGGGCGACGCTGCATCACGCGGCCGCCCCGCTCATCGGGAAGCTGCTCCGCCAGCTCACGCACGACTGGGACTACGTCGCCGCCGGCGGCCTGACCCTCGGCGCGGACCCGGTGGCGCTGGCCATGCTGCACTCCGCGGCGACCGACGGCGTCGTGCTCGACGCGTTCGTCGTCCGCAAGGGCGCCAAGGCACACGGCATGCAGCGCCGGATCGAAGGCGTCGAGGTGCTCGGACAGCGCGTGCTGGCCGTCGAGGACACCTCGACCACCGGCGGCAGTGTGCTCACCGCCGTCGAGGCGCTGCGCGAGGCCGGCGCGAACGTGGTCGGCGTCGCGACCGTCGTCGACAGGGACACCGGAGCGCGCGAGGCCATCGAGAAGGAAGGCCTCGAATACCGCTACATCCTGAACAAGGACGACCTCGGTCTGTCCTGACGCCTGCGGTGAACCCGCGTCCGCGATCGACGTCGGCAGGGCGCTGCTCGGGCATTCCCCGTCTCGACGGCGGATCAGGCGCCCTGCCAACGCGATAGCGGGGCCTTCGGCCGGGGCGGATTCACGCGTTAGGTCGCCTTTCGGACCCATCTTCGGCTCCGCCCACTGTCGCTGAGTAAAGCGTCCCGAACGGGGCATCCTCCGTGGATCAGGAGGATGCCCCGCTTTTTCGTGAGCGTTTCTCAATGCGAGAGGGGTAACGTCGCAGGTAGGGGAGTGAAAGGGGGCTTGAAGTGGCGGGTTTCCTGGCGAACGTGACAGTCGCGGTGCACATTTTCGCGCTGTTGTTCATCGGATTCGGTGGTTTTCTCGCGTGGCGGTGGCCGAAGGTGATCTTCGTGCATGTGTTCTTCGCCGCATGGGGGGTACTCGTCAACGTCTTCCCGTGGCCTTGCCCGCTGACGGCGGCGGAGAACTACTTCCGCCACCAGCAAGGTCTCGGCGACCTGCCCGGCGGCTTCAACGCCTACTACCTGTACGACACCGTGTTCCCGCGCTCGTCGCTGCCGATCGTCGTCGTGGTCGCGATGGCGACGGTGATCATCTCCTACATCGGCGCGTACCAGCGCTGGCGTCACCGCCACCACGACGGGGACGCACCGGCGCACCGCGTCAGCATGGGCTGAGTGACAATCACCGAGTGACTGAGGAAGAAGCCGGTCCCACCGAATGGGTGGCGAAGGAAGAGGTCGGCGTCGGACCTTGGGAGGGCGAGTGGCCCTCGGACGAGCGCTACGACCCGGAACTCCTGGCCAACGGCGACCGCCGCAACGTCGTCGACCCGTACCGCTACTGGCGGCGCGAGGCCATCGTGTCCGATGTGGACAGCCGTCGGCACCCGTTCCACGTGGCGATCGAGAACTTCCAGCACGACCACAACATCGGCACCGTGGTCCGGACGGCGAACGCGTTCGCCGCGGCGGCGGTGCACATCGTCGGGCGGCGGCGCTGGAACCGGCGCGGCGCCATGGTGACCGACCGCTACCAGCACCTTCTCCACCACGAGGACGTCGACGGGCTGCTGACCTTCGCCGCGACGGAGGGGCTCGCCGTCGTCGCCGTCGACAACACCCCCGGCTCGCAGCCCGTCGAGACCGCCGAACTGCCGCGTGACTGCGTCCTGCTGTTCGGCCAGGAAGGGCCGGGCTTGTCGGCCGAGGCACAGAAGACGGCCGCGCTGGTCGTCTCGATCGCGCAGTTCGGCACGACCCGCTCGATCAACGCCGGCGTCGCCGCCGGGATCGTCATGCACGCCTGGATCCGGCAGCACGCCGACCTCACCCAAGCCTGGTGACCCGAACCCCCCGCAATTAGTCACCTACTTGCGGCTCTTCCGCAGGCGATCAGGCGCGAGTCGCAGGCCGCAAGTAGGTGACTAATTGCGGGGGGCTAGACGGGGGTCACCTCCACCGGGATGCCGTTGAGCACGGCGGTTCCGGACGGGACGTCGAGCAGGGTCTCGTCGGCGACCAGGTTCGAGTTGACCCCGGCGTGCGCGGCCGCGACCCGCGTGCGCGTGCCGTCGACGTCGTGACCCCAGCCGTGCGGCATGCTCACCACGCCGGGCCGGACGTCGGCCGTGACCTCCACCGGGGCTTCCAGCTTCCCCGCCCGCGACGTCACCGACGCGAGCCCGCCGTCGGTCAGCCCGAGCCGGGAGGCGTCGTCCGGGTGAACCTGGACGGTGCACCGGTTTCCGCCGCGGACCAGCGGCGTCAGGTTGTGCATCCACGAGTTGTTCGAGCTCAGGTGCCGTCGTCCGATCAGCAGCAGACCGCCGTCCGGTGCCTTGTCCAGCTCCGCTCGCAGCCGCGGGACGTCCTTCGTGATCGCGTCCGGGGCCAGTTCGACCTTCCCGCTGGCGGTGGTGAGTACCTCCGGCAGCCGCGGCTTCAGTGCGCCGAGGTCGATGCCGTGCGGGGCGGCTTCGAGGTCCGCCAGTTTCAGCCCGTACGGTCCGCCGCGCAGCATCAGGTCGATCATCCGCGCCGGTCCCGTGCGGCCTTCGGCGAGCGACAGGTCGACGCCGGTGCGCCGCGCCGTTTCGCCGGCGACCATCGTGTCGAAGGCGGCGACGTCGACGTCCGGGCCCTGGCCGGCGGCGATCCCGGCCATCCGCAGCAGGGTCACCCACTCCTGCGGCAGGTCCGTTTCGAGCGGCGGCGGAGTCCAGTTCGCTACGTTGCGCACGGCGAGCGCGTACAGCGCGACGTCGTAGTGCGGCCGCTCAAGCGGTGACGGGCCGGGCAGGATGACGTCGGCGTGCCGTGTGGTCTCGTTGAGGTACACGTCGAGCGAGACCATGAAGTCCAGTTGCCGCAACGCTTCCGTGAGCCGCGCGGAGTTGGGCGTGCTCAGCGCCGGGTTGCCGCTGATGGTCACCAGCGCCCGCACCCGGCCCTCGCCGGGTGTCTCGATCTCGTCCGCGAGCGTGGCCACCGGCAGTTCGCCGAGCACCTCGGGATACCCGCGTACCCGGCTCGTCCAGCGGCCGCTGGTGAACGGCGAGGACCGGCGCGGCCGCCAGAGCGCGGGCAGCGGGAACATCACGCCGCCTTCGCGATCGAGGTTGCCGGTGAGCGTGTTGACGACGTCGACCAGCCAGCTCGCGATGGTGCCGAACGACTGCGCCGTGGTCCCCATCCGGCCGTACACCGCGGCGCGCTCGGCGTCCGCGAGTTCGAGTGCGATGCGGCGGATCTCGGCGGCGTCGATCCCGGTCGCGGGCGCGACCGCCTCCGGGGTGAAGGGCTCCGCGAGCACGCGAACCTCGTCGACGCCGTTGACGTGCTCTCCCGGATCGACCCGGTTCTCCGCGAACAGGACGTTGACCAGCGCGAACAGGAACAGCGCGTCGGTGCCGGGCCGGATCGCGTGGTGTTCGTCGGCGAGCTGGGCGGTCCGGGTGCGGCGCGGATCGAGGACGACGATCTTGCCGCCGCGCTTCTGGATCCCGCGCAGCCTGCCCCTGGTGTCGGCCGCGGTCATCAGGCTTCCGTTGGACACCAACGGGTTCGCGCCCAGGATGAGCAGGTGCCCGGTGCGGTCGAGGTCGGCGACGGGAATGGTCTGCGGGTCGCCGAAGAGGTAGCCGGAGGAGAAGTGCTTCGGCATCTGGTCGACCGTGGTCGCGGTGTAGAAGTTCTTGGTGCCCAAGGCTTTGAAGAACACGCGGCCGTAGAGCACCAGTGCCGCGTTGTGCACCGTCGGGTTGCCGGAGTACACCGCGACGGCGTTCTTGCCGTACTCGTCGATGATCGGCCGGAGCCGCCGGTCGATCTCGGCGAACGCCTCGTCCCAGGTGACTTCGACGAACTCGCCGTCGCGTTTCACCAGTGGCGCGGTGAGCCTGTCCGGGTCGTGATGCAGCGCGCCGAGCGAAGCGCCCTTCGGGCAGATGTAGCCCTGCGAGAAGACGTCCTCGCGGTCACCCTGTACGCGGGTGACCAGGCTCTTCTCGTCGATCGTCACCTCCAGCCCGCAGGTGGCTTCGCAGAGCGGGCAGGTCACGTGCGCCGTGGTCATGAAGCACCTCGCGGGTTCGGGAGTCCTCCCAACATACTGAGCGGTATGTCAGCGGGCAAGGGATGATGGCGCGATGACTGCTCTCGCCGACCGGGCCGCGGCCGCCGAGCGCGCGATCCGTGACCGGCATCTGCGCGGTGTCTGGGGACTGCCCGGCACCGTGCTGGGTCGCAGCGGCTGGCCGCCCTCGACGGGCCAGCGCGTCCACTGGCACTGGAATTACTGGTGGCAGGCGCATCTGCTGGACACCCTTGTCGACGCGCAGTTGCGGGACCCGTCACCGGATCGGTTGAAGCTGATCGACCGGTTCGTGCTGTCCGTGCGGTTGCGCAACTTCGGCAAGTGGATCAACGACTACTACGACGACATCGCCTGGCTCGGCCTCGCACTGCAACGCGTCGGACAGCTCGGGCTGGACGTCCGCGGCGGGCTGGAGGCGATCAGCTCACGGCTGCGCGAAGGCTGGACCGACGACGCCGGCGGCGGGATCTGGTGGCGGGTCGGCGACGATTTCAAGAACGCCCCCGCGAACGGCCCGGCCGCGATCTTCCACGCCCGCGAAGGGGTGACACAACACGCTCGTGGTTTGACCGACTGGATGACCGAGCGGCTCGTCGACCCGGATTCCGGATTGGTGTGGGACGGTCTGCGCGTCGGCAGCGGCGAGCTGGTCAAGCATATTTTCACGTACTGCCAAGGGGTTTACCTCGGCGCCTGCCTCGAACTGTCCGAAATGGACAGAGTGGAGCGCACGATCCGCGCGGTCGCGGAACACGTCGCGCCGAACGGGGTGATCCGAGGGCAGGAAGGCGGCGACGGCGGCCTGTTCGGCGGAATCCTGGCCCGGTACCTGGCGCTCGCGGCGCCGCTGTCGCCGAGTGGGATCGCGCGTGACCTGGTCATCCGGTCGGCTGAGGCCTGCTGGTCCGGTGCGGCCGAGACGCCGCACGGCCCGCTCTTCAGCGCCGACTGGGCGACTCCGGCGCCTTCGCTGCCTCTCGCGGATGACGCCCCGGAACGTGACCTGTCCGTTCAGGTGAGCGCGTGGATGCTCCTGGAGGCCGCGGCCCGCCTGCGCAATTAGTCACCTACTTGCGAGGGTCGCCAGGGCGCAAACACGACGGAAGTGTCGCAAGTAGGTGACTGATTGCGAGGGTCACCAGACGTCGCCCGCACGCCAGTCGCAGGTGATCTCCCCGTCCAGATCGAGGGTTACGCCGACCGGCAGCACGTGGATCGACCCGTCTTCCTCCTTCGTCGGCTCCACGCCCGAAGGCGTCATGGCCGACGAAGTCCCGCGCCAAAGCAGCCAGCCGCGCGACGCGTAGAACTCCAGAGCCTCGTCGGACGCCGAGAGCGCCCCGAGGTCGTACGCCTTCCGCAGGACCCGCTCCAACGCGTCCATCATCGCGGAGCCGTGCCCGCGCCGCCGGTGATCCGACCGGACGGCGACCGCCTCGACATAACCCGTCCGGAGGACCCGCCCGTTGTGCGTCAGCCGCCGCTGGACGAGTGACGCGTGCCCGACGAGTTCGCCGCTCTCCCACACCAGCGTGTGCATGCCGCCGAGGGCGTTCTCCCAGTCGTGGTCGCTGAAATCGTTGTCGAAAGCGTCGTCCAGCAGAGCGCGTGCCGCGGTCAGCACGTCTGCCCCGAGGTCGGCGGTGTGCACGGTCCACAGGTCGGTCATTCCGCCATCATCACCCGGCGGCGGCGTTCTGACCAGCGAGTTGTGACTCAGCAGCCGCACGACTGACGGTGTATGAAGCGCGGTGCGAGCCGTACGGATTCGGGTCGTCGCTCAGGATCGGTGATCCGGGCGAGCAGGAGTTCGACGGCCTTGCGCCCGATCTCCTCGATCGGCTGCGCCATCGTGGTGACCGCCGGGGTCACCTGCCCCGCCCACTCCATGTCGCCGTAGCCGACGATCGCGAGGTCGCGGCCGATCCGGATGCCGAGCCGGTGCGCCTCGTACTGGACGCCGATCATCATCGCCTCGCTCGCCACCACGAGCGCGGTCGGCGACGGCCAGCTGTCCAGCAGTTTCGCGGTCGCGGCGGCGGCCCCGCCCGGGGTCGACTGCCCGCACGCGACCAGCTGCGACGTCCACCGGAGGCCGGAGCGGCCGAGGCCGAGCCGGTAGCCCAGCGCCCGCTCCTCGTAGGTGGTCATGTCCTCTTCGCCCGAGATGAAGCCGATCTTGCGGTGCCGCAGCCCGGCGAGGTGCCGCACGAGCGCGCACACGGCCTGGATGTTCTCGGAGCCGACCTGGTCGACGTCGTTGCGGCCGGCCATCCGGTCGACGAGCACGGTCGGCACGCCCATCCGGACCAGTCCGTTGATCACCGCTTCGTCGCCGGCCGCCGGGACGAGCAGCACACCGTCGACGCGGTCCGCCCGCAGCGCACGGATGACCGCGGCTTCCTCGGCGACGCTGTCACCGGTGTCGGCGAGGGTGATCTCGCAGCCGTGACGGCGTGCGGCGCGGCGGATGGCGCGGACGAGTTCACCCGAATACGGGTTCGCGTGCATCGCCATGGCCACCCCGAACCGGTGGGTGACAGGGGTGTCCTCCCACAGGGGTAACGCCGGGGACAATGCGGTCATCGCTCCACGCCTTCATCCGAGCCTGAATGACGGTAACGGCTGAAGGAGCGTCGCTCGGCGGCGAGACCGGAAAGTCTCCCAACAATCATCAATGTGAGTGAACGAGAGCGCATCCGCAGGACGCACGATGGCGGAGCGTAGGCGGAATACGCATCGTCTGGGCCTTGCGGGTCGGCTCGTTGATCCGGGCCAGCAGGAGGCGCACCGCCTGTGTGCCTATCTCCTCGATCGGCTGCGCCATCGTGGTCAGCGGCGGATCCACCAGATCGGCCCATTCGACGTCGTCGTAGACCACGACCGGCAGGTCGACGCCCGCCCGCAGCCCGCGGCGCCGCAACTCGTGCAGCACGCCGACCATCATGGTGTCGTTGGCGACCACCAGCGCCGTCGGCGGCTCGGGCAGCGCGAGCAGCGTGCTCAGCGCGAGGGCACCGCCCGCCTGCGAGGACTGCCCGCACGCGACCAGGTCCTCCGACCAGGTCAAACCCGAACGGCCGAGCCCCAGTCGGTAGCCGAGGATCCGCTCTTCGCTGGTGCTCAGCCCGGCCGTGCCGCTGATCATGCCGATCCGCTGATGCCCGAGCGACGCCAGATGCGCCGTCAGCGCGGACGTCGATTGGATGTTCTCGGCGCCGACCTGGTCGACGTCGGTGCGGGTGGAGAGCCGGTCGATGAGCACGGTCGGGACGTCGAGCGAGACGAGTTCGCCGATCACCGAACCGTCGCCGGGCGACGGCGTGATCAGCAGCCCGTCGACGCGGCGCGAACGCAGGGTCCGCACGGTCTCACGTTCGGTGTCGACGGTGTCGTGCGTGTCCGCGAGCAAGACCGTGTACCCGGCCAGTGCGGCCTCGCGTTCGATCGCCTGGATCAAGACGGCGAAGTACGGGTTCGCGACCAGGGAGATCGCGACGCCGATCGACCTCGTCCCGCCGGTCACCAGCGAACGGGCGATGGCGTCGCCGGTGTAGCCGGTCTGCTCGATCGCGCGGAGGACGGCCAGTTTGGTCTCTTCGGCCACCGCCCTCGTCCCGTTGACCACGTGGGAAACGGTGGTGATCGAGACTCCCGCCAGCTCGGCGATGTCGCGTTGGGTGGGACGGGACGAGCGAGACGGCGGCATTACCTATCCTCGGAAAGTGCTCTGTCGAAGAGTCTGGGGCAAGCGTTTGCGCAAACGCTTGCGACTGAGCATAACCCTGTCTACCTTCCGGTCCATCACGGACAGCCTTGAATCGGAGGGCATCCCCCATGAGACAGCGACGTCTCTCAGCGCTCGCCATGGCCGCCGCACTCGCGGTGACTTCGGCCGGGTGCACCGTCGAACGCCACTGGGGTGGCGGTTCGAACGCGGGTGGCGGTGGCAAGGCCAAGGTCGGCCTGGTCACCAAGACCGACACCAATCCCTACTTCGTGGAACTGAGAGCGTCCGCCGAGGCCGCCGCCGAGGCGAACGGCGCGGAGTTCAGCGCGCTCGCCGGCCAGTTCGACGGTGACAACGACGGCCAGGTCCGGGCCATCGAGAACCTCATGCAGCAGGGTGCGAACACCATCCTGATCACGCCGAGTTCCTCGACCGGAGTCCTCGACGCCATCGACCGCGCCCGCAAGGCCGGGGTGCTGGTCATCGCGCTCGACACGGCGACCGAACCGGACACCGCCGTCGACGCCACCTTCGCCACGGACAACTTCGAGGCCGGACGACGGCAAGGCGCGTACGTCAAGGCCGCGCTGGCGGGGAAGCCGCCGAAGCTGTTCATGGTGGACGGCACCGCCGGGTCCACAGTGGACACTCAGCGGCACACCGGGTTCCTCAAGGGCATCGGGCTGACCGACGCTTCGCCGGAGATCAAGGGCAAGACGCCCGCGAACGGCGACCAGAGCCTCGCGCAGCAGGGGGTCGAGAACCTGCTGCAGCGCACCACCGACATCAACGCCGTCTACACGATGAACGAGCCGATGGGCCGCGGCACGTACGCCGCGCTTCAGGCCCGCGGCTTGGTGAACCAGATCGTGATGGGCTCGATCGACGGCGGCTGCGAAGGCGTCAAGAACGTGCGCGACGGCCAGTACGCCGCCACGGTCATGCAGTTCCCCAAGAAGATGGCAGAGCAGGGCGTCCTCGCCGCCGTCGAATACGCCAAGACCGGCAAGAAGCCGAGCGGGTTCGTCGACACCGGATCCGCGGTGATCACCGACAAACCGATCCCCGGCGTGGAAAGCCAGGACACCAAGTGGGGCCTCGAGAACTGCTGGGGGACGAAGTGACGACTGCAACCCTGAAAGGCAACGAACGCCCGTCCATCGGTGAGTTCTTCCTGCGCGCACCGGCTGTCGGCCCCGCGCTGGCCCTGCTCGTCGCGATCGTGGTGTTCTCCCTGTCGACGGACACCTTCCTCGACCTCGACAATCTTTCCCTTGTGGTGCAACAGTCCCTGGTGGTCGGCACGCTCGCGCTCGGGCAGACGCTGATCATCCTGACCGCGGGCATCGACCTGGCCAACGCGGCCGCGATGGTGCTCGCGACGCTGATCATGGCGAAGCTCGTGGTCGGCGGCGTCTCCGGGATCTGGGCGCTGCTGCTGGGAATCGTGGCGACGGTGGTGATCGGGATGGTCACCGGTTCGCTGGTCACCCGGATCAAACTGCCACCGTTCATCGTCACGCTCGGCCTGCTGACGGTGCTCACCGCGGCCGCGAAACTGTTCGCCGACGGCCAGGCCGTCCCGGTCGCGGACGAACTGCTCAAATGGCTCGGCACCCGCCGGTACCTGTTCGGCGGCATCCCGATCACCTACGGCATGACGCTCGCTTTGCTGATGTACCTCGGCCTTTGGTACGCGCTCACGCGGACGCCGTGGGGCAAGCACGTCTACGCGGTCGGCAACGCGCCGGAATCCGCGCGGCTGTCCGGGATCAAGGTCAACCGCACGATCCTTTCGGTGTACATCGTCGCCGGGGTGATCGTCGGGATCGCCGCCTGGCAGGCGCTCGGCCGTGTGCCGAACGCCGACCCGAACGCCTTCCAGCTCGGCAACCTCGACTCCATCACCGCGGTGGTGCTCGGCGGCGCGAGCCTGTTCGGCGGCAGGGGTTCCGTACTCGGCACGATGATGGGCGCGCTGGTCGTCGCGGTCCTGCGGTCCGGGCTGACCCAGCTCGGGGTGGACGCGCTCTACCAGGACGTCGCCACCGGTGCCCTGCTCATCGGCGCTGTCTGCGTCGACCGTTTCGCGAGGAGGCGGCAGTCATGACGACACCCACGTTGTCGGCGCGGGGCCTGGTCAAACGCTACGGCCGGGTCACCGCCATCGACGGTGCCGACTTCGAACTGTTCCCCGGCGAGGTGCTCGCCGTCGTCGGCGACAACGGCGCCGGGAAGTCGAGCCTCATCAAAGCCCTTTCGGGCGCGGTGATCCCGGATTCCGGCGAGATCAAAGTGGACGGTGAGACCGTCCACTTCAAGTCCCCTTTGGACGCTCGCCACTACGGGATCGAGACGGTGTACCAGGATCTCGCCGTCGCACCCGCGCTCGACATCGCGTCGAACATGTTCCTCGGCCGCGAGAAACGGCGTAAGGACCTCTTCGGGCAGCTGTTCAGGAAACTGGACACCGCGACTATGCGGGCCGACGCGCAGCGGATCCTCGACGAACTCGGCATCAACATCAAGTCCATCACGCAGCCGGTCGAGACGCTGTCCGGCGGACAACGCCAGGGCGTCGCGGTCGCGCGGGCGGCCGCGTTCGGCACCAAGGCGGTGATCATGGACGAGCCCACCGCCGCGCTCGGCGTCGCCGAATCCGGCAAGGTCCTGGATCTGATCAACCGCATCCGCGAACGCGGCCTGCCGGTGGTGCTGATCAGCCACAACATGCCGCACGTGTTCGACATCGCCGACCGCATCCACGTGCACCGCCTCGGCAAGCGCGTCGCGGTCGTCTCACCGAAGACGCACACCATGAACCAGGTCGTCGGCCTGCTCACAGGTGCGCTGAAGATCGGCGAGAACGGCGAGGTCGAAGAGGTCGCTTCGGCCGTCCACACCGGGTTGTGACCGTGAGAGTGCTGCTGGCGGGACTGTGCACCGTCGACCAGGTTCAGCGCGTCGCCGAGATCCCGGCGCCGGGCGAAAAGGTGCGTTCGCTGTCGATGGACGTCGCCGCCGGGGGGCCGGCGACGAACGCGGCGGTGACCGTGGCCGCGCTCGGCGCCGGGGCGACGTTGCTGACGGTCGCCGGTGCGCATCCGCTGGCGGCACTCGCCCGCGCCGACCTCGAAGCGCACGGCGTCGACCTCGTCGACCTCGATCCCGAGCGGCCCGATCCACCCGCGATCAGTGCCATCGTCGTCCGTGACTCCGACGGCGAGCGCACCGTCGTCTCGCGCAACACCCATGCCTCCTCGCAATTCGTCACCTACTTGCGGTCGTTGCGCGCTCGACTACCGCAAGTAGGTGACGAATTGCCGGGGTGTGTGCTCCTCGACGGGCACCATCCGGAGGTGGCGCTGGAGGTCGCGCGCTGGGCCAGGGAGCGGAAGGTGCCGGTGGTGCTCGACGCCGGGAGCTGGAAACCGGTCTTCCCCGAACTCCTGCCGCTGGTCGACATCGCCGCTTGCTCCTCGCTGTACCGAGGGGACGATCCGCGCGAACACGGCGTGCCGGTCGTCATCACGACCGCGGGCGCCGACCCGGTCCGCTGGTCGACGGCGGACGGCTCCGGTGAGATCCCCGTTCCTGTCACCCGGGCGCGTGACACGCTAGGGGCGGGCGACGTGTGGCACGGAGCTTTCGCGTACGCGGTCGCCAGGGGCGCAGGGGACGTCCCCGGCTGGATCGAGTTCGCCAACGAGGTGGCCGCCGAACGGGTGCGGCATGAAGGACCGAGGTCGTGGACGGCCGCGGTCGCGAAGAAAGGACTGCCATGACAGCCATGCCTCCGGTGTTCGAGGACCTGTTGAGCAGGGCTCAGACGCTGGCGAAGCCGGGACAGCGCAGCGTGCTCGGCATCGTCGGCGCCCCCGCGTCCGGCAAGACGACGCTGGCCTGGGGCCTGGCGAAGGCGCTGGGCACGAGGGCCGCGGTGGTCGGGATGGACGGTTTCCACCTGGCGCAGGTGGAACTGCAACGGCTCGGGCGGGCGGAGCGCAAGGGCGCGCCGGACACCTTCGACGCCGCCGGGTACGTGCACCTGCTGCGCAGGCTCGCCGAAGGCCGCGAAACGGTCTACGCGCCCGAATTCCGCCGGGAGATCGAGGAGCCGATCGCCGGTGCCGTCGCGGTCACGCCGGACGTCCCGCTGGTCATCACCGAAGGGAACTACCTGCTCATGCAGGACGACCCGTGGAGCGGCGTGAAGCCGATCCTCGCGGAGTCGTGGTTCCTCGCGCCCGACGAGCCCGAGCGCATCGAGCGGCTCGTCTCACGGCACCGCCGCTACGGCCGTTCGCTGGTCGACGCGCGTCGCCGCGCGCTCGGTTCGGACCAGCGCAACGCCGATCTCATCGCCTCCACCAGCAGCCGGGCGGACCTGGTCCTCGAGAACCTCCCCCTGGTCAACTTCGCCATATGACAGGCGTTCTCCTCGTCACGGGCGGCAGCAAAGGCATCGGCGCGGCGGTCTGTGAACTGGCCGCCGCGCGCGGTTACGACGTCGTCGTCAACTACGCGGGTGACGCCGAAGCGGCCGAAGACGTCGCTTCGCGCGTCCGGAAGCACGGCGTCCGGGCGATCACCCAGCGCGGCGATGTGGCGTCCGAGGACGACGTGGTGGCCCTGTTCGACGCCGCCGCCGAGCTCGGCCCGCTCGCCGGGGTGGTCGCGAACGCGGCCATCACCGGCAACACCCCCGGCCGCTTCGACGAATACGACGTCGACGTCGTCCGTCGCGTGGTCGATGTCAACATCACGGGTGTCTTCCTGTGCGTCCGCGAGGGAATCCGCCGGATGTCCACCCGGTACGGCGGCGAGGGCGGCGCGATCGTGACGCTGTCCTCCACCGCCGCGCGGACCGGTTCGCCCGGGGAATGGGTCCACTACGCGGGCACCAAGGCAGCGGTCGAAACGATGACCTACGGTGTCGCGCAAGAAGTGGCGAAAGAATCCGTCCGGGTCAACGCCGTCGCGCCGGGCATGATCCACACCGGACTGCACGCCGCGGCGGGATTGCCCGATCGCATGGAGCGGATCGCGCCGACCATTCCGATGGGACGGGCGGGCGAACCCGGCGAAGTCGCGGAAGCCGTGCTGTGGCTGCTTTCCCCGGCCGCGTCGTACACCACCGGGACGGTGCTGACCGTCGGCGGAGGACGTTGACATCCGGGACCACGGAGCGGTCACGAGGTGATATCGGGTCCGCGTGCGGTTCAGCCACTTTTTAACACTGTTTCCCGGCGGATATCACGATTCATGTGGGAAGTCGGCGGATCACCTCGTCGTCACAGGCGCCTGTGTCACCCTGGTGGCGCCCCCAAGCTCTTGATCAGGACGGTCATCCCCGATGTCCAAGCTCATGTCTGTGCACCACCTGGCACTCACCGTGACCGATGTGGATCGGAGCGTGCCCTGGTACGCCCGTGTGCTCGAACTCGAAGAGTTCACACGTCGCGAAGACCCCGAAACGGGTCTTCGGAAGGTCGTGCTCAGGTCGCCGAGCGAGGGTTTCGCGGTCGTGCTCGTCGAGCACCAGGACACCGAGCGGCCGCGATTCGACGAACGCCGGACAGGTCTGGACCACGTGGCGTTCAAGGTCTCTTCGCGATCGGAACTGGCCGAATGGGAAGCGCGGCTCTCCGAATACGGCGTCTTCTACACGCCTTCGAAGGGATCGCGGACCTTGGAAGGATCGTCGGTCATCGTGTTCCGTGACCCGGACGGGATCCAGCTGGAGATCTGGGCCGATCCCGAGGTCTAGGCCGTGCTCTCTTCGGTCTCTTCGGCGGGCCGCCGCATCTCCTGGCGGTAGCGGATCACGCCGTAGGCCGTGCCCACCACGAAGAACGCGATGCTGATCCACAGCGCCGCCGTCTTGACCCACGGCAGCTGGTCGAGCAGACCGGCACCGTAGTAGCCGAGCAGCACCAGCGTCGGCACCCAGAGCAGCCCGCCCAGCGCCGTCGCGAGCGCGAACCGGCGCGGATCCATCCGCGCGGTCCCCGCGATGAGCGGCGCCAGCGTGCGGATCCACGGGATCCAGCGCGCGGCCACGATGGCGAAGAAACCCCTGCGATCCAGGAACGTCCTGGCGCGGTCGAGATTGTGCCGGTTCAGCACCTTGCCGCCGCGGCGCGCGATCAGTTTCGTGCCCGTCGTCCGGCCGATGTAATACCCCACCTGGTTTCCGAGGATCGCGACGAGCAGCGCGGCGGCCGACAGCAGCCACGCGTTCAGGTCCGAGCCGTGCTGCGCGAGGACGACCCCGGCCGCGAACAGCAGGGAGTCTCCAGGCAGGAACAGCCCGATGATCAGCGCGCACTCCACGAAGATGAAGCTCAGCACGATCACCCAGACGAGCACCGGCCCGGCGGTGTCGAGCCAGCTCACGCCGATGCCCGCGGCCTCGGTGTACACCTCAGTCACGACGCGAGCCTACGTGTACTTCGAGAACCGCACGCGGCCGAACCATGGAATGAGGGTGTCAACGGCCCGGTCACCACTGCGGATGCGCCATGAACGGTCCATTCTTCGCGGCAGGTGAGGTGGTGGTCCCGCCGTTGTTGATCAAGGTCCGGGATCGGCTCGGCTCCATGCCAGCGCCCACCCCGCAAGCGCAATGAAGGGGCCTTTCATCGCAAAATTTGCGATGAAAGGCCCCTTCATCTCAGCCGGACTAGTGCTCTACGAGCTCGTCGAGCGCCTGGTCGTAGCTCAGCCGGACGTCGTGTTCGGCCTGGTCACCGCCCAGCAGTTCCACCCGGCTGGTCGCGGGCGGGTAGCCGCTCGCGATCACCGTGTAGGTCCCGGCGGGCAGGTCACTGACCGTGTAGTTGCCCTCCGCGTCGGTCCTCGCCACGGCGGCGACGCCGCCCGAGGAGTCGAGCACGGTGATCCGCGCGTCGGGCACCACCCGGTCGCCGTCGGTGCGGGCGACCCCGCTCAGCAGGATCGTGCTGACCAGTTCGAAGTCGTGGCGCAGCACGCCTGCCCCGGTGGCGGTCAGTGTCGCCGCGATCGGCCGGAACCAGCGGCCGCTGGCGACGAGCGTGTACCGCCCGCCCACGATGCCGGCGAACGAGTAGACGCCGTTCTCGTTGGTGTGCGTCCTGGCCACCTGATTGCCGTTGTGGTCGATCAGGGTCAGCGCCGCACCCGCGACGTTCGTGGCGTCGTCCCGGCGGACATGCCCGCTGATCTGCGCGGATCCGGCCCGGTATGCCCCGTTCCCGTTGGTCATCGCGTGCTTGCCCGGTTCGACGGGCGCGGTCACGACCGTCTTTTCGGAGGCCGTTTCGACAGGCGCGTCGTCCTCCTC
This sequence comes from Amycolatopsis sp. NPDC052450, assembly GCF_044547565.1. Taxonomy (NCBI): domain Bacteria; kingdom Bacillati; phylum Actinomycetota; class Actinomycetes; order Pseudonocardiales; family Pseudonocardiaceae; genus Amycolatopsis; species Amycolatopsis sp. NPDC052450. The sequence continues at coordinate 204,692 of NZ_JBIUAQ010000001.1, read as the reverse complement.
TAGGAGTGCTTCGCCGCCTTCGAGAGCCGAAGCCGCCGAAGGAGCCGAGCCGCCGAGCAGCGGGATCTCCTTCATGAACATCAGGACCAGCGTCGCCAGCAGCGCGACCGCGCCCGCCACGTAGAACACCGTGGTGATCGACTCGGTGAAGCCGATCAGCACCGGGGTCTTGATGGCCTCGGGCAGGTTCGCGATACCGCTCGTGTTCGTGGTGATGTCACCCAGCGCCGCGGCGCCTTCACCGGTCGGCGCGTTGCCGCCGAACGCCTTGGTGATGTTGCCCGGCAGGACGTTGAACAGGATCGTCAGGAACACCGCGACACCCGCGGTACCGCCGATCTGCCGGAAGAACGTCGCCGAAGCGGTCGAGACGCCCATGTCGCTGCGTGGGCCCGCGTTCTGCACCGCGATGATCAGCGTCTGCATGCAGGCACCGAGGCCGAGACCGATGATCGCGGCCGCGACCAGCGGGTGCCACAGCTCGCTGTTGTACTCGACCTGCGCGAAGAAGAACGCGCCCGCCGCGATCAGCAGCGTGCCGACCACCGGGAACACCTTGTAGCGGCCGGTCTTGCTGGTGATCTGGCCCGAGATGATCGAACCGCTCATGATGCCCGCCATCAGCGGGATCATCAGCAGCCCCGACACGGTCGGCGAGTAACCCTGAACCACCTGCATGTACTGCGGGATCATCATGATCGCGCCGAACATCGCGACACCGACGATGATGCCGCCGACGATCGCGACCGTGAAGGTCGAGTTCTTGAACAGCCGCAACGGGATCAGCGCCGCGTCCTTCATCAGCTTCTCGATGAAGATGAAGGCGACCACGCCGATGGCGCCGATGACGTAGCAGACGATCGCGTTCTGCGAGCCCCAGCCCCACTTGTTGCCCTGCTCGGCGACGATCAGGAACGGCACCACGGCGACGACGAGCGCGAGCCCGCCCCACCAGTCGATCTTGTGGTCGTGGCGCTGGTGCGGCACGTTGAGCACGCGGGCGACGACGAACAGCGCGACGATCGCGATCGGCACGTTGATCAGGAACACCCAGCGCCAGCCGGCGATGTCGTAGCCGAAGACGCTGCCGAGCTTGTCGAAGTCGGCGAAGAACCCGCCGAGCACCGGGCCGAGCACGGTGGAGATACCGAACACGGCGAGGAAGTAACCCTGGTAGCGGGCACGTTCCCGAGGCGGCACGATGTCGCCCATGATCGTCATCGCCAGCGACATCAGACCGCCGGCGCCGAGGCCCTGGATCGCGCGGAACGCGGCCAGTTCGTACATCGACGTCGCGAACGCCGAGGCGATCGAGCCGATGAGGAAGATCGAGATCGCCGCGATGTAGAACGGCTTGCGCCCGTAGATGTCGGACAGCTTGCCGTAGATCGGCGTGACGATCGTCGAGGTGATCAGGTAGGCCGTGGTGATCCAGGCCTGCAGGTCGAACCCGTTGAGGTCGTTCGCGATGCGGACGATCGAGGTGCCCACGATCGTCTGGTCGAGCGCCGCCAGGAACATGCCCGACATCAGGCCGATCAGGATCGTGACGATCTGACGGTGACTGAGCCGGGGCCCGTCTTCTTCGACGGCTGGTGGACTTTCTACGGTGGAACTCATTGCTTCAGGCCCCCTTGGCCTTCGACGCCGACGCGGGGTCGGCGAACTGTGGAGATGTTTTTTCGAGGTCGTCGTTCAGCCGGTGGAACAGCGAGTTGAGGGTCTTCCGGTCGTCGTCGGACCAATCGCCGAGTACCTCGGCGAGCCACTGGTTCCGCTGCTTGCGGTTCTCCTCGAACACCCGATGCCCTTCGGCGGTCGGTGCGAGCAGGCAGGCGCGGCCGTCTTCGGGGTCGGCCAGGCGCTCGACCAGCCCGTGCTGGACGAGAGAGCTCGACTGCCTGCTGATGGTCGAGATCTCGGAGTGCAGGAACTCGGCGAGTTTGCTGGTCCGCTGGGGGCCGACGTGGATGAGGCAGAAGAGGATCGCGTACGCGGCCCGCTCGATGCCGTCCGGTCCCTGCTTGGACACCTGGGACTTGGCCCGGTTGACCAGGCGGACGAGCCGCACGAGCTCGTGCCCGAGGGTGTCGGCCAGGTCGAGGTCGGACTTCGACCTGGTGCCGGGTGTCGTGGGTGTCATCGCCGTCTCTCTCGCCGGTTGCTTGGTCACTGCAACTAGTTGCCTAGAGCAAGGATGTTCCTCTCGGGAGAGCTTCGCAAGAAGAAAACGACGTTGTGTGTCGGACAACACTTTAGTTGCCGCATGCAAGCACATTTATTCGTGCATGTTTGTCCGATTCGCCCTGAGCTGCGCTTTTGCTTTGATGGAGACATGACCGACTCCGCGCTCTACGCGATCCTCGCCGCCCGCAACTTCGGCACCCTCGCCACCATCAAGCGGGACGGCAGGCCGCAGCTGTCGACCGTCAACTACCTCTACGACGCGGACGCCGGCGCCATCCTGATCTCGATCACCGCGCCGCGCGCCAAGACCAAGAACCTCCAGCGCGACCCGCGGGCGACGTTCCATGTCTCGACCGAGAGCGGCGACGGCTACGTCGTCGTCGAAGGCCCGGCGGTGCTCACGCCGACCGCCGCTTCGCCCGACGACGCGACCGTCGACGCGCTGGTGGACCACTACCGGCGGGCCCGGGGCGAGCATCCGGACTGGGCCGAGTTCCGCGACGCCATGGTCGCCGACCAGCGCGTTCTGCTCACCATCCCGATCGAGCGCGTCTACGGCCTCTCCCGCAATTAGTCACCTACTTGCGGAAACGTGCGCGCGCGAGACCGCTTTGTCCGGCGCAAGTAGGTGACTAATTGCGCTGGAGGCGGGCCTTGATCTCGTCGATCCGGTCGAGCAGGGCGCTCGCGTCGTCCCGGCCGAGCGCTGCTCGCAGGTAGAGGCCGTCACCCACCAGGATGATCAGTTCGGCGGACAGCGGGTCGCCGACGTGCTCGCTGATCAGGTCGTGGATCTTCTGGTTGTAGACCTGGACGACCTCGGCGACCCGCGGCTCGTTGAGCATGATCCGGATCGTCGCCATGGTCGTGCGGTGCAGCGGCTTGCGCTGGGTCACGTCGGTGATGGCGGTGCGCAGGTACCAGGAAACGACGCCTTCCGGCGCCGTCCGTGCCTGTTCGAGGTCTTCGTCCGACAGGGTGGCGAGACGCTCCATCAAGCCTTCGACCAGGGCGTCCTTCGAGCCGAAGTGGTAGAGCAGGCCGCCCTTCGACACTCCGGCGCGGGCGGCGACGGCTTCCAGGGTGACCCCGCCGGGGCCCTGTTCGATGAGTATCTCCTCGTACGAGTCGAGGATGTGTTCCTTCGCCGAGGTCTTCGCCATATCAGTTGACTATACCGTCTGGACGGTTTACCTTCGATCAGGGCGGTAACTGTACCGTCCGGACGGTTTATCTAAATGAGGAGAGTGCGCCATGGCGGGGCGCAAGCAGTGGTCGGCGTTGGCGGTACTGGTGCTTCCGGTGCTGCTGATCAGCGTGGACATGACGGTGCTCGGGTTCGCGCTGCCGTTCCTGTCCGAGGATCTGGCGCCCACCGGTGCGGAGCAGCTGTGGATCGTCGACATCTATTCGTTCATGCTGGCGGGCCTGCTGGTCCTGATGGGCACGCTCGGCGACCGCATCGGCCGTCGCAAGCTGCTGCTCATGGGTGCCGCGGCGTTCGGCGCCGCGTCGGTGCTCGCGGCCTTCTCGACCAGCGCGTTCATGCTGATCATCGCGCGGGCGCTGCTCGGTGTGGGTGGCGCGACGCTGATGCCGTCGACGCTGTCGCTGATCCGCAGCATCTTCGTCGACGCCAAACAGCGCCGGACCGCGATCGCGGTCTGGAGTGCCGGGTTCTCCGGCGGGATGGCGCTCGGGCCGGTGCTCGGCGGCTGGCTGCTGGAGCACTTCTGGTGGGGTTCGGTCTTCCTCATCAACGTCCCGGTGATGGTGATCCTGCTGGTCGTCGGCCCGTTCCTGCTGCCGGAGGCGCGTGACCCGAAGCCGGGCCGCTTCGACCCGTTGTCGGCGCTGTTGTCGCTGGCCGCGATGCTGCCGGTGGTCTACGGCATCAAGCTGGTCGCCGAACACGGTTTCACCTGGAAGGCCGCGGTCAGCGTGGTGATCGGGCTCGCGCTCGGTGTCGTGTTCGTCCGCAGGCAGAACAGCCTCGACGAGCCGATGCTCGACCTGAAACTGTTCTCCAACCGGGCCTTCAGTGGTTCCGTGGTGACGAACATGCTCGGCGTGTTCGCCATGGTCGGCCTGCTGTTCCTGGTGCCGCAGTACCTGCAGCTGGTGCTCGGGCTGACCCCGGTCGTCGCCGCGCTGTGGATGCTCCCGGCGACGGTCGCCGGTGTCGCCGGCGCGCTTCTCGCGGCCTGGCTCGCGAAGCGGATCCGGGTATCCGTGCTGGTCAGTGTCGGTCTTCTGGTCGCCGCGGTCGGATTCCTGGCGTTGACCCAGGTGTCGTCCGGCGGCGGGCTCGCGTACGTCGTGGTGTCGTTCACGCTGCTCGGCGGCGGCGTGGCCCTGTCGGAAACGCTGACGAACGACCTGGTCATCTCGGCCGCTCCGGCCGAGCGGGCCGGGGCCGCGTCGGCGATCTCCGAGACCGGGTTCGAGCTGGGCGGCGCGCTCGGTACGGCCATCCTCGGCAGTGTCGCGACCGCGGTCTACCGGTCCGGTCTGCCGGAAGGGACGGCCGATGCCGCCCGGGACACGCTCGGCGGCGCCGTCGCCACCGCGCAACAGCTCGACCCCGTCGCGGGACAGGCGCTCCTGGAATCGGCTCGCGAGGCCTTCACCCAGGGGATGCACGTGACCGCATGGGCGGGTGTCGCCGTGCTCGTCTATACAGGTGTTCAGGCGTTCATCCTGCTCGATCGGAAAAAAATTTCCGCAGTGCGGACGTAATGGCGCCTACGATGAGGGTATGAACAACCATGCCCTGGTCACCCGGCTCCGCGAGCATCTCGGCGACGCCGCGGTGCTCACCGACACCGACGTCACGGACGCCTACTCGCGCGACATGATGCCGCTGGCCGCCAGCGGCAAACCCCTCGCGGTGGTGCTGCCGTCCGACACGGAGGGTGTGCAGGCCGTGGTGAAGGCGTGCGCGGAGTTCGAGGTGCCGATCGTGCCCCGCGGCGCCGGCAGTGGTCTGTCCGGCGCCGCGAACGCGATCGACGGCTGCGTGGTGCTGGTGATGACCAAACTCGACCAGATCGTCGAGATCGACGAAGGCAACCGGCTGGCCGTCGTGCAGCCCGGCGTGGTGAACCTCGATTTCCGCAACGCGGTGGAGAAGCACGGCCTGTTCTATCCGCCGGATCCGTCCAGCTACGACTGGTGCACCATCGGCGGGAACCTGTCCACCAACGCCGGTGGACTGTGCTGCGTGAAGTACGGCGTCACCACGGACTCCGTGCTGGGACTGGAAGTCGTGCTCGCCGACGGCTCACTGCTGAAGACCGGGCGCCGCACCGTGAAGGGGGTCGCGGGCTATGACCTCGCGCGGCTCTTCGTCGGCAGCGAGGGCACGCTCGGCGTGATCACGCAGGCGACCGTCGCGCTGAAACCGTTGCCGCAGTTGCCCGCCACCCTCGTCGCCGCCTTCAACAGCACGGAGGCCGCGGGCGAGGCCGTCGCGCGGGTGGTGCGCGAAGGGCTGGTGCCGTCGCTGCTGGAGATCATGGACGCGACGTCGATCAAGGCCGCCGAGGCCTACCTCAAAACCGACCTCGGCACGAGCTCGGACTGCAAAGCCTTGCTGCTCGCGCAATCCGACTCCGGCGGCGAGGTCGCGCGCCGGGAACTCGCCGCGCTGGAACAGATCTGCGTCGACTGCGGCGCGGACCTGGCCTACGCCACCGAGGACATCGAAGAGGGCAAGATGCTGCTGCAGGCGCGGCGGGTCGTGCTCACCGCGCTGGAGATGTACGGCGTCTGGCTGACCGACGACGTCTGCGTGCCGCGCACGCGCATCGCCGAACTGATCGCCGGCTGCGAGCGGATCAGCGAAGAAGTGGGCTTGCGGATCGCCGTCGTCGGCCACGCGGGTGACGGCAACATGCACCCGACGATCGTCTACGCGCAGGATTCCGAGGAGGAGTTCGCCCGCGCGCGGACGGCCTTCGACGCGATCCTCGACGTCAGCCTGTCGCTGGGTGGCACGGTCACCGGCGAGCACGGCATCGGCCGGATCAAACGCGAGTGGCTCGTCAAGGAGATCGGCGAAGTCGGCCTTCAGGTGCATCGCCAGATCAAGCGGGCCCTCGATCCGGGGAACCTCTTCAACCCCGATTCGATGTTCTCCCTCTGAACGCTATGAACGGTCCGTTACTGGCAAAATTCGCAAGTAACGGACCGTTCATAGCGCGTCGGAGAGGTCAGTCGCGGATGCGCGGGATCTGCTGCGTGATGTCCTCGGCGGTCTCGGCGACGAGGCCGGTCGCGGTGGCCGAGTGCTTCTTCTCGCGGCGGGCCTTGAGGTACTCGATCACGATCGGCACCACCGAGACCAGCACGATCAGGATGAAGATCGCGTCGACGTTGTCGCGGATGAACGCGACGCCGCCGAGCAGGTGGCCGAGCGCGGTGATCCCGGCGGCCCACAGGATGCCGCCGATGACGGTGTAGGTGAAGTACTTCTTCGGGTCCATCTTGCCGATGCCGGCGATCCAGGTGATGAACGTCCGCACGAACGGCACGAACCGCGCCAGCACGACCGCCTTCGGCCCGTGCTTTTCGAGGAAGGCGTGGGTCTGGTCCACGTACTTCTGGTTGAAGAACTTCGAGTCCGGCTTGCGGAACAGCCAGGGCCCGACCTTCCGGCCGAGGCCGTAGCCGACCGCGTTGCCGATCAGTGCGGCGACGGTGACCAGGACGCACACCAGCCACAGCGGCGCCTCGATCGAACCGTTCGCGATGAACAGGCCCGCGGTGAACAGGAGTGAGTCACCGGGCAGCACCGGGAAGATGCTGCTCTCGATGAAGATGATCAGGCAGAGCACGGTGATGACCGGAACGGTCAGCCCGCTCAGCAGGTGCTGCGGGTCCAGCCACTCCGGCAGGAGGCTCATCGTCGTCACGTTGTTCTGCGCCAGGATCACACCAAAACGGTACAGGGTGACGCTGAGTGCTTTGACCCGACGGGAGAGGCGGCTCAGATCAGCGTGAGCAGCCCGATCACCGAACCGGCGGCCAGCCCCAGCAGCACGGCGAGCAGCAGCACCCAGTGCGCGGGCAGGGGCGGGCTGCTCGGCGAAGGCGCTGGAGGCGGTGTCGGACGCTCCGCCAGCCTGGCCGTTTCGGCGTCCTCAAGCGCGACGCGTTCCCGTTCGAGCGAGTCGGCGCCGGCACCCGAGAGCAGCCCGTACTGAGGGGGCAGTTCGTTCTTGCCGGAAGGAACACTACTCTCTGTGTCCGTTTCGACTGTTTTGTCCGTAGTCGATTCGGAGACGCGTTCCGCCGAAGGAGCGAAGACGGCCTGCGCGCGCAAGGCGTCGGCCAGGAGTTTCTCCGGGTCCTTGGGCTCGCTCATCCGGACTCCCTTCGCCGCTACCCGTCGCTGACCGACACACCGCCTTCGACCGCGCCGCTCAGCGGGGCCGTGGCGCTCAATGTAGCCGCAGCGTCGTCCTTGACCCATTCGCCCTGGCGCAGCACCCGAACCGGCCGGAGGTCGCGATCGAGCACGACGACGTCGGCCGCGAGCCCGGCGCGAAGGGACCCGGTCCGGTCGGCGAGGCCGAGCAGTTCGGCGGGCCGTCCGGAGGTCGCGCGGACGGCGTCGAGCAGGTCGATGCCCGCGCCGCGGACCAGGTTGCGGAAGGCCGCGTCCATGGTCAGCGTGCTGCCCGCCAGCGAACCGTTCCCGGCGAGGGTGGCGACGCCGTCGCGGACGTCGACCTCGAGACGGCCGAGGATGTAGCTGCCGTCGGCGGCGTCGGTGGCCGACATGGCGTCGGTGATGAGCACCGTCCGGCCCTTGCCCGCGTGGTGCGCGGCGAGCCGCAGCACGGTCGGGTGCACGTGGACGAGGTCGCAGATCAGCTCGACGGTGATCCGCTCGTCGTCGAGGAGGGCGCCGATCGGGCCCGGCTCGCGGTGGTGGAGGGGCCGCATGGCGTTGAAGAGGTGGGTCGCGACGGAGGCGCCCGCGTCGATCGCGGGGATGATCTGGTCCTCGACGCCGTCGGTGTGCCCGATGGCGGCGATGACGCCCGATTCGGCCAGTTGCCGGACCGCCTTGATCCCGCCGTGCAGTTCGGGGGCGAGGGTGACCATCCGGATGTCGCCGCGGCCGGCGCCGAGCAGCGCGTTGACCGTGGCCGTGTCCGGCTCGATCAGCGTCGCCGGGTCGTGCGCTCCGCAACGAGCCTTCGAGATGAAGGGTCCTTCAAGGTGAATTCCGGCAAGTTCACCCTCTTGGACCAGCTCACGCAGGGCCGCGATCTGGTCCCTGAGCACCGGGACGGGGTCCGAGACCAGACTGCCGAGCATGGTCGTGGTCCCGTGGCGCCGGTGCGCGCGGATGGCGCGGAACAGCTCCTCGGGGTTCGCACTGGAGAACGATCCGCCCCCACCGCCGTGGCAGTGGGTGTCGACGAAGCCGGGCACGACCAGGCACCCGTCCACATCGACGCGATCGATGTCCGGGGGTGTCCCGGACCCGACTTGGACGATCCTGCCGCCGGCGATAGCCAGCCAGCCGTCGTCGAGTACACGGTCCGGGGCGACGACCCGGCCGCCCACGATCACGAAATCTCCGGCGCCTCTCACGCCCCCCAGCATATATTGGTCTGGACCAAGCATGGCGGCACAACCCAGCGCTCGAGATCAATGCCGGGTGTCAGTTCGGCGACTGCATCGCTTTCTGCAGTGCCTCCAGCGCCCGGCTGGCGGTTGACTTAACGGTACCTTTCGAAATCCCGGCGGCCTCGGAGATTTCGGCCTCACTCAGCCCACCGTAGTAACGGAGGACCAAAACCTCGCGCTGGCGAGGGGGCAGTTTGGACAAAGCGCTCACCACGGCCTGATGTTCACTCGACAGCATGGCGAGGCTTTCGGCCGAACGCGCGTTGACGGCGTGCGGCGCGACGTACTCGCGGGCGGTCTTGCGGCGGCGCAGCACACTGCGTGATCCGTTGACCACGGCGGTGCGCAGATATCCGACGGCCGCGGCGGCGTCGCGCAGGCGCCCCCAGTTGCGGTGCAGCCCGGTGAATGCCTCCTGGACGACGTCTTCGGCGGTCGCCGGTTCGTCCACGAGCAGGATGGCCAGCCGGACGAGCCGCATCCGGTGCTGGCGATAGAGATCCTCAAGGGTCAGCGGTGCCGCAGGCGGCGGTGGCGTGACCGGTCCGTCCATGGTGCGCAGATGGCCGAGGGTCGCCTCGACACTGCGTTCCGCATTGCCCTCGAGCATGTACCCCTACCTGTTCATTTACCCCTTTGAAGCACAACCTGTGCGTGGCGCCAGGTCAGCGTATCGGGTGGGGCGGGAGTCCTGCCTGATCGGTTCCTGAGAAGCTGGGGCGTCTGTTGGAGCGACCTTGGAGATGTCGATGGCCTGGTTCCTGGTGGAGATCACGTACGTGCAGGAGAAGCTGGCGGACGTGCGTCCCCGGCACCGGGAATTCCTGTCGGCCCTCGCCGACCAGGGCGTGGTCGCGCTCGGCGGCCCGCTGGGTGACGGCTCCGGCGGTATCTCGATGTACCAGGCGGCCGACGAAGCGGCGCTGCTCGAGATCATCGACAAGGACCCGTATCACCTCGAAGGTGTTGTCGCGGAGCGGACCGTCCGCGAGTTCAAGCCCGTGATCGGCTCCTGGATTCCCCAGGAAGCCTGACAGCTCAGAGATCGAGGGTGACCGGCTCGCGTTCGACGCAGACCCGGACGCGGTCGCCGGTCACCGTCGGCAGTTCGCACGTCCCGCAGAACCCCTGACGGCACGAATAAGCGATGCCGGGCACGGTTTCGCGCAGGATGTCGAGCGTCGACCGGTCGGCGGGTACGTCCAAAATCCTGCCGCTGCGGGCCAGTTCGACGCGGAACGGCTCGCCGCCGACGATCGGCGGCGTCGAAAACCGTTCGAAGAACACCGGCCCCGAAGCACGCAGCGCCGCGTCCGTCCGGACACCGACGATCATCGGAACCGGGCCGCAGCAGTAGATCGGCGCGCCTTCGGGTGTTCCTTCAAGGAGTTCCGCGCCGGAAGCGGGGATCCCGTAGTCCGTGTCCGGACGAATCCGGACACGGTCGCCGAAGCGGGACAATTCGTCCAGAAACGGCATGGAAGCCTCGTCGCGCCCGGTGTAGACCAGCCGCCAGTCCGCACCGGAAGCCGCCGCTTGCCGCACCATCGGCAGGATCGGCGTGATCCCGATACCGCCCGCGACGAACAGGTACGCCGGGCTCGCGACGAACGGGAACGCGTTGCGCGGGCCCCGCGCCGTGATCCGGGCGCCCTTCTTCAGCGCGTGCACCGCCGTCGATCCCTCGCCGAGCAACCGGACGCCGACACGGTAGGCCGAGCGGTCTTCCGGATCGCCGCACAGGGAGTACTGACGGACCAGCCCCGGCCGCGGCGAAAGATCGATGTGCGCGCCGGGCCGCCATCGCGGCAGGGGTTCGCCGCGTTCGTGCACCAGCCGCAGCCCGGCCACACCGTCGGCTTCGGCACGGACTTCGTCGACGACCAGCGGAAGATCACGGTCGACGGCGGCCACCGGCGGACGACGGCGGCCGCTCACCCCGCTGAGCCTGCGGTACAGCGCGACGACACCGGTCAGCGCCGCCATCGCGCGGTCGGTCCGCTCGCTGCCGTCGAGCCGCAGCGGTCGGGTCGGCGGCGTCGGCGGCATCACTGGGGTTCGTCGGCGGCCAAGGCGGCCGGCGAACTCGCGAGGTACGCGACGGCCTGATCGGTGTTGCCGGTTTCCGTGGGGTGATAGGACTTCCGGAAGTACGGCCGGATCTCGCGCCGCAACTGCCTGCCCGACGGCAGAAGCCCGAGCTTCGCCACGCGCAGATAGGTCCGGAAACTCGTCTTGCCCGGCCGCGTCGGATCGTTCTTCATGAGGAACCTGGTGCCCCGCAAGAAGACCCACGCGAGCACCGGCGTCACCACGAGCATGCTGCGCACGCGGCGGGTGTAGCGGCCGTCGAGGTGCATGAACAGATCGAAGGCGACAGAACGGTGTTCGACCTCTTCGGCGCCGTGCCAGCGCAGGAGATCCAGCATCGTCGGGTCGGCGCCCGCCTTGTCGAGTGCTTCGGCGTCGAGGATCCACTGGCCGAGGAAAGCGGTGTAGTGCTCGATCGCGGCGACGATGGCGAGCCGTTCGATCAGCCATTCCTCGCGCCGCTTGGCGGAAAGCTCGCGATCGCCGAGCAGACGGCGGAACATCCACTCCATCTGCGCGATGTACGGCCGCACGTGGACGCCCGCCGCTTCGAGATGTTCCGCGGCGCCGTCGTGCGCCTCGGCGTGCATGGCCTCCTGGCCGATGAAGCCGAGGACGTCCTCCTTGAGCCGCTCGTCGCGGATCAGCGGCACGGCCTGCTTGAACACCTCGACGAACCAGCGCTCGCCCTCCGGCAGCGCCAGATGCAGCACGTTGATCGTATGCGTCGCCTGCGGTTCGCCCGGGATCCAGTGCATCGGCAGCGACGCCCAGTCGAACTCGACGTCGCGCGCGTGCAGGACGACCTGTTCGTGGTCCGTCACGACGACCTCCCGCTGAGCTCGTAGTCGCTCGGGTCGACCTTGCGGGTTTCGAGCCAGTAGCGCCAGGTGAACCCGGGCCAGATCGTCCGGTTGACGCCCTTCGCGTCGAGATACCAGCTCTTGCAGCCGCCCTGGGTCCACACGCCCTTGACGAGTTTGTCCTGGATCTCGCGCTGGAACTTCTCCTGCACGCCGGCGCGGACGTCGAGCGCGGCGGCACCCCGCGAATAGGCGAGTTCGATCGCGTCGACGACGTACCGCGCCTGCGACTCGATCATGAAGACCACGGAGTTGTGACCCAGCGCGGTGTTCGGGCCGAGGAGGAAGAACAGGTTGGGGAAGCCGGAAACGGTGATGCCCTTGTGCGTGTGCATCCCCTCGGTGGCCCATTCCTTGGCGAGGTCGCGGCCGTCGACGCCGGTGATGTCCAGGTACTCCAAGGCATCCGTGACCTTGAAGCCGGTGCCGTAGATGATCGCGTCGACCTCGTGCTCGACGCCGTTCCCATCGACGACGCTGTGTGCCTTGACCTCGCGCACGCCTTCGGTGTTGACGTCCACATTGGACCGGTTGATCGCCGGGTAGTAGTCGTTGGAGATCAGCACCCGCTTGCAGCCCATGGTGTAGTCGGGGGTGACCTTCTTGCGCAGCTTCGGATCCTTGATGGCCTTGCCGATGTGGCGTTTCGCGATCGCCTCGCCGGCCTTCATGATCGCGGGGTGGCCGTTGAAACCGACGGCGCGCACTTCGAGGAACCAGTAGAGCGCGTTGCGGTAAAGCCGCTGCACGCCGGGAATCCGGCGGAACGCGGTCTTGGCCCAGCCGGGCATGGCGTGGTCGGGCTTCGGCATGATCCACGGCGGCGTGCGCTGGAACAGTGTCAGCTCGTCGACCTCGGGGGCGATCTTCGGGACGAACTGGATCGCGCTCGCGCCGGTGCCGACCACGGCGACCTTCTTGCCGCGCAGGTCGTACTCGTGGTTCCACTGCGCCGAATGCCAGGTCTGGCCCTTGAACTTCTCGATCCCCGGCAGCTTGGGCACCTGCGGGATGTGCAGGCCGCCGACACCCGAGACGACGAACTGGGCCTCGATGTCCTGGCCGGACTTGGTGTGGACGTGCCAGCGGCGCGCGGTGTCGTCCCAGGTGGCGCCGGTGAGCTCGACGCCGAACCGGATCTTGCGCCGCAGCCGGTACTTGTCGGTGACGTCCTTGAGGTACTGGAAGATCTCCGGGGCGGGTGAGAACGACCGCGACCAGTCCGGGTTCTGCTCGTACGAGAACGAGTACATGTGGGACTGCACGTCGCAGGCGCAGCCGGGGTACGAGTTGTCGCGCCACGTACCGCCGACTTCGTCCGCCTTCTCCAGGATCACGTAGTCGGAGATCCCGGCCTTTTCGAGCTGGATGGCCTGGCCGAGCCCGGAAAAACCGGTGCCCACGATCACGACCTTGAATCGCTCGGTCATCTGGCAATCCTCCACTTCGAGGCGTTCGTGCCCAGATGACGTTACCTCAAGTAACAGTTACTTGCTAGTACTACCTACCCGTCAGTATGTGCCGCCGAGCTTCGAGTGGTCCCAGCTCACGATCTTCGTCGGCCGGAAAATCAGCCCGATCCGCTTCGGGGCCTGCTTGCCGATGAAGCCCGCGAGCTCGTCCGGGACGGGATCGCCCGGCTTCGCGCCCGCGTATCGCTGCATGAGCTTGATACCCATCTGGGTGACCACAGCGGTATCGGTGATGACCTCGACGTCGGCTTCGAGAGAGATCCCGCGGAGCTTGTCGTAGCTTTCGCCGTCCTCGATGAGCACGGTGGCGCGCGGGTCGCGCTCGAGGTTCTTCGCCTTCTGGGACGTGCCATAAGTCCAGGTCGCGACGCCGGATTCGTGTGGGTAGTACCAGAGCGGTGCCAGATGCGGGCGGCCGTTCGGGCCGATCGTCGCGACGTTGATGACCTTCTGCTCGTCGAGGTACGCGGCGAGTTCGTCAGGTGACATGCGGATCTGGTCGCGACGGGACATACGTCAGCCCTTCCGTGTGGCGGCCCGGCCTGCCTGACCGGTTATTGAAGATTCGTACGCGCCGCGCTCCTCGATGTCCACGAGTGCGGCGGCGTCGGCCTTCTTGATCCGGCTCTTCGCGCCGATCTCGATGATCGGCGGCAGGAACGCGCGGATCAGCTTCAGGCCGCCGACCCAGCGGGGCACGTGCACGGTGCGGGCGCGTTTGTTGACCCCGGCCTGGAGGTGGTCGAGTGCGACGGACAGCGGGTAGGTCTTGCCGAGCAGGCCGGGCATGCCGGTGCGGAGCTTGCCGAAGACGGGGTGCTGGTCGGCGCTCTCGACGAGGTCGGTGCGGATCCAGGTCGGGTGCGCGACGCCGACCTTCACGCCGAGGTGGGCGACTTCGGCGCGGAAGCTGTTGCAGAACGCCTCGACGCCCGCCTTCGCGGCGGCGTAGTTGGCCATGCCGGGCGCGTGGGTGATCGCGGCCAGCGAGGAGATCGCGAGCAGGTAGCCCTTGCGGTCGAGGACATGCGGAAGGGTGACGCGGAAGGTGCGCCAGACGCCAAGGAGGTCGACCTCGATGACCTTTTCGAAGGCGGCCGGATCCACCGACCGGACGAAACCGGAGGTCGCGATGCCGGCGTTCGCGATGACGATGTCGATACCGCCGAAGTGCTCGACGACGCCCGCGGTCGCCCGCTCGAGGTCGTCCCAGCTGGTGACGTCGGCTTCCCAGGCGTGGGCGCTGGGGCCGATTTTGTCGGCGACGGCCTGCTGTTCCTTGGCTTCGATGCCGACCAGGGCGACCTTCGCGCCCTGCGCGGCCAGGCGTTCGGCGAGCCCCGCGCCGATGCCCCTGGCGGCGCCGGTGATCAGGACGACCTTGCCGTTCACGCTGTTCTTGGCCACGTTGCCTCCTCGTCCGAGCCCTAAGGCTTTCGGACGGTACCCCAACCTACCCGGAGTAAGCTACCCACAAGTAAGTACGCAATTCGTCACCTACTTGCGAGAGGGGGCGTGCGCAAGTAGGTGACGAATTGCGGGGTCGTCAGCGCGAGGCGGTGGTGAGGGCGTCGACCTCGGCAGGGATGAGGTCCAGGTCGACGGCTGGCAGGAGGTCGTTCAGCTGCTCGACCGAGCGAGCGCTCGCGATGGGCGCGGTGACGGTCGGCTGGGCGAACAGCCACGCGAGCGAGACGGCCGCGACCGAGACGCCGCGAGCGGCCGCGATCTCGTCGAGCGCCGCGAGCACCCGCTCGCCACGTTCGTCCAAATAGGACGAAGCGCGGGCGGCACGCGGGCTGTCGCCGAGATCGTCCTTCGACCGGTACTTCCCGGCGAGAAAACCCTTGGCCAGCGAGAAATACGGCAGGACGGCCAGGTTCTCGCGTTCGGCCGTCGGCGCCAGGTCCCGCTCGTAGTCCCGCTCGACGAGGTTGTAGTGCGGTTGCAGCGCGACGTACTTCGCCAGCCCCTCACGGTCCGAAATGGACAGTGCCTCGCTCAGCCGTTCGGGCGAGTAGTTCGACGCCGCGACGTAGCGGACCTTGCCCGCGCGCACGAGCGCGTCGAAGGCACGCAACGTCTCCTCGATCGGGGTCTCCGGATCGTCGATGTGCGCGTAGTAGAGGTCGATGTGGTCGGTGCGGAGCCGGCGCAGCGAGTCTTCGGCCGCCGCCGCGATGTTCGCCGCCGACAGCCCCTTCCGCTCGTCCCACATGCCGGTCTTGGTCGCGATGACGACGTCGTCACGGCGGCCGCGGCGGGCCAGCCAGTCGCCGATGATCGTCTCGGAGCCGCCCTTGGAGTACAGGTCGGCGGTGTCGATGAAGTTGCCGCCCGCCGCCGTGTAGGCGTCGAGGACGGCGAAGGACTGCTCCTGGTCCGCGGTCCAGCCGAAAACGTTCCCGCCCAGGTTGATGCCCCGGACGTCGAGGTCGGTGTTGCCGAGTTTCGCCATACCCCGAACTTAAGGGAAGACATCGCCCGTCCGCGGCGTTGGCCCGGTACATGGGAATCGAACTCGGCCGGATCGGCATCTGGCAGCACGAATCCGTTTTCACCCCGGGCCTTGCCCGTGAGCTGGAGAAACTCGGCTACGGCGCGATCTGGCTCGGCGGCTCGCCGTCGGGTGACCTCGCGAAGGCGGAGGAAATCCTCGACGCGACCGAGACGATCAAGGTGGCCACCGGCATCGTCAACATCTGGAAGGACGACGCGGCCACGGTCGCCGAGTCGTACAAGCGCATCGCCGCGAAGCACCCGGACCGGTTCTTGCTCGGTATCGGCGCCGGGCACCGGGAGCACACCGCGGAGTTCAAGAAGCCGTACGCCGCGCTGGTCGAGTACCTCGACGCGCTCGACGCCGCCGGAGTGCCCGTCGAGGGCCGCGCGCTGGCCGCCCTCGGCCCGAAGGTGATCAAACTCGCAGGAGACCGCACAGCGGGAGCCCACCCGTACCTGATGACGCCAGAGCACACCCGCCAGGCGCGCGAGATCCTCGGCGAAGGACCGCTGCTCGCACCCGAACAGAAGGTCGTCCTCGAAACCGATCCGGCGAAGGCGCGCGAGATCGGGCGGGGCACCGTCAAGTTCTATCTCGGCCTCGTCAACTACACGAACTCCCTGCGGAAACTCGGTTTCACCGACGAGGACCTGGCAGGCGAGGGCAGCGACAAGCTGGTCGACGCGCTGGCCGTCCACGGCGACGCCGAGACGGTCGCCCGCGGCGTCACCGCGCATCTCGAAGCCGGGGCGGACCACGTCAACATCCAGGTACTGAACCAGGACCCCCTGCCGGTCTACCGGGCGCTCGCCGGCGTCCTCCTCTGACGCGACGGCTGTAGGCACCTCCCGGCCGACCTCGTACGATGCGGCCGAGAGGTGCACCAGCCTGCTTCGAGGAGGAGTAAACGATGCCCATCGCCACCCCCGAGGTCTACGCGGAGATGCTCGACCGGGCGAAGGCGAACGAATTCGCCTACCCGGCCATCAACGTGACCTCGTCGGAGACCCTGAACGCCGCCATTCGCGGGTTCGCCGAGGCGGAGAGCGACGGGATCATCCAGTTCTCCACCGGCGGCGCGGAGTTCGCTTCCGGCCAGAAGGTCAAGGACATGGTGACCGGTTCGGTCGCGCTCGCCGAGTTCGCCCAGGTCGTCGCCGCCAAGTACGACGTGAACGTCGCGCTGCACACCGACCACTGCCCGAAGGACAAGCTCGACGGCTTCGTCCGGCCGCTGATCGAGATCTCGGCGGAGCGCGTCAAGAACGGTCAGCACCCGCTGTTCCAGAGTCACATGTGGGACGGCTCCGCGATCGACCTCGACGAGAACCTCGAGATCGCGCAGGAGCTGCTCGCCAAGGCCGCGGCCGCGAACATCATCCTCGAGGTCGAGATCGGCGTCGTCGGCGGCGAGGAAGACGGCGTCGAAGCCGAGATCAACGAGAAGCTGTACACCGCCGAGGGCGACTTCCTGAAGACGATCGACGCGCTCGGTTCCGGCGAGAACGGCCGCTACCTGCTGGCCGCGACCTTCGGCAACGTGCACGGCGTCTACAAGCCCGGCAACGTGAAGCTGCGCCCGGACGTGCTCAAGGGCGGCCAGGAGGCGGCGTCGAAGAAGCTCGGCCTCCCGGCCGGTTCGAAGCCGTTCGAGCTCGTCTTCCACGGCGGGTCCGGCTCGCTGCCGGAGGAGATCCGCGAGGCGGTGTCCTACGGCGTCGTGAAGATGAACGTCGACACCGACACGCAGTACGCCTTCACCCGGCCCATCGCGGACCACTTCTTCAAGAACTACGACGGCGTCCTGAAGATCGACGGCGAGGTCGGCAACAAGAAGGTCTACGACCCGCGTAGCTACCTGAAGGCCGCCGAGGCCGGTATGGCCGCGCGCATCGTCGAGGCCGCTCAGTCGCTGGGTTCCGCCGGCAAGAAGCTCTGACCAGTACGCATTTAGTCCTCTAAATGCAGAAGTACGTGAAGGCCCCCCTTCACTGCGTCTAACGCAGTGAAGGGGGTCTTCACGTACTCAGAACCTCAGGCGGCCGGGAGCGTGGTCTTCTCTCGGCGCTTCTCCAGCAGCGAGTTCACCGCTCGCGTCCCAGGTCCGGCGGCGGCCCACAGCGCACCGACCCCGACCAGGCAGACCACGGCCGTCCAGTAGGCCACCGGCGGCGCCGACTCCGTATGCGCGTCGCCGAGGATCCACGGCCGGAACTGCGACTGCACCCACAGCATCCCGTAGCCGGACGCCGTCACCAGCAGCGCGCCGGTGCCCGCCGTCAGCAGCGGATGACCGCGGCCGATGCGGAACGCCAGGTCGACGGCGAGGCCGACGGCCAGCAGGTAGAACGGCACGGTCGAGATCGGGAAGCCCATCCCGAGCAGCAGCGGCCACATCACCAGCCGGTAGCCGAGGTACGCCGCGGCGACCGTCGTCCCCGCCCAGCGGAAGCCGGTGGTGTACCGCGCCAGCGCGAAGATCAGGGCCATCACGCCGATGCCCCACAGCGGGTACACCCAGTCGTCGATCGGCATCGTGAAGTACTCGACGGCCACCTGGTCGACCGGATGCCCGATCTGGCCGGCGGCGAAGTTCAGCAGTTCCGGCTCGGCCTCGGGCGCGCCGCGTTCCCAGGCGCGCAGGCCGAGGATGCCGTACTCCTGCTGGCCGTTCGGGAAGAACGTGTTCTCCAGGAAGAACGTCCACAGTCCGATGAGGACACCGGTGCGCGTCCGGCCGGGCTTGGCGTACTTCAGCCAGCCCATGATCACGCCGGCCTGCATGATGCCCGTGCCGATGTAGAGCATCATGTGCGACGGGCTCCACGCGGTCAGGTCGAGACCGTTGACGCGGTGGTTGATGACGTCCAGCGGCGCCGCGATGAGGAACACCACGAGCCCGATCTGCATCAACCGCAGCGAACGCCGGTCGGCACCCATCCCGGTGTAGCTGTGGATCGCCACCAGCACCATGATGATCACCGTGCCGACGGTGTTGATCAGGTGCGGCGGGGCGAGGTCGTCCCGCAACCACATGAAATGCCACGACATGTCCCACGACGAGCCCACCATCTTGAAGGCGAACGCCGCCAGCCACATCGAGTAGCAGAAGTTCAGCACCCAGTCCGGCGTCGCCTGTCCCGGTGCGCCGCGGTGCCAGTGGAGCTTGAAGAACAGCCTCGTCTTGGCGATGGGGCTGCGGGGGATGACACCCGGCGAAAGGTCCCCGGTCACTTCTGTCGCCTTTGTCATGCGGGTATCTTCCCTGCTCCAGGTCACGAGACGGGCATTCGGGGTCGAAAATCGGGGTTCACCCGTAGGGGTGGCGGATTTGCGGTCGGCGTGCGAAACAGGGCAGGGTGTGCCGCCATGATGCCGAAACGACTCGTCGCGGCGGTCCTCGTCGCCGCTCTGGTGCTGGCCGGTGGGGGCATTCTCGGGAGCCTGTTCTTCTAGTCACAGCGCTGCTGATCGCGGGCGCGGCCGCCCTCGGGGAGGCGGGTCGGCACAATGGGCCGTATGACGAACCTCCTCGGCCCCCAGCCGACGCATCTCCCCGAGCACACCGCCGCGCAGGCGGCGCTGGACGCCGGGACCGACCCGACCGCCGTCGCCGCCGAGCACCCCGACTACAGCGAAGCGTGGGCCGCCCTCGCCGAGAGGGCTCTGGAGGCCGGCGAGACCGTCGCCGCGTACGCGTACGCCCGTACCGGCTATCACCGCGGCCTCGACCAGCTTCGCCGCGCGGGCTGGAAGGGACACGGTCCGGTGCCGTGGTCGCACCGCCCGAACCAGGGTTTCCTGCGTGCCCTCGCCGTCCTCGGCAAGGCCGCCGGCAAGATCGGCGAGACCGAGGAGTACGACCGGTGCCGGACGTTCCTCAGTGACTCGGACCCCGCCGCCGCGGAAGCCACCGGCCTCAAGTAGCGCGCTATGAAGGACGCTTTCATTGCAAAATTTGCAATGAAAGCGTCCTTCATAGCACTTGGTGACCCCTAGAACAGCCCGCAGTTCCCCACGGCAGGCAGTCCCGCGAAGCGCCCCTCAAGCCAGGCGAAAGCCTCCGGGAAAGCCCTGATGGCTCCGCCGACGTGCGTAGGAACCAGCGAAGTCGAGAACTGCACCTTCGCGCCCTTCGCACACCACGAGCGCGCCATGGTCCGCCCCTGCGCGTAGGGGACGATGTCGTCGAGAGCGCTGTGAACGACCAGCGTCGGCACACCCGGCTTTCGCGCCCCGATGAGCTGTTCGCCGACGCGCGTCTTGAACGGCTCTTCGCCGAGGTACGCGGTCAGCGGCCTGCCGTCCTTGGTCAAATTCTTCGACTGGGTGAACGCGTGCGCGAAGATCGCGTCCGCGGTGCACTCCTGCTTGACCTTCTCGAACGCTTCGACGCCCTTCGCGTTCAGCAGGGCGGGGATGTTCAGCTCCGGATAGGCCGCGTCCATGCTGACCAGCGTGAATCCGAGGAATCCGAAGGCGTAGTGCCCGTCGATGTTCTTGCCGACCTCGGCCAGGTCGGCCGGGACGGCGCCCGCGTACGAGCCCTTCAGTTTGAGTTCGGGTGCGTACGACGGCTGCAATTCGGCGGCCGACGCCGACGCGCCGCCGCCCTGGGAGTAGCCCGCGGTCGCGACGGGGCCGCTGTCCGGCAGGTTCGCTTCGGGCAGGCGCTGTGCCGCGCGGATCGAGTCGAGGACGGCGTTGCCTTCGGCGGCGCGGTTGACGTACGTGTGGACGCCGGGGGTGCCGAGGCCTTCGTAGTCGGTGACGACGACGCCGTAGCCGCGAAGCAGAAGTCCGGCGATAAAGGGGCCTTCGTACTCCATGCCCGCGGCGAGGGCTTTCGATGGCGCGCACTGGTCACCGACACCCTGCGTCCCGGCCGCGTAGCCGATGACCGGCCGCTCGCCCGCGCCGGTCCACGCTTTCTTCGGGGTCAGGACGGTGCCGGTCACGGCGTTGGCTTTGCCGTGCGTGTCGGTGCTGCGGTACATGATCCGCTGGACGTCCGCGTCGGCCTTGACGAGTTTCACGGGATCGACGTAGAAGGTGGACGGTTCGTGCCGGATGATGTCGCCGGGAGCACCCGCGGGCAGTGGCGACGGGGGATCGTAGAAGGACGGGGCGGCGCCGGCCTGCTGAGCCCCGAAGGTCAGCAGGGCCGCGATGGTGGCCGCTGAGACGGCGGCGGACACACCGCGCCGGGATCCTGGACGCATGCTTGCTCCTCGTTGAGCACAAACATTTTTGACAGACGTGTCGAAAAAGAGAGTCAGTGAGGTGGCGCACAATGTCAAGTCCGGCGCCGAGAGGGCGACCCCGCAAACTCCCGCTCGGTGAGCAGCGCACGCGGGTGCTGAGTGCGGCCGCCGGCGTCTTCGCGGTACACGGCGCGCAGGCCGCGACGATCGAGCAGATCGCCCGGCGCGCCGGCGTTTCCCGGCAGGCCGTCTACGAGCAGTTCGGCGACCGCACGACACTGTTCGCCCAGGTCGTGGCGGATATCGAGGAGCGGGCCTTCGAAGCGATCGGCGCGCCCGCCATCGATCTCTCGCAGCCCGAGCTCCGCTCCTGGGCGCGCGGCAACTACGCCAACATGTTCGCCTTCGTCGCGGCGAATCCCGAGGCGTTCCCCGTGCTGCGCGAGGCCGAGCGCATGGGCGACCCGGCCCTCACCCGGCTTCGTGAGCGGCTCGCGCGGGTCTACACCGAGGCGAGCAGGCAGCGCTGGGCCAGCCACGGCGTCGATTCCGGGCGCGCGGACAAGGCACTGGTCACGCTGTTCTTCGCGATGACCGAGGCACTCGTCCAGGCGAGCTGGGACGGTGAGCCGCCCGACGCGGACGCGCTCATCGACCTGCTCACCGAATTCACCGTCGGGGGCGTGGTCCGCCTTCGGACCGCGGCCGCCGACGTGATGGAGCGGCTGCGTTAAGCCGCGACGGCCTCCAGGGACTTTTCAGCCACTTCGGCGACCGCCGCCAGGTCCGGCGACGAGACGACCCGGTTCCGGCCGTTGCGTTTGGCCGCGTAGACGGAAGCGTCGGCCGAGGCCATGACCTCTTCCATCGTCCGGCCGTCGAGCGGGAAGTTCGCGACGCCGACCGACGCCGTCCGCTGCTCGATGACCACGGGATTGCCCTCGTTGTCCTGGGTCTTGATGACCATTTCGCTGATCCGCTGCCGGATCCGCTCGGCGACCGCGACGGACTCCCGCTTCGACGACGATGTCAGGAGTACGACGAACTCCTCGCCGCCGAAGCGGCCGGCGAGGTCCTGCGTCCGCGTTTCGGCCTTGACCAGCGCGGCGACCCCCTTGAGCACGTCGTCGCCCGCCAGGTGGCCGTAGGTGTCGTTGATGCTCTTGAAGTGGTCGAGGTCGATCATCAGCGTGCCGAACTGGCCGTTTTCGCGCTCGGCGCGGGCGACCTCGCGGACGGCGCCCTGCTGCCAGGTCGTGGCGTTGAGCAGCTGGGTCTTCTGATCGGTGGTGGCGAGTTCTTCCAGCTGCTTGATCAGCACCGAACGCTGCAGCAGGTACAGCGGCAGGAAGACGAGCAGCACCAGCACCGGCTGATGCGGCATGACGGCGAGCACCAGTGCGCCGATGCAGACCGTCGAAGCTTCGAGGATGTTGTCGTCCCAAGAGCCGAGGAGCGCCTGGATCGTCGCCTTGTCAGGCGCCGCGAAGTACAGGCCGGTCCCGGTGAAGACGGCGTTCATCAGGAAGAAGGCGAGGCTCGCGGCACAGATCGACGTCACCGACGCCGCGTCGGCGCCGACGATCTGCACGGCCGCCCAGGCGGCGAACGCGGTCAGCGTCATCGATGTGGCGTTCGCCACAGTACGGTGGGGGTTGACCGTGCGAAGGCCCGCCCAACTGCGGTATCCGAGGTGGAGATAGATGACGGTTACGAGAAGCGCCGTCAACTGCGGCGGAAGCAGAATCGCACCAGGTAGCACCCAGACCGAGGTCATGTTGATGTGCGGGGTGACGCTCATGCTGCGTCGCTGCCGCTCGATCCGGCGGGTCGCCTCGGTATGCGCGATGGCGAGCCCGGCGAGCAGGAAACACAGCAGGACCTGCGAAGACGTGATGGCGATGGATGCGGCGAAGACCCCCGTCAGTGCCAGCATCGTCGCGACGGACAGCCCGGTGTAGGCGATCCAGTGTCGAGGCCTCTTCCACAGCTCCCACGTCGCTACCGTGAGAGCCGAACGATGTCCAGCGCGTTCCTCCGATGTGATCATCTTTCCCCCTGACTCTTGCGTCATTCTCCGAAACCCCCTACTTACGGACAGCTTCTACCGACTTGCGGGCTGTCGACAAGCTCCCTAGGTGTGTACTTTTCTCTGAGAGGTCGAGGGAAAGGTGCCAGCGATGGCCGGTAGGGATCAGTGAACTGGGGCGCGCGCCAGACGTCCGCGCGATCGGGCCGGCGCGTGGAACACCTCAATGTTCTGCGCGCGCGGCGTCTTTCTCATGCCATCGTTCGGGGTCGTGGCTGAGGGTCCGCCACCAGCTCAGCGCGAGCGGGACGGTCAGTATCAATCCCGCAAGCCCGAAGACGCCGACGGTCGACTGCGGGCCCACCTGATCGGCCAGGATGCCGCCGATCAGGGGACTCACGCCCATCGTGGTGGTCAGGCCGGTGTTCGAAAGTCCCATGACCTGTGCCCGGCTCTCGTCCGGCACGGCCAGCGTCAGTGAGGCGGTCGCCTGCATCAGCGCCACCGTGCCGAAGGCGCCGCAGAGCACGAACAACAAGATCGACGACAGCGGCCCCGGCTGCAGGAAGCACAGCAGCAACGGGACCGCCGTCAGCGCCGAAAGCGGCCCGATCAGCTTCGGCCGGACGTGTGCCGGCACCCAGCGCGAGTAGATGAACGCGCCGATCACGCTGCCGATCGGATCGGCGGCCAGCAACAGGCCGATGATCTCGGGGCCGCCGCCCGACGAGGCGACATACGGCGCCGCGATGCCCTCGTACACCGGCAGCAGGCCCATCAGCCAGGTGAACAGCAGCAGCGAGCGAAGCCCGGAGCTGGCGAAGACGATCTTCCCGCCCGAGCCGATCGACGCGAAGAACGACTTGCGCTTCTCGCCGGTGGCCGCGGCCGGACGCGACTTCAGTCCGAATCGGACGAACACCGCCGAAATCACGAAGGTGACCGCGTCCAGCGCGAGGGCGATGTGGGGTTCGAGCGCGGTCAGCAGGAGACCGCCGCCCGCGAACCCGGCCAGCTGCGCCGATTGGACGGTCATGCTGCGGATCGCCATGCCGACGACGAAGCGATCGCCTTCGAGGATCTGGGGCAGTAAGGCCAGCTGCGCCGCCTTGAACGGCGGGTTCAGCAGTGAGACGGCGCCGACGAGGACGCACAGGACCCAGAACGGCAGCACCGGGATCGCGACCAGCGCGATCAGCGCCGCCCGTAAGAGGTCCACGACCACCATCACGGTTCGCCGGGGGAACCGGTCCGCGAACCCGGTGAGGAAGATTCCGCCGAGCAGCGAAGGGGCGTATGTCAGCGCGTAGGTGAGACCGGTCAGGGTCGCGGAGCGGGTTTCGGTGAAGACGAGGACCGAGAGGGCGACCCTGGCGAGTTGATCGCCGAAGATCGAGAACAGCTCGGCGAACCAGAGCGAACGGAACTCGGCTACCCCGAACACTTCTCGGTAAGTGACCCGTCCGGCCGAAGCCATGTTGCCCCCAATAGGGTCCTTATTACGCGACAAACTCGTGACCGAGAGTAACGCGGTCACGAGCTCGTCACGAAGCGTCATTCGTTCACGTAAGTGTCTCCTGACTGTTGGTGATTGGCTAGGTTCTTTCGCCGGGTTTCTGGAGTTGGAGATCTTTTTCGTGGACGAACGGTCGTTCGCGAAGATGTCCCGATGGCCGACACCGAGGTCCAGACCTGCGGCTTTCGTCTTTTTCGTGCCTTTGGCCGGTGAAATCCGGCTGTGGCCGCCTCGTCGGAGGCCGGAATCCCCGCGCGGCCGGGACCGGCCGGATGAGCCCGCGCCGCAGGTGTCCGATCGCCACGGAGCGCAGCGGAAACGCTGGGCCGAATGGCTGAGTGGCCTGCGTCCGGAGGAGTGAACGGCTCAGCCTTCTTTCCGAGCCTCCGCGCGACGGTTCCGCTCTTTGAGAAGCCGGACGCGCCCCGGAATCCGGGCGTAGCTTCGGCCTCGTGAGTACCGGAGAGCGTCCCTACGTGCTCGCGGTGGTCGGTGCCGGTCCGCGCGGGGTGGGTGTGCTCGAACGGCTCGGCGCGAACGCCGCCGAACTGCTCGGCGGACGGCGGCTGATGGTGCATCTCATCGATCCTTTTCCCGCCGGGGCGGGCCGGGTCTGGCGGTTCGAGCAGTCGCCGCTGCTGCGGATGAACTCCATGCCCGAGGACGTCACGGTCTTCACCGACGACACCGTGAAGATCGACGGTCCGATCCGGCCGGGGCCCTCGCTGATCGAATGGGCGCGGCTGGTTCGCGCGGGCACCCTCGACGCCGAGGTCGACGACAGGCTGCGTGCCGAACTCGAGGCGCTGCAAAACGATCACTTCCCGACGCGACGGTTGCAGAGCGCGTATCTCACCTGGTTCCACCGCAAGGTCCTGGCCGAACTCCCGGCCGGGATCGAGGTCGTCGAGCACCGGACCCGCGCGGTGCGGCTCGAAGACGGCGAGCCGCAGTCGCTCTGGCTGGAGGATCGCGCGGAGCCCCTCGAAGTGGACGCGGTCCTGTTCACCGTCGGGCATCTCGACGCGGAACCGGACGACCGCGAGACGGCGCTCGCGGATTTCGCCGCCCGCCACGACCTCGCGTACTACCCGGCCGGCTACACCGCCGACGTCGACTATTCGGCGATCGGACCGGGGGAAACCGTGCTGGTGCGCGGATTCGGCCTCGCGTTCGTCGATCTGATGCTGTTGCTGACCGAAGGCCGCGGCGGTCGTTTCGAGGAGCAGGCGTGCGGCGGGTTGAAGTATCACCCCAGCGGCGCCGAGCCCGTACTGCACATCGGTTCCCGTCGCGGAGTGCCGTACCACGCGAAAATCGGCTACCGCTCGCGCGGGAAACCGTTGCGATTGCCGAGGTTCTTCGACGCCTACGCCATCGAAAGGCTTTGCGCCGTACCCGGCCGGATCGACTTCCGCCGCGACGTCTGGCCGCTGATCTCGAAGGAGATCGCCTGGGCGTACTACAGTGAACTGTTCACCGCCCATCCCGAACGGGTGCGCATGGACTTCGCCGTCTTCGCCGACGCTTTCGCGGACGCGGCACCGGACGAACTCGCCGCACTGGTGGCGCGGGCGGTCCCGGCGCAGGACGACCGGCTCGACCTGGACCGGCTCGACCGGCCGATGGCGGGCGCCGAATTCGGCACCGCCGAGGAGTACGGCAAGGAACTGCGCGAGTACGTCGAAGCGGACCTGAGCCGCCGGTCGGACTCGGAGTACAGCGCGGATCTTGGCGCGTTCATGGCGCTTCTGTCGGTGATGGGCCAGCTTCCCGCGCTGATTCAGACCGGACGGCTCGACGCGGCCTCGCAACTGTCCGATTTGGACGGTTGGTTCCTCGGTTTCTTCTCGTACTTCGCCAGCGGGCCGCCTCCGCGACGGCTCGAAGAACTGCTCGCACTCCAGGAATCGGGCCTCGTTTCCTTCCTGGGCGCCGAAATGCGGATTTCGGCCGACGAGGAACGCCGGTCGTTCGTCGCCACCGGCGCGAGCTTCCCCGGCGAGACCGAGGCGCGGACACTCGTCGAGGCAAGGTTGCCCGAGCCGAGCATCACCCGGGCGTCCGATGTCCTTTTGCGACAGTTGCGCGACAGCGGCGCGCTCGGCGAGGAAGCCGTGGCCGACCCGGTCACCGGCGACCGGCTGCTCGCCGGCCGCATCCACACCCGCGTCTCCGACGGCCGGATGCTCGACGGCGAGGGCCGTCCGCATCCGCGCCGGTTCGCGCTCGGGCCGCATACGTCCGCGCGGTCCGCCGGGGCGTTCACCCGGCCGCGGACCAACGCGATTCCCTTCCGGCAGAACGACATCGTGGCGCGGGAAATCCTGCGGCTGGCCGTCTCGTGAGTGCTCGCTGCCGCCGCGGTCCGGTGCTCCCAATGCCGCATTGGGGACACTGAGCGTCTCCAATGTGACATTGGGGGCACCGATGCGCACCTTCTCGAAGGTGCTAGCTCTCCCACACCTGTGAGGGCAGCTCTTTCCGCACGATCGGGATGACGTCGGAGGCGAAGAGCTCCAGGACTTCCCGTGCCTCCTCGGATTTCAGGCCGTCCACCGAGACCGCCTGCGCCTCGTGCCCGAAGGACGCGTGGTAGTCACCGATCTTGTCGATCACCTGCTCCGGGCTTCCGACCAGCGCGGAACCGTTGGCGATCTTGTCCTCCAGCGTGGTGAACTCCGACTTGTTGTGTTGATACGCGGGTGTCTTCATCAGCGCCTCGAAATACGGCCGGTAGCCGTTCAGCGCCTCCTGCGAGGTCTTCGCGACGTACAGCCCACCCGCGCCCGAACCGACGAGCGCGTCCGCCGGATCGTGACCGTACTCGGCCCACCGACGCCGGTAGTGGTCGATCAGGTCCGCGTACTTCTTCTTGGGGTGGAAGCCGTTCGCGGTGAACAGCGGGTCGCCGAACTTCGCCGCCAATTCGGTCGACTCGGTGCTCGACGCGCTTCCGTGCCAGATCCGAGGCCGCGGGTGGAACGGCCGCGGCTGCGTCGTGACGTCGGTCAGCGGCGCACGGAACTCGCCTTCCCACGTCACGCCTTCCTCCAGGAACAGCCTGCGCAGCAGGGCGAACTTCTCCGCCTGGTACTCCCATTGCCGTTCCTCTTCGAGGCCGAACAGCGGGAAGTGCCGGGGATCGTTGCCCTTCCCGATCATGAGTTCCAGCCGCCCGCCGGAAAGCTGGTCGAGCGTCGCGTAGTCCTCGGCGACGCGGACCGGGTCGAGCACGCTGATCACGGTCAAGGTGGTCAGCAGCCGGACGCGCCGGGTGCGTTCGGCGACCGCGGCCAGGATCACCGGTGGCGCCGAGGAGAGGAAGGGCTCGCCATGCCGTTCGCCGACGCCGTACGCGTCGAAGCCCAGCTCCTCGGCGAAGATCGCTTCGTCGACGACTCGGCGCAGCCGTTCGTGCTGGGTCGGTGTCACCCCGGTCACCGGGTCGGGGTGATTCGCGACGAGGGAGAAAAGCCCGAATTTCATCGTGTCTCCAACGGTTTCCGGCCCGGGATCGCGGCGAGCAGCTCGCGGGTGTAGTCCGCGCTCGGCCGTTCGAGGACGTCCTGAGCGGGGCCGAGTTCGACGAGTTCGCCGCCGCGGAGCACGCCGACGGTGTCCGCGATCTGCCGGACCACGGCGAGATCGTGCGAGATGAACAAATACGTCAGGCCGAGTTCGTCCTGAAGGCCGGCGAGCAACCGCAGGATCTGCGCCTGCACCGAGACGTCCAGCGCGGACACGGGTTCGTCGGCGACGATCAGTTCCGGGCGCAGCGCGAGCGCCCGCGCGATGGCCGCCCGTTGCCGTTGCCCGCCGGACAGTTCGGCGGGTTTGCGCTTCAGCACCGAAGACGGCAGCGCGACCTGGTCGACGAGTTCCGCCGCCCGCGCCCGGCGTTCCGCTTTCGTGCCGACGCCGAACGCCCGCAGCGGCTCGGAGATGACGTCCTCGATGCTGAACTTCGGGTTCAGCGACGCGTATGGGTTCTGGTACACCAGCTGGAACCGGCGGCGCAGCCGTCGCAGTTCCTCGCCCCGCAGCGTCGTGATGTCCTCGCCGTCGAACTCGACGACGCCGTCGGTCGGCGTCTCCAGCCGCAGGATCATCCGCGCGGTGGTCGACTTGCCCGAACCGGACTCGCCGACCAGCGCGAGCGTCCGGCCGCGGGCGATGTCGAACGAAACGCCGTCCACGGCGCGGACGGTCCCGAAGGCCTTGCCGAGGCCGCGGACCGAGACCAGGACGTCGGAGGACGGCGGTTTCGGCTCGCGCAAGGGGGTGTCGGACAGGCTCGGCGCGGCGGCGAGCAGATTCCTCGTGTACTCCCGCGTCGGCGCCGCGAGGATTTCGCCGGTCGTTCCTTCCTCGACCACGGTCCCCTGGGACAGCACCACGATCCGCGACGCCCGATCGGACGCGACGCCGAGGTCGTGCGTGATCAGCAGGACGGCGGTGCCCGCTTCGGCGGCGAGTTCTTCGAGGTGGTCGAGGATCTGCCGCTGCACGGTGACGTCGAGCGCGCTGGTCGGCTCGTCGGCGATGATGAGTTTCGGCCGTCCGGCCAGTGCGGCGGCGATCAGCGCTCGCTGGCGCAGCCCGCCGGACAGCTCGTGCGGGTACTGCCGCGCCCGCGCCTCCGGATCCGAGATCCCGGCCTTGCGTAGCAGCTTCACCGCTTCCGTGCCGGCGGTTCGCTTGTCCGCCAGGCCATGGATCAGCAGCACTTCCGCGACCTGATCGCCGATCCGGTGCACGGGATTGAGCGAAACCGTCGGATCCTGGGGGACCAGCGCGATCTCGCGGCCGCGCACGGAACGCCAAGCGCGGTCGGAGAGCTTCGTGAGATCCCGGCCGTCGAAGGTGATCTCGCCGCGTTCGATCCGCCCACCGCGGGGCAGCAGGCCGATCGCCGCGTGCGCCGTCGTGCTCTTGCCGGAGCCGGACTCGCCGACCACCGCGACTATCTGTCCTTTGTGGATGGACAGCGAGACGCCGGCCACGGCGGGGACGGACTTGTAGGAAACCGCGAGGTCGCGGATGGTCAGCAGATCGCTCATCGCACGTCTCCTTCGATGGCTCTGGACAGCCGGTTCGCGGACAGCACCACGGCCGCGACGGTGAGTCCGGGGAAGGTCGTCATCCACCAGGCGGTGGCGAGGAAGCCGCGCCCGCCCGCCACGAGCGAGCCCCACTCCGGGGTCGGCGGGGTGGCGCCGTAGCCGAGGAAGCTCAGCGCGGACACCTCCAGTACGGCGGTGCCGAAGGTGAGCGTCGCGAGCGCGAGCACCGGCCCGAGCGCGTTGGGCAGCACATGCCGTCCGAGCACCCCGGTCCAGCGCACGCCTCCCGCGCGGGCCGCCTCGACGAACACGCCACCGCGGACACGCAGCACTTCGGCGCGCATCAGCCGGGCGAACTGCGCGAGATTCGCGACACCGACGGCGATCGCGACGTTGGTCGTACCGAAGCCGAGCGCCGTGACCAGCGCCAGCGACAACAGGATCGACGGGATCGCCAGCAGGACGTCGACGCAGCGCATGATCGCCGAATCGAGGGCGCCGCCCCGGAACCCGGCGAGCAGACCGAGCGCGGAACCCGCGACGAGCGCGACGACGACGGCGATCACCGTCGCCCGCAACGAAAGCGCGGCGCCGTGCACCACTCGCGCGAAAATGTCCCGCCCGGTTTCGTCGGTGCCGAAGAGGTGACCGAGCGAAGGGCCCTGCATCTTCTCCGCGGGGACACCGGCGAGCGGGTCCTGCCCGGTGAAAAGGCCGGGGACGAGCGCCGCCAACAGGGCGAAGGCCAGGACGGCGATCGCGAGGAGCAGCCCCGGCCGCCTGGTGTGCACGAGAACGTCAGGCATCGGCAGTCTCCCGGTGTCGGATCCGCGGGTCCAGCAGCGGATAGACGAGGTCGACGAGCAGGTTGATGCCGACGAACATCAGCGCGGCGAGCACGATCACCGCCTGCACCACCGGGATGTCGTGCGCGGTGACCGCCGACGACGTCACGCGTCCGAGGCCGTCACGGGAGAACACCGTCTCGGTGATCACCGAACCCGCGATCAGGTTCCCCGCGACCACCCCGGCGATGGTCAGTGTCGGCACCGCCGCGTTGCGCAGGAGGTGTCCGAAGTGGACTCTCGATCGGCTCGCCCCTTTGGCCAGCGCGATCTCGGCGTAAGGCTCGGCGAGTTGCGTGCGGAGGCTCTTCGCCAGCACCTGCCCGATGATCGCGCCGGTCGGGATGGCGAGGGTGATCGCGGGCAGGATCAACGACTCGAAGCCGTTCGAACCCAACGCTGGCAACAGCTTGAGCTGGAAGGAAAAGAACTGGATGAGCAACAATCCGACCCAGAACGGCGGCAGCGAGATCCCCAGCGGTGGCAACGCGAGCAGGAGATCGCCCAGCCGGCGCTGCCGGGTGACGGTGCCGGCGATCGCGATCCCGCCGCCGAACAGGATCGCCAGTACCAGCGCGAATCCGGTCACCGCGAGGGTCGGCGGCAGGGCGGAGACGACCATGTTCGTGGCGTCGTCCCCGGTGGCGATGGAGCGGCCGAAGTCGCCTTGCAGCGCGGCGAGCAGCCGCTTTCCGTACTGGAGTGGCAACGGGTCGTCGAATCCGTACTCCGCCTTCGCCGCGGCCAGTTGCTCCGGCGTCACCGAAAGGCCGCCCTCACCTCCGCCGAGCTTCGCGCTGACCGCGTCACCCGGCAGGAGGTAGAGGATCACGAACGACACGGTGAACGCGGCCCACAGGACGAAGACCGCCTGCAGGATCCGCCGGAGCAGGTACCGCCTCACGAGCCCGACACCCAGGCGTCGAACAGCTGCAACCGGGACGACGCCTCGAAACCGACGCCGTGCGCGTTCGGCCCGTGCGCCAGCACCTGGGTCAGCTCGAACACCGGCGCCGAGTAGCCGTGCTCGATGATCGCACGCTGCGCCGCCTCGGCCGCTGGCTTCCGCTTCGCCGGGTCCACAGTGGACGACTGCGCGTCGAGCGGCGCGTCGACGGGGTTGTCCGCGGGCAGCTTGCTGCGGTTGTTCGCCTTGGTGGAGAACAGATTGCGCAGGATGTCCGGATCGGCGCGGGTGGTGTTGTACCAAAGGTACTCGTAGTTCCCGCTTTGCGTGATCTGCACGCTCTCGGCGGTCGTGCGCTGTTCGATCTGAAGGTCGAAGCCGATCTTGCGCAACTGCTGCTGCACGAGTTCGAGCACACTCTTGTTCTGGTTGAACACCAGGGAGAAGACGACCTTGGCGGTCAGCCGCTGCCCGTTCTTCGTCCGGATCCCGTCGGGACCGGGCAGCCAGCCCGCGCTCTCCAGCAACGACGTCGCCCCGGCCGGATCGTAGGCGAGCAGCGGCGACAGGTCGGTGTAGAACGGCGTCGCCGAGCCGAGAATACTGGTGGCGGGTTTGTAGTTCGGTGTCAGCACGGTGTTCGTGATCTCGGGGCGGTCGATGCCCTTGACCACCGCCCAGCGGACCTTTTCGTCGGTGAGCACGCCCTTGGTGACGTTGGCGTGCAGGTTGAACACCACACCGGGATTCGGTCGGGTGGGCTCGGTGAACCCGTTGCCGGTGAACTGCGGTTCGTCGACGGGCTGGACGTCGGTGATGGCGTCGAGCTGCGCCGAAGCGAGACTTCCGGTGCGCACGCCGGGTTCCGGCACGATCTTGTAGGCGATCCTGTCGAGATATGCCTCGCCCTGGTGCTTGAACAGCGACGAACCCCAGCGGTAACCCTTGCGTTTGGCGAGGACGATTTCCTGGTTCTGCTTGAGGCTTTCGAAGACGAACGGGCCCGAGCCGATCAGCCCGTCGCCTTGGCAGCGCTGATCGGGAGTCTTCTTGTACGCGGCAGGCGCGAGGACGCCGAGCGACATCGTCGAGCTGGCCTGCAGGAACTGCGCGCTGGGAACGGAGAACTCGATCTTGACCGTCTTCGGGCCGGCGACCGTCGTTCCCTTGTAGACGGCCAGATAGCCGGAGCCGAGTTGCGATTTCGGGCCGAGCGCCTTGATCGCGTCGAAGCTCGTCTTGACCGCGGCGGCGTCGACAGGGCTGCCGTCGGAGAAGGTCGCGCCGTCGCGCAGGTGGAAGGTGAACGCGGTCGAATCGGCGTTGCTCTCCCACTTTTCGGCCAGCCACGGCTTGATCTCACCGGTGGCCGGATCCTGGTCGGTCAGCGAATCGACCAGCTGACGGCCGATGTTGAGCGACGCGTTGGTGCCGACCTGCTGCGGATCGACGCAGTCCGGGCTCGACGAGATCCCGAGGCGCAACGTGCCGCCGGGTTTGGGCGGCCCGGCGTCGGCACCCGTCGAACCGCCCGCGGAAGAGCAGGCGGTGGCGAAAAGTGCGGTGAGCGCGAGTAAAGAAGTGGCGGCGGTACGGGACACCGGGTGGCCTCCAGCGGGGAACGGGGGGCGCGTTTTTGGGAATTGCACTGCTGCTTGCGCCTGCCCGATTCACGCTAATCACGACCTTGAGGCCCGCCCACATACTGAGCCCGGCTCCCAGCCCGCGAAACGTCCCACCTTTCCGCTTGACAGCCCCGAAAGTCCGTGAAGGCCTCCTTCCCTACCCTCAAGGTAGTGAAGGAGGCCCTCACGGATCGACCAGGTCTAGCAGCGGTTGAGCATGTCCGTCAGCGCGGTCTTCTCCGCGGACTTGATGGAGAGCTTGTACTTGTACTTCACCGTGGTCCACATCTTCGCGTAGGTGCACCAGTAGCCGACGGTCGGCGGCTTCCAGGCGTCCGGCGACTTGTCGCCCTTCTCCTGGTTGACGTTGTCGGTGACGGCGATCAGCTGCGGCGCGCTGAGGTCGTTCGCGAACGCCTGCCGCTGCGAGGTGGTCCACGACGACGCCCCGGTGCGCCACGCGGCGGCGAGCGGCACGACGTGGTCGATGTCCACATCGGACGCCGCGGTCCAGGTGGCGCCGTCGTACGGGCTGGACCAGCTGCCGGAGACGGCGGCGCAGCTGCTGTCCTGCTGGACGTTCGTGCCGTCCCGCTTCAGCACGACCTCACGGGTGTTGCAGCTGTTGCCCTGGTCGGACCAGTGCGGGAACTTGTCGCGGCTGTACCCGGTGGACGAACCGTCCGGCTTGACGGTCAGCGCGGCCAGCTGGGTCTTGGCGGTGTCGGCCGAGGGGATGCCAGGGGGCGTCGCTTCGGCGACACCGGCGACGCCCGCCGAGACGATCGCCGAGACGGCGAGAACAGTGAAGGAGCGACGAACAGCAAGCGCGGTTGGCATATTGCCGCCTCCGTGTCAGGTTTGGGGACCTGGTCACCATGCGGGACGGATATGACCCACGCAACACCATCGGATGACACTCTGCTGGCTATTCGTGAACGGAGGGTGTCACGAGCAGGTAGGACCCGGTGTACGCCGCCGAAAAATTTTCGGAAAGTCCAGCTGATGGTTCTGGGCCGAACGGGCTAGCGCCTAGTCCAGGCCGCGGACCAGCCGGAGGTCCTCGGTGTGCCGGTACCAGGTCCAGCGGCTCATCGCGCGCGGATGGACGACGCCGTCGCTGCTCGGCCGGGTCGGGATGCAGCCGAGCTGGAACGCCCGCGCGTACTGCGTCGAAGGCCGTTTGAACAGCGTCCCCTTGGTCACCCGGACCATCAGCCCCGGTCCGCTCGCGTCCGGCTCGACCTCGATCGAGCGCGCGGGCCCGCGCAGGACGGTGTGCTCGTCGCAGTAGGCCACCCCGCGGATCATCCCGATCACCCCCCGCCCGACCAGCACCCCGCCGTTGTCGTCGCGGATCAGCGGCACCGGATCGACCTCACCACGGAGGGCGAGCGAGAGGGCACGCAGCGGCTGCGTCGGCAGGCTCCAGATGCGGGCGACGTCGGAGTCCGGCGACGACGGCACGAATCCGAGCGACACGCCCGAGAGCTGTTCTTTTCGTAACAGCCGCAGCGCGACGGCCGCGAGGTCCGCGTCGGTGCCCGCGACCACCAGGTGATCGTGTTCCCCCAGCAAGGGGTCGATATCCGCCTTGCCAGGGCGGCTCGGAACGCGCACCATTTCGACGTCGTCGATGTCCGGGAGTGTGGGCTCGCCCTCGGGACAGACCACCACTATTCCGCGCACCCGAAGGCCCTCCGTTACGCTCATGCACCGGCATTTACCAGCGCCAAACCACAAGTCGCCGAACACCTGGAGTGTCACATGCCGGCCATCGTGCTGATCGGGGCCCAATGGGGGGACGAGGGCAAGGGCAAGGCCACCGACCTGCTCGGCGACCGCGTCCAGTGGATCGTGCGTTACCAAGGCGGTAACAACGCGGGCCACACCGTAGTCCTTCCCGACGGGCAGAACTTCGCCCTCCACCTCATCCCGTCCGGGATCCTCACGCCGGGCGTCACCAACGTCATCGGCAACGGCGTCGTCATCGACCCTGGCGTGCTGCTCGACGAACTCGCCGGGCTCGAGGAACGCGACGTCGACACCAGCAAACTGCTGATCTCCGCCGACGCGCACTTGATCATGCCGTACCACGTGGAGATCGATAAGGTCACCGAGCGTTACCTCGGCAGCCGCAAGATCGGCACCACCGGCCGCGGCATCGGCCCCTGCTACCAGGACAAGATCGCCCGCGTCGGCGTCCGCGTGCAGGACCTGCTCGACGAAAAGATCTTCCGGCAGAAGGTCGAGTCGGCACTGGAGTTCAAGAACCAGGTGCTGGTCAAGGTCTACAACCGCAAGGCACTGGACGCGAACCAGGTCGCCGACGAGGTGCTGGCCGCGGGCGAGAAGTTCGCGCACCGCATCGCCGACACGCGCCTCCAGCTCAACCAGGCCCTCGAACGCGGCGAGACCGTGCTGCTCGAAGGCTCGCAGGGCACCCTGCTCGACGTCGACCACGGCACCTACCCGTTCGTGACGTCGTCGAACCCGACCTCCGGCGGCGCGAGCGCCGGTTCGGGCATCGGACCCGGCAAGATCGACACCGTGCTGGGCATCCTCAAGGCCTACACCACACGCGTCGGCTCCGGCCCGTTCCCGACCGAGCTGGACGACGAGTCCGGCGAGTACCTGCGCAAACAGGGCGGCGAGTTCGGCGTCACCACCGGCCGCTCCCGGCGCACCGGCTGGTTCGACGCCGTCATCGCGCGCTACGCGGTGCGGGTCAACGGCATCACCGACTACTTCCTCACCAAACTGGACGTGCTGTCCGGGCTGGAGAAGGTGCCGGTGTGCGTCGGCTACGAGGTCGACGGCTTCCGTACCTACGACATGCCGATGACACAGACCGACGTGCACCACGCGCTGCCGATCTACGAAGAGCTGCCTGGCTGGTTCGAGGACATCTCGGGCTGCCGCACCTTCGAAGAGCTGCCGGCCAACGCGCGGGCCTACGTCGAGCGGCTCGAAGAGCTCTCGGGCGCGCGCGTCTCGGCGATCGGCGTCGGCCCCGGCCGGGAGCAGACGATCGTGCGCCACGAGTTCGTCTGACCCCCTAAAGCGCGCTATGAAAGGCCCCTTCATTGCAAATTTCGCAATGAAGGGGCCTTTCATGGCGTCTCAGGCGAGTGAGGTCTTCACCGGCGTCGGGTTCCGGAACAGGTCCAGCACCGGGCAGTGCTCGTCCACCTGCCGCTTCAGGTCCTCGTAAGCCTCCGCGCCCGCAGGCCCGCTCAGCTCCACCGAAACGCGCACATCGCCGAAGCCGGGGCGAGTCTCCGAGAACCCGAAGAACCCGTGCAGGTCGATGTCGCCGTCCACGGTCACCTGAACGCCTTCGAGCGGCACACCGAGCTTCGCCGCCCAGAACTGGTACGTGATCACCTGGCACGAGCCCAACGCGGCGAGCGCGTATTCGACCGGGTTCGCCGCGGTGTCGGTGCCGCCGAGCGCGGCGGGTTCGTCGACGGCGAACGAGTGGTCCCGCACTCGCACGTCCACCCGCGTCGCGGTTCCGGGGTTCAGCGCGTTGGCGACGCTGAACGAGACGGCGGCGTTGCGCGGGTCGGCGTCGACGGCGGTCTTGGTTCCTTCGATGACATCGGTCAGCGACATCGGGTCTCTCCAGGATCGAGGTGTCGGACGCCGCCCAGGGTGCGGCAACCCGCGCGACCGCGCTCGTGATCTCATCTGGTGAACGGCGAAATATCCTTTGGACGGCGCGGTTGGCGTTGAACATGACCATCGGAGTGGCACTCCCGTCCGGGGACACCGCGGACGCCGTCAACATCGTCGATGAACTCGTCACGCAGACCCGGCAGGCCGCCGACGCGGGCCTGACGTCCGTCTGGTTCTCCCAGCAGATGGAGCACGACGCGATCACCGTCGCCGCCCTCGCCGGCCGCGCGGTCCCGGGAATCACCGTCGGGACCGGCGTCGTCCCGATCTACCCGCGACATCCGTTGCTGATCACCGGTCTCGCGCAGACGGCGCAGGCCGCCACCGGAGGCCGGTTCGTCCTCGGCCTCGGAACCGGCGCGAAGAACTGGCTCGAACCGGCGTACGGCATCGAGTACCCGTCGCCGATCAAGCACCTTCGCGAGTACCTGACGATCCTCCGTCAGGTGTTCGACGGCGGCGAAGTCGACTTCCAAGGTGAGACTGTTCGAGCGCACGCCAAGGGCTTCGCGGCTTCGCTTTCTGTCGCCGGGGCTTCGGACATCCCGGTGATCATCGCCGCGATGGGACGCCAGGCGCTGCGCGTCACCGGCGAACTCGCCGACGGCACGATCCCGTTCCTCGCCGGGCCCAAGGCCCTTTCCGAGGTGATCGTCCCGGAGATCACCAAGGCCGCCGCCGGCCGTCCGGCGCCGCGGATCATCGCGATGGCCCCGGTCGTCGTGACCGACGATCCCGACGCCGTCCGCGCCCAGGTCGACCGGCAGTACGCGTTCTTCCGCGACATCCCGTCCTACCGCGCGATCTTCGACGCCCAGGGCGTGGATTCCGCCGGTGAGCTGGTGATCGCCGGGAACGAGGAGACCGTCGCGGCCGAGATCCGGCGGTACTTCGACGCCGGGGCGACCGAGGTGGTCGCGACGCAGAGCGGCATTCGGAACAGCGAAGAGCGGCTTCGCACTTGGAGCGTCCTCGGAGACCTCGTCAAGCGCTGACCCCCATGTCAGGAAAGGGTCGTTCAGGACATTTTTCGTCCTGAACGACCCTTTCCTGACATCCAGGGTCCCCGTGGCCTTGCTCACAGCGTTCGGATTGTGCATACTCGTGCGCATTGCGAACACAGCTGGAGGTCCCCATGTCCACTGCCGCGGCCCGTTCGTGGGTGGTTCCACTCGCCTGGACGGCGGTACTGCTCGACGGATTCGACCTGGTCGTCCTGGGCACGGTGCTGCCCGCGCTGCTCCGTGACCACGTCTGGGGGCTGACGCCGGGCACGGCGTCGGTGATCTCGACGTTCGGCCTGATCGGCATGATGATCGGCGCGATGGCGATCGGCACGATCACCGACGTCATCGGCCGCCGCAAGGCGCTGATCATCGCGGTCACCGCCTTCTCGGTGTGCACCGCGCTCTGTGCGATCGCGCCTTCCGCGTTCTTCTTCGGGCTGTTCCGGTTCCTCGCCGGGCTCGGTCTCGGCGGTTGCCTCCCGACGGCGATCGCGCTGGTCACCGAGTACGCCCGCAAGGGGAAGGGCAGCAGCGCGACCACCACGGTGATGACGGGCTACCACGTCGGCGCGGTGCTCACCGCCCTGCTCGGCATCTGGCTGATCCAGCCGCTCGGCTGGCGCGCGATGTTCGTCGCGGGCGCGCTGCCCGCGCTCGTGCTGGTACCGCTGATGATCAAGTACCTGCCCGAGTCCGAATCCTTCGAGCGGGTGCGGGACACGCAGGAGAAGTCGGCGACACAAGTTGTCGGCGGGCTGTTCCGCGGCGGGCTCCTGCGCGCCACCATCGCGTTCTGGGTGACGTCGTTCATGGGGCTGCTGCTGGTCTACGGGCTCAACACCTGGCTGCCGGAGATCATGCGCCAGGCCGGGTACCCGCTGGGCGCGGCGCTCGGGCTGCTGCTCACGCTGAACCTGGGCGGCGTCGTCGGCCTGCTCGTCGCGGGCCGGGTGGCGGACAAGGTCGGCGTGCGACCGGCGGTGATCTTCTGGTTCCTCGGCGCGGCGCTGTTCCTGGCTCTGCTGAGCGTGAAACTGCCCGCGGTCGGTCTGTACGTGGCCGTGTTCCTCACCGGCGGTTTCGTGTTCAGCGCGCAGGTGCTCGTCTACGCCTACATCGGCAAGACGTACCCGGATTGGCAACGCGCCACCGGAATCGGCTGGGCGGCGGGTGTCGGCCGGGTCGGCGCGATCAGCGGCCCGATCCTCGGCGGCGCGCTACTGACCGCCGGAATCGCGTACCCGTGGGGTTTCTACGCCTTCGCCGCAGTCGGGGCGTTGGGAGCGGCCGCGGTGACCGGAGTCCGCGCCGGCCGCTCCCGGGAGGCCACCGCCGCTACCCCAGCTCCTTGAGTTCCCTTTCCACGGCGGCGAGTTCCGCCTCGGAACCCTGCACCTTCGGGCCCGTGAACCACTTGCGGGCCGAGACGAACCACCACGCCGCCGCACCACCGAGTACGACGAGGAAGGCGATAGGCGTGTAGTTGAAACTGTCGATGGTGATCGGTGACCCCTGCGGGAGCATGAACAGCACGAAGATGAAGCACACCCAGACGGTCGCGATGGTCCCGATGAGCTTGCCCCAGCGGCCGAGGTTCCACGGTCCGGGTTCGAAGTCGTCGCCCTTGCGCACCCGCAGGAACACCGGGATCACGTAGGCCACGTAAAGGCCGACGACGGCGATCGAGGTCACCGCCGCGTAGGCGGTTTGGCTCCACAGATACGGCAGGGCGAGCAGGAGCGCGCCGCCCGCGGCCAGCCACACCGCGTTGGTCGGTGTCTGGGTGCGCTTGTTGATGCGGTGCCAAAACTTTGAACCCGGGATCGCGCCGTCACGGGCGAAGGCGTAGATCATCCGCGAGTTCGCGGTCACCGACGCCATCCCGCAGAACAGCTGCGCGCCGATACAGATCAGCAAGAGGAACTTGCCGGTCGTCGCGCCGGTCGCGTCGATGAAGATCTGCGCGGGCGGCACCCCGGTCGCGGAGCCGACGGCGCCGTCGTAGTCCTGGATGGCGAACGTGAGGCCGATCAGCAGGACCCAGCCGGCGACCAGTGAGACGAGGATCGAGTTGATGATGCCGCGCGGCCCGGCTTTCGCCGCGTTCTTGGTCTCCTCGGTCATATGTGCCGAGGCGTCGTAGCCGGTCAACGTGTACTGCGCGACGAGGAGCCCCAGTAAGAAGACGTAGACCGGTGAAGCCCAGCCGGTCTTGTTCACGAACTCGCCGAAGACGAAGGACGCGTCCTGGTGCTTCTCGGGAACGACGATCAGCACCCCGACGATCACCAGCACGCCCACCAGATGCCACCACACACTGATGCTGTTCAGCAGTGCCACGATCTTGACGCCGAAGGTGTTCAGCAGCCCGTGGACCACGAGGATGATCCCCAGCAGCAGGATCGTGTTGCCCGGCGTCGCCTCGAAGCCGAACTGCAGGTCGAGGAAGGCGTTGAGGAACAGCGCGGCGCCGAAGTCGATCCCCGCGGTGACGGCGATCTGCCCGATGAGGTTGAACCAGCCGGTGAACCACGACCACGCCGCGCCGTTGCTCGGCGCGAGCTTCGCGGCCCAGTAGTAGAGGCCGCCCGCGGTCGGATAGCTGGAACAGACCTCCGCCATGCCC
The DNA here is from genome assembly GCF_044547565.1 of Amycolatopsis sp. NPDC052450. Taxonomy (NCBI): domain Bacteria; kingdom Bacillati; phylum Actinomycetota; class Actinomycetes; order Pseudonocardiales; family Pseudonocardiaceae; genus Amycolatopsis; species Amycolatopsis sp. NPDC052450. The sequence continues at coordinate 164,425 of NZ_JBIUAQ010000001.1, read as the reverse complement.
AGCCCGACGAGGATGACGAACAGGCCGACCAGCGGCCAGCCCCAGATCATCGCGGCGGGCCCGCCGGTCTTCATGCCGAACCCGTAGAGGGTCAGGCAGCCGGACAGGATCGAGATGATCGTGAAGGAGACGGCGAAGTTCGAGAAGGTCGACATCGTGCGCCGGAGTTCCTGCGCGTAGCCGAGCTGGTGGAGCCGGGCACTGTCTTCGTCGGCGGGTTCGACCTGCTTGTCTGAGACATCCATCGGGCACCCACTTAAAAGGTATGCGGACAGACCATTGAGATCCGCCGAAATTAGGCCCGCCGACCTGCGGATGTCAAGGTCCCGTCAAGAAACCCGTCCCCAGATGTCAGGAAAGGGTCGTTCAGGACAGATTTTGTCCTGAACGACCCTTTCCTGACATTCACCGTGCTTGAAGTACAGGAAGGGGGCGTTCCTGTACTTGGACCTCAGCTGCCGTAGAGGCTCAACGCCCCCGGAAAGCCTTCACAGCCTCCAGCGCCGTGTCCGGGTGGTCGGCGAAGTAGCCGTCGACGCCCGCCTTGAGGAACGCCTCCTGCTCGGCGAACGCGCTGCCGTACTCGGCGGGGTTCGCCGACGAGCGCAGGTTCTGCGGGAGGAAGTTGTTCTCGTTGCGGAACGTGTAGGGCCCGACCTTCAGCCCGGCCTGGTGCGCGTCGGCGACCAGCTTGGTCGGCTGTCCCAGCGCGCCGTTCACGACCGGGATGACCTGCGCCTTTTCCGGGCCCAGGTAGTCGGCGTACTTCGAGATCTCCTTCAGGCCCGCAGGCGTGACGAGGTCGGCGTACGTCCGCGGGTCGCCCTTCGCGACGAAGTCGGCCGGAGCGCCGGTCGCGGAGGTCAGCTGCAGCAGCGGCACCCGCACCTGGCGCGAAAGCGCGATCAGGTTCGACACCTCGAACGACTGGATGATCACCGGCGCCTTCGGGTGGTTGAGCCCGTTGCGCTTGATCAGGTCGACGAGCTTCGGCTCGGTCGGGTTCTTGATCGACGAGAAGTACGTCGAGTGCTTGATCTCCGGGTACGTCCCCAGCTCACGGCGCAGTTCGCGGCCCAGCCGGCGCGTCAGGTCGAGCACCTCCTGGTAGGTGGCGATCTGGTAGCGGCCGTCGTAGATCCGGTTGTTCGGGCGCAGCTGCGGGATCCGCTCGGTGGCACGCAGGGTCTTCAGCTCGGCGAGGGTGAAGTCCTCGGTGAACCAGCCGGTGAACGACGTGCCGTCGATGACCTTCGTCGTCTTCCGGTTCGCGAACTCGGGGTGCTTCGCGACGTCGGTGGTCCCGCCGATCTCGTTCTCGTGCCGGGCGACCAGCTGGCCGTCCTTGGTGGGCACGAGGTCGACGTCGACCCAGTCGACGCCCTGGCGGTAGGCGAGCTCATACGAGGCGAGCGTGTGCTCCGGGCGGTAGCCGGGGGCGCCGCGGTGTCCGACGATCACCGGCCCATCGTGGCCCTTCGCCAGCGCCGACACATCTTGGGCGCTCGGCTCGGCGGCGCCTGCCAGCCCTGTGACGCTGAGTACGGCGAGTCCGGACAGGGCGAGCACGCCCAGGCGCTTTCGCATGGTGGTTGACCTCTTTCGCTTGAACTCGGGGTACCGCGCAACCCTTGACGCAGGAGGCGTCCGGTCGGCGAAGACGGACCGGCGGAGCGCTGACCGCCGGGTGAACGCCGGATGGAACCACCCGCTCGAGGACGGCGACGTGTTCGGGCTGTGTCGATCGGTGAACCCGCGACCGCGATCGTGTCGCCGGGGCGGGTCGTGTTTTCGCAGGTCAGACGTCATGGCGCCCCGCCGCCACGATGGCGGGGCCTCCGGCCGGGGCGGGTTTCACGTGGCTCCGCCAACAGGTCGTCTCCGGCCCGGTTACCCTGTGCGTCGTGCGCGTACTGGTAATCGGGTCCGGCGCCCGTGAGCATGCACTCGTCCTCGCGGTCGCGGAAGACCCTTCCGTCACCGCACTGGCTTGTGCCCCGGGCAACGCCGGCACCTCTTCGGTGGCCGAGCAGCTCGGCGTGGACGCGGCCGATCCCGAATCGGTCGCCGCCCTCGCCAAGCAATGGCAGGCGGACCTGGTGGTGGTCGGCCCCGAGGTCCCGCTGGTGGCGGGTGTCGCCGACGCGGTCCGGAAGGCGGGCATCGCCTGCTTCGGCCCGTCCGCGTCCGCGGCCAGGATCGAGGGCTCGAAGGCGTTCGCGAAGGACGTCATGGCGGCCGCGAAGGTGCCGACGGCGCACTGTGAGGTCGTCGACAACCCGGCCCGCCTCGACGCCGCGCTCGGCCGTTTCGGCCCCACTTGGGTGGTCAAGGACGACGGCCTCGCCGCGGGCAAGGGTGTCGTGGTCACCACGGACGTCGATGTCGCGCGCAAGCACGCCCTGATGCTGCTCGACGGCGGACACCCCGTGCTCCTCGAGTCCTTCCTCGACGGCCCGGAGGCCTCTCTCTTCTGCTTCGTCGACGGCCGCACGGTCGTCCCGATGCTGCCCGCGCAGGACTTCAAGCGCGTCGGCGACGGCGACGCGGGCCCGAACACCGGCGGCATGGGGGCGTACGCGCCGTTGCCGTGGGCGCCGAAGGACCTGGTCGACGACGTCGTCGAGCGGATCGTCCAGCCCGTGGTCGACGAACTCGACAACCGCGGCGCCACCTTCTCCGGCCTGCTCTACGCCGGTCTCGCGCTGACTTCCGAGGGCCCGCAGGTCATCGAGTTCAACTGCCGGTTCGGCGACCCGGAGACCCAGGTCGTCCTGGCGCTGCTGCGCAGCCCGCTCGGCGAGGTCCTGCACGCGACGGCGACCGGCAAGCTCGCGAAACTGCCGCCGCTGGACTGGGATTCCGGCGCGGCGGTCACCGTCGTGCTGGCCGCGGACGGTTACCCCGGCAAGCCGAGGACCGGCGACGTCATCACCGGCGGTGAGCTCGAAGGCGTGCTCCACGCCGGCACCCGCCGCCGCGACGACGGCGCCGTGGTCTCCTCCGGCGGCCGTGTGCTGTCGGTCGTCGGCACCGGCAAGAACCTGAAGGCCGCCCGCAAGGACGCCTACGCGACGGTCGAGAAGGTCCATCTGGCCGGCTCGCATCACCGCACCGACATCGCCCTCCTCGCGGCCAAGGGAGAGATCGCCACCCCGGTCTCGTGAATTCCCGGCGGAACCGTCGCGGTTCCGGGTGCGTCTAACCCGGTATTTCCTGCAAAGCTTAGGCAACCGATACATCCGCGTTGGTAGCCTCAAGCAGGACGAACGGTCACCGTGCGCAGTGTCCAAGGGGTGGGGAATGGCAGTATCGGACAAGGTCCAGGACCTCACGTCGGCGGTCCCGACGCCACCGTCGGTGGCCGACATCAGAGTCGACCCGTCGAAGCTGCTCGAAGTGGCGAAGATCGTCGAAGAGCAGATCGACGCGTTGCAGGACAAGCTCATGACGCGGCTCGACCAGCTGCGCATCGACACCCCGGCCAACGACACCGTGAGCACGCAGGCGACCGGTGTCTGGAACGAACTCGTCGCCGACGGCGACCAGTCGTACGCCGCGCAGGTCCGGGCTTACGTGGCCGGTCTGCGGAGCCTGGTCAACCAGCTCCGCACGGCGGCCAAGGAGTACAAGACCAGTGATGCGGACAAGGCCGCCGCGTTCGGGGACCGTGGTGTTCACCGGGCGTAGGCCCCGTGTGCTGGTGTCCGGCGGAGTGCTCACCCTCGCGCTGGCCGGATGCACCACGGACACGGGCGGGCAGGCGTTCCCCGACGAGCCCGCGCTGGCTTCGGTCACGCAGGGCGCCAAGGCGTCCGCGCTGCCTGCCAGGCCCGCCGAGTTGAGCCTGCAGGGCGTCGATCCGTGTGCGCTGCTCACCGATCCCCAGCTCGATCAGCTCAAGATCAACAGCAAACCGCGCGCGGCCGCGGAACCGATCGACGGTCCCACCTGTGTCCTCGACGCGGACGACGCGCAGCCCTTCCACAGCTACTACGTCCGCACGATCACCGCGGACGTCGAAGAGTGGTTCACCGGCAAGCGCCGCAAGAACAGCATGACCACGGAACCGACGGCGGTCGGCGGGTTCCCCGCCATCAAGAACCACCGTGACGGCGGGACGCCGGGTGACTGCGAAACGCTCGTCGGTGTCGCTCGAGGACAGACGCTGGCGGTGCGGGCAGTGGCCGTCACCGCCGGCGGGTTCACCATGCCGCAGCTGTGCGAAATGTCCGCGCAGGCGGCCGATTCGGCTTTGCAGACCTTGAAAGCACGCAACTAGGGAGGGCGGCGTGAACGTTTCCGACCTCGCGGGCAGGCTCCGCGATCTTCGGTTCGACGGCTACACCGACACCGGGATCGCGACCGAGATCGAACGCTTCCGCAGCGGTGACGGCACCGGCAGCATCGGCATCGCCGTCGACGCGCTGAAGGCCGTGGCGGGCGCGCTCGCCGACACCGACAAGACACTGCGCGACGAGCTGGGCAAGCTCGGCGTGGAATGGCAGAGCGAGGCGGGTGGCGCCGCCGGTCAGGTGTTCACCGAGCAGGCCGGCTTCTCCCAGGACGCGAACTCGAAGGTCTCTCACTCCGCGGAGATGATCTTCGCTCAGGGCGAGGCCTTCAACCGGACGCTGCACAAGCTCCCGGATCCGGAAGTGGTCCGGAAGGGCGCCGGCGGGATGACCATCGGCGACGTCGTGCTGAGCCTCATCGGGTTCGAGACCGACCACGCCAAGAGCGTCAGCGCCGCGAACAACGCGCGGGCGCAGGCGCAGGAGGCGTTGAACGACTACGCCAAGACGAGCGGCGAGAACCTGCTGTCGACCGACACCTTGGCCGACCCGCAGGCGATGAACCTCGCCCAGACCACCACCGCCGCCGGAGTGGGCGGCGGTTCCGGCGCGCTCGACCTCGCGGGCACGGCCACCGAGCTCACTCCGGACGGCAGTGTGCGGCCCGCGTCGGCCGCCGTCGAGTCGAAGTACGTGCCGCCGGTCGTGCAGCCCGTCAGCAATCCGAAGGCGCCGTCCTACGATGCCCCGACCCCGGCCTACGGCGTCGCGATGGGCGGCGGTGTGGCCCGCAAGACCGGTGCGTCGGCGCCCCATTCCAGTGTCACCGCTCCGGCGGCCGCGGCTCCGACCACGCCGTCCGGCACCTCGAGGCCGGTACCCGCGCCGGGCAGTGGCTGGGTGACGCCGAACCGGCCCGCCCCGCAGCCGGAACAGGGCAGGCCGTCGTACCCGGTCACCGGCTCGCCCGCCACGCCGCCGTTCATCCCGCCGGGTGCGCCGAACAGCCCGAGCGTCCCGCCGGGCCCGTCCACCGGCAGCGTGCCGCCGAACAGCACCACGTCGGCGCAGCCCGCCGTCAAGTCGTTCGGCACCGGACCCGGTATCGACAGCGCTCTCGGCAAGGGCCCCGGCTCCAGCTCCGGCCCCGGTGTCTTCGGCAACGTCGGCGGTGGCGCCGGTGGTGACCAGGCGCTTGGCAAGGGCCGCTCGGTCGGCGCCGGACCGCAGACGCCGTTGGCCCCCGGCAACGAATCCGGCCGCGGCTTCCCCGCCGTCCCGAAGATCACCGGCCCGGCGTCCGGCGACCTCGGTGCGGGCGCCGCCGCGCTCGGCGCCGGTGTCGCGGGTGGCGCGCTGAGCGGTGACAAGGAACGCGACCGCCGTCCCCGTCAGGAAGGCGGCGGGAAGCCGACCCGTCAGCTGCCGATCGGCGAGCTTCCCGAAGAAGAGGCCATGAAGCGTTCGGAGAAGATCGGCGCGAAACAGCCGAAGCCGGAGTCGAAGTTCATGGAGCGTGCGGCCACTCAGGACGTCGAAGACGATGCGGAGCACATCAGGCGTTACGGCGTCGACGACAAGGACCTGTTCACGGACGAGCGCATGGTGTCGCCCGACGTGATCGGTGACCACGGCAACCGCGAAGCGCGCTGAACCTGTGCCGAACGACAACGGCAGCCTGGTGCTGTCCGCACTCGAGTTCGAAATGCTCTGGGAAGCCGAACGGCTGCCCCGTCGCCATGTCGCACTCGACGTGCCGAGCCCCGGAACGACCCACACGGAGCGGGCGGCACTGATCGAAGATGCCTGGGAATCCCTGCGCGCGCGAGGTCTCGCGCGGGGACACCAGGCGTCGGGCGAACTGGTCGACATGCTGAACCTGTTCGCGCACCCGCGGGTCGCGATCGACGTCTGGGTGTGGACCGACCGCGAGATCAAGGGCCAGGCGGTCAGCGTCGGCAACCAGGCGTTGCTCGGCGTGATCGACTCCGGCCAGGTGTGGCTGATCCCCGCCAGGGAGAGCTCCCTCGCCGAGGCCGCCGTCTCGGTCGCGGGCGATCTCGGTCCCGGCGTCGGCCAGTCGGTCAGCATCCCGCACGACATCCTCCGCGACGCCGACGCCGCCGCCCGCGGCGACGCGAAAGCCATGGTCACCGCCTTGGAAGACCTGGACGTGCCACTGTGGCAGGCCCAAGAGGTGGCGGGCATGCTGCTCGGCCAGGAGGCGCGTGGCCAGTTCGGCGTCGAACGCGCGGGCCGCGACGGCCGCCCCCGCCGCGCGGAAAGCGTGGTCGCCTTCTACGACACGGACGCGGGGCGGTACCTGTTCCAGCTCGCGCGGAACCGGGACGGCCGGGATTGGGCGACCATCACCCCGGCGGACAACCAGCTGCTGGCGACGCGGATCCGGGAAGTCGCCGATTTCTGACTTGCCCGATTCGACTGTTCACGAAGTCGAAATCGGCGGGGTGGAAGTTGGCGTGGATACGCACACGGCCCACTGCCGAGGTCTTAAAGTATGCGCGGGAACCGTCCTGATCGGCAGCGCGTCTGATCGGACGGATACGAGTTTTCCGTGAAGGGGATGACGAACCGTGCCTGTGTACGACCCGGAGTCGATGGGGATCGCCGCCGGTCAGGTGGAAAGGCTCAAGGACGAGTTCGAAAAGTCCAAGAAGCACGTCACCGGCGTCGACGACGAAAAGGAAAGCCCGTTCGGGACGATGGGCGGTTCGGGTGACGTCCACGGCGCCGTTGGCTCCTTCAAGGACGGCGTGCACAACGAGTTCGATTCCGCCGGAAAGCTGATGGAGGCCACCGCCTTCGTGCTGCGGAAGGCCGCCGGCTTGATCCAGGAGACCGAAGCCGTGCACGTGGACAATCTGAAGCTGCACGAGCACGGCAAGCAGTGAGCACACGAAAGCCGGCCCCGGCGGGCCTGATTTCTAGGGGGCGTTGTGGGCGATATTGACTTCCCACCGAACTGGTCACAGGTCACGGACAAGGCCAAACAAGTCGAGGGCATCAAGCCGGAAGCCATTCAGAAGGCCGCGGATCAGTTCCACACCGCCGCGTCGCAGGCAGGCGACCACAGTGCCTCGCTGAAGTCGTCGACCGACGCGTTGAACGGCGGCGTCTGGAAAGGCCCCGCCGCCGACGCCTTCTTCGATTACGTCAAACAGATCACCTCCGCGGGTGACCGGGTCAAGGGGCACCTGGAGGAGATCAGCAAGGACCTCGGCGAACTCCAAGTCCAGCTGAGCGACATCAAAGGCAAGATCGACGACGCCGCCAAGACGGCGCAGAAGACCATCCAGACGTGCATCGACACGGAGACGCCGAAGGTCGCGGCGGCTCGTAAGCAAGCGGCCGACGCGGCGGATCCGGACAAGAAGATCCAGCCGCCGAACCCGACCGCGGAACAGATCATCATCGCGGCCAATGCCGCCAACCAGAAGACCGCCAGTTCGGCCGCCGAAAGCATCACCGGGCTGCTGACCCAGGCGGACGGGTTGATCAGCAAGTCGCAGCAACTGATGAAGAAGGACATCGAGGGCGGTGGCTACGCCGCGGTCCCGATGCCCGGCAAGGACGGCAGCGTCCCCAAGCGCACTGGCGGTCTCCACACCGGAGGCGGTGGCGGCGGTGGAGGAGGCGGCGGTGGCGGTGGGGGCGGCGGCCTCGGCCCCAGCGGCGGTCCGCCGTCGACGACGCCGCCGGGCAACGTCCAGCAGTGGATCCAGGAGGCCATCAAGATCCTGCAGGCCGCCGGGATCCCGGTGACCGAGGCGGACATCCAGAAGATCTGGACGATCATCGAGAAGGAGTCCGGCGGTAACCCCAACGCCATCAACAACTGGGACTCCAACGCGGCGAAGGGCACGCCGTCGAAGGGTTTGATGCAGTGCATCGACCCGACCTTCAACGCGCACAAGCTTCCCGGGCACGACGACATCTACAACCCGGTGGACAACATCATCGCGGGCGTCCGGTACACGTTCTCGCGGTACGGCGGCTTCGAAGGGCACCCGGGGCTGAAGTCCATGGCCGGTGGCGGCGGTTACCAGGGCTACTAGCGGCGTCGTGAGTGGCGGCTGCGGGTTGGTGCCAGGCCCGGTCCGTGAAGGCCTCCTTGAGGGACCCAGAGTCCCTCAAGGAGGCCTTCACGGACTCGATAATCGCCACGTTCGCCCCAGGAACACCAGCAGTCACAGCGGCTGCGCGTGAAGGCCCCTTCATGGGTTAGAACCCGAATCGCCACTCACGACCACCGGTACCGACCACCACGAGTTAGCCTCACCCCATGTCTTTCCCTGGTCCCGCAACACGTTCCGACGTCCCGCCGTTCCACGTCATGGACGTCCTTTCGGCCGCGCAGGCCCGGCAGCGCAGCCACGGCGACCTGGTCCCGCTGCTCGCGGGGCAACCGTCCGCGCCGGCGCCGCGTCCCGTGCTCGAGGCCGCGCAGCGGGCGCTGAAGGACCACACCCTCGGCTACACCGAGCAACTCGGCGTCCCGGAACTGCGCGAGGCCGTCGCGGCGCACTACAACCGCACGTACCCGGTCGACGTGAGCCCGCAGGACGTCATCGTCACGACCGGGTCCTCCGGCGGCTTCCTGCTCTCGTTCCTCAGCGCCTTCGAGGCCGGTGACCGGGTCGCGATGGCGCGCCCCGGCTACCCGGCCTACCGCAACCTGCTGAAGGTGCTCGGTTGCGAGGTCGTCGAGTTCGCCACCGGGGCGGGGACGAACTTCCAGCCGACCGTCGCGTTGCTCGACGAACTGGGGCCGATCAAGGGGCTGATCGTGGCCAGTCCGAGCAACCCCACCGGCACCGTCCTGCCGCCGGGTGAACTGGCCGCGATCAGCGGCTGGTGCGCGTCACGCGGCGTGCAGTTGATCAGCGACGAGATCTACCACGGGATCTCCTACGGCGCCGGGCTCGATTGTGCCTGGCAGTACGGCGACGAAGCGCTCGTCCTGGGTTCGTTCTCCAAGTATTTCGCCATGACGGGCTGGCGGCTCGGCTGGATGCTCGCGCCTCAGCGGCTGCATCGCGCGATCGACGTCCTGACCGGCAACTTCACCATCTGCCCGCCCGCGGTCTCCCAGCACGCCGCGATCGCCGCGTTCACTCCGGAGGGGTACGCGGAGGCCGATGGTCATGTCGAGCGCTACCGGGCCAACCGCGACGTGCTCTTCAGCGGTCTCAAGGGCATCGGCATCGACAAGCTCGCGCCGGCCGAAGGTGCCTTCTACGCGTACGCCGACGTCTCCGCTTACACGAACGACAGTCTCAGTTGGTGCCAGCGGCTCCTCGCCGAGACCGGTGTCGCGATCGCGCCCGGTATCGACTTCGACCCCGTCGACGGTGGCCGGTTCGTGCGGTTCTCCTTCGCGGGCTCGCGCGAGGACATCGACGAGGGCGTCCGCAGGCTGGGCGACTGGCTCACGGCTCAGGGGGAACCCGGAGTTCTCCCTGAACGTTAGCCGGAAAGAAGGCGCTCACGACTCCCGCCTGACAACCTGGACTCACCGGGCCCGCTCGGGCACGGTGAGGCAATCGGAGGATGCCATGTTCTGGAAGATCGTCGGCGGGCTGATTCTGGCTTGGGTGGCCTTCATGGTGCTCGGTTCCGTGCTCGGGTTCCTCGTGAAGGCCGTCTTTTGGATCGCCGTCATCGGCGGCGCGGTCTTCCTCGGCACGGCCGCGTACGGCGCCATCAAGGGCAAGGGCACCCCGAAGCAGCTTCGCCGCTAAGGCTTACGCGCCACCCCGCCGAGCGACGTGAAGTTCACGGGCGAAGGCGGGGTGAAGCGCGGGCCGTCCGGCCACCACAGGTGCGGGTACGTCAGCCCGGGCTCCATGAGGTCGACTCCCTCGAAGAAGGACTCGATCTCCTCGCGCGTCCGGTACAGCGTGTCCAGCCCGGTGCCGTTGAAGCGTTTTTCGAGTGACGTCGCGATGTCGGCGGCTTCGGTGCCGTCGGCGGGATTGTGCTGGTGCAGCAGTGCGACGAACGAGCCTGGGGCCAGCGCGTCGACGTAGGCGCGGACGATCTTTTGCGCCTCGTCGAGGTCCTGGATGTGGTGGACGATCGCGCACAGGATCAGCCCGACCGGCCGGTCGAACTCCAGCCGGTGGGTGCGCGCCAGCTCCTCGATGACCTCGTCCGGTTTGGTGAGGTCGGCGGCCGCCATATGCGCGAAGTCGTTCGCCGCGAGCATCGCGCGGCCGTGTGCCTGGACCACCGGATCGTGGTCGACGTAGACGACCCGTGCCTCGGGGTTGTACCGCTGCGCGACCTGATGCGTGTTGTCCGAGGTCGGGAAGCCGGAGCCGAGGTCCAGGAACTGGTCGATGCCTTCCCGGTCGGTCAGGTAGCGCACCGTCCGGACCAGCCAGTGCCGGACCTCCTTGGCCATGGTCCCGGCATCCGGCGCGAGTTCCAGGATCTGGCGCAGGACCACCCGGTCGGCCTCGTAGTTGTCCTGGCCGCCCATGAGCGCGTCGAAGACCCGCGCGATGCTCGGCCGGTCGAAATCGACGGGCACGAGCGGCCGCCGGCCGTCTGGACCAGGCATGGGCACCTACCGTGGGAAATCTCGGTTCGGGACGAGAATCAGCTTAAGTCATCCGGTTCACCGCGCGTAAGCGGATGAGCGGCGAGGGTGAATTATTCCTCCGAAGAGCCGAAAGCAGATCTCGCTGTTGTCACGCCGACCCAGCGTTCCGCCTTCATCCCGACCGCCCGTGCACCGTCCACATTGGACTGTCGATCGTCGAAGAACAGGCAGTCGGCCGGTTCGGCGCCGAGTTCGGCGAGCAGGATCCGGTAGATCTTCGCGTCGGGCTTCATACAGCCCAGGTCACCGGAGAAAAGCTTTACGCGGAACAGGTTCGCCCATTCCTGCTCGCGCACCCAGCGGCCGAAGGTCGACGAAGCGTTCGAGAGCAGCGCGAGCGCCGCGCCCGCTTCGTGCAGCCCTTCAAGCAGATCGAGGACGTCCGGTTCGACATGTGTCCAGCCGGTGACGTCGATGCTGGTCAGCTCGTCGGCGAAGGCCTTGTCGACCGGGAAATCCAGCGCGCGGCCGACACTCTGCCAGTACTCGAGATCCGACCCGCCGGAGTCGTACCGGACCCGTTCGGCCCAGTAGTGCGGTTCGAAGTCGGCGACTTCGCGGTCGAAGGCCTTGGCCAGGGTGGGCAGCGCGTCGGTGTGCGCGCTGATGACGTCGCCGTAGTCGAAGACGATCCAGTTCACGTTCAGCCCCCGGTCTTGATGCGTTGAAGGGTTTCTTCGATGTCGGCCGCCGAGAGGTCCCGGTGCGCCACGAAACGGATCCTGCCCGAACTGGGCAGCGTCCGGATGCCGAGCCCGGCCAGCCACGCCAGCCGTCCTTCGAGGTCGGGCGCGGTGACCTGCACGATGTTGGTGTCGGGAGTGTTGACCTCCCAGCCGTGCTCGGCGAGCCCGGTCGCGAGCCGTGTGGCGTTCTCGTGGGTCTCGGCAAGGTCGCCGACGCGGTCCAGCGCGACCATGCAGGCCGCGGCCAGCACACCGCCTTGACGGATCCCGCCGCCGAGCATCTGACGCATCCGCCGCGCCTTCTCGACGAACTCCCGGCTGCCGGCCACCACCGAGCCGACGGGTGCGCCGAGCCCCTTGGAGAAGCAGGCGGAAACGGTGTCGACGCCGACCGTGAGCGCCGCGGGCGGGACCTCCAGCGCGACGGCGGCGTGCCAGAGGCGGGCGCCGTCGAGGTGCACGGTCAGCCCGGCCTCCTTCGCCACCGCGACCAGTCGCGCGTGCTCGTCGGGCGGGGTGACGGCGCCGCCCGCGGAGTTGTGCGTGTTCTCCAGGCACAGCAGCGGGGTGTGCAGCGCGTAGTACGGCCCGCGCGGGTTGCCGATCGCGGCCGAAAGCGATTCGGGCGTCGGCCGTCCCGGTCCGGCGTCGTGCTCCAGCGGCTCCGGCATGCCACCCGCGAGCCAGGCGGCGGAACCGAGTTCGTCGGTGATCACGTGTGCGCCGCGCGGCGCGAGGAACCGGTCGCCACGCTGGAGATGGATGCTCAACGCGATCAGGTTCGCCATGGTCCCGCTCGGCGTCCAGAGCGCCGCGGGCATGCCGAGCAGTTTCGCGGCGCGCTGTTCCAGCGCGCCGACGGTCGGATCGCCGTCGAGGACGTTGTCGCCGACCTCGGCATCCGCCATCGCCTGGCGCATGACGTCGTCCGGCCGGGTCACGGTGTCGGAGCGGAAATCGATCAACGGGAGGGGGCGCGAGGTCACGGTACGATCACATCACATCGTCGGGCCCGCCCTGAATCTCCTCCCCGGCTGGTCCCCCGCGCCCGCTCATGCAACCGTGGACGCCCCCGGTTCCGTCCTACCCACCGACGAGGCAAGAGCGGAGACAAAACCCGCGTGAACCAGCGCGACGAACAAGAGTTCGCGGAGTACTTCGCCGCGAAGCGGGACTCCGTGCGCAGGACCGCGTACATGCTCTGCGGTGACTGGCATCGCGCGGACGATCTCGCGCAGACGGCGTTCGTCGCGCTGCACCGGAGGTGGAAGAAGATCAGAGAACGGGCGGCGACCGACGCCTACGTGCGAAAGACGCTGGTCAGGGCGGCCATCGACGAGTCGAGGCGGCCGTGGCGGCGGGAGTGGCAGACCGAAGAGCTGCCCGAACCGCCACAGGACGGCTTCGACCTCGGCGAACAGGTCGTCACCAGGGAAGACCTGCTGGCCGCGTTGCGCGAAGTGCCCCCGAAGCAGCGGGCCGTGCTGGTGCTGCGGTTCTTCGAGGGGCTCGACGTCGGTGCGGCGGCGAAGGCCCTCGGGTGCAGCGAAGGAAACGTAAAGAGCCAGACCGCGCGAGGGCTGGCGAACCTCAGGCAGGTCATGGAGAAGGAGGAGGTGGCACGGGATGGACGAGAATGAGCTGAAGGCGTTGTTCCGTGACGCCCCCGGCGACGCGCCGTCGCCGACCTTCGACACTTCCGACGTCGTCCGCGCCTCCAAACGCGCCACTGCCCGACGCCGAAACGGTATCGCGGTGGCCTGTAGTGCGGTGGTTTTGGTCTTGGCCGGAGCGGGCATGTTCGGCGTGCTCGGCGGAACCGACCTCCAGCTGGGGAGCGGGGCCAAATCCGATCAAGAAGCGGCCACCGCCGGGCAACCCGGGGCCGCGTCCGCACGTCCTCTTGACAGCGGGGACCCCTCGAACTTCTCGAACCCGCCGCCTCAGCAGGGGGGCGACGGGCCAGAGAGGACCGGCCGGATGACGGCCGAAGGCACCTACGGGTGCGAGCAGGTGGACCGGGAGCTCGCCACCGCCCTCGCTGGCGAGCTCCCGGTCCCCGTGAATGTCGCCAAGTCGACGCCCGGCGACATCTGTACGACGGGAGCCAGGTCCGCGGGGTTCCAGGTACTCGGCGGCACCGTCTCCGCCACGGTCTTCCCCGCGGGCGCGGCCATCCCGTCGCTGCCGACCGGCGCGTCCAGCGCGCAGCGGATCACCGGCAAGGGTTCCCTGGTGGTCGTGGTGAGCCTCGGTGACGGCACGGGCGGGCCCGCCTTCTCCGAGTCCGAGGTCGACAGGCTTGTCGGCGTGCTCGCGGCCCGCTACTGAACCAGGTGGCAAAATAGCCCGCCATGACCGCCGCAGCGACAACGCCGAAGGGTGAGCGACGCCGTGCCGAGCTCATCGAGGCCGCCGCGTCGTTGCTGGCCGAGGGTGGCTTCGACGCCGTGCGGCATCGTGCGGTCGCCGAACGCGCCGGGCTGCCGCTGGCCTCGACGACGTACTACTTCGATTCGCTCGACGAGCTCGTCACCGCCGCCGTGGAACACCACGCGAAGGTGGAATTGGAGACCGGGCGGCAGCGCCTCGACGAGCTGGCGACCCGCAACCGCGGTGTCGAGGCCACCGTCGACCTGGTGCTGGACATGCTCCTCGGGCCGCTTCGCCCGGATCGTGAGGCTGACGCCGAAGCGGTCCTTCTGCGCTACGAACGCCTCGTCGGGACAGGCCGTCGCCCGTACCTTCGACCCCTGATGAGGACGCTGTCCGCGCAGCTGTACGAGCTGCTCCACGAGATCTTCGCGCGCTCCGGCACCCCTGTGGACGCCGTCGAACTGGAGCGGCTGGTCGCCCTCGTCGACGGCGCCGTGGTCAACGCGCTGATCGAGGTCGACCCGGAGCCGCGTGCCGCCGCCGCGCGCATGCTCCAAAGCGCCCTCGCCCCCGTTCGTGGCGCAAGCAGGTGACGAATTGCGGGAGGTTAGTCTGGCCGCGTGACGGACAAGCCCCGCATCCCCAACGTGCTCGCCGGCCGCTACGCCTCGCCTGAGCTGGTCGAACTGTGGTCCCCGGAACGCAAGGTCGTGCTGGAGCGTGAGCTCTGGCTCGCCGTGCTCCGCGCGCAGGCCGACCTCGGCGTCGAGGTTCCGGACGGTGTCGTCGCCGACTACGAACGCGTGCTGGAGCAGGTCGACCTCGACTCGATCGCCGCGCGCGAGCGGGTCACCCGGCACGACGTGAAGGCCCGGATCGAGGAGTTCAACGCGCTCGCCGGGCACGAGCACGTCCACAAGGGCATGACGTCGCGTGACCTCACCGAGAACGTCGAGCAGCTGCAGGTGCGGCGCTCGCTCGAGCTGGTGCGCTCGCGGGTCGGCGCGGTGCTCGCCCGGCTCGCCGCGATCGCGGTCGAACACGCCGACACGGTGATGGCCGGCCGTTCACACAACGTCGCCGCGCAGGCGACGACCCTGGGCAAGCGGTTCGCCACCGCCGCAGACGAACTGCTCGTCGCGTTCGACCGGCTCGAGAACCTGATCGAGCGGTACCCGCTGCGCGGCATCAAGGGCCCGGTCGGCACCGCGCAGGACATGCTCGACCTGCTCGGCGACGAGTCCACTTTGGACGAACTGGAGTCGCGGGTCGCGGCCCACCTCGGCTTCGAGAACGTGTTCACCAGCGTCGGCCAGGTGTACCCGCGCTCGCTCGACTTCGACGTGCTGTCCACCGTGGTCCAGCTGGCCGCGGCGCCGTCGAGCCTGGCGAAGACGATCCGCCTGATGGCGGGCCACGAACTGGTCACCGAGGGCTTCAAACCGGGCCAGGTCGGCTCGTCGGCCATGCCGCACAAGATGAACACGCGTTCGTGCGAGCGAGTCAACGGGCTCGCCGTGGTGCTGCGCGGCTACCTGTCGATGATCGGCGAGCTCGCCGGCGACCAGTGGAACGAAGGCGACGTGTCCGACTCCGTCGTCCGCCGGGTCGCGCTGCCCGACGCGTTCTTCGCGCTCGACGGTCTGCTGGAGACGTTCCTCACGGTGCTGGCCGAGTTCGGCGCCTTCCCGGCGGTCATTTCGCGTGAGCTCGATCGCTATCTGCCGTTCCTCGCGACCACCAAGGTGCTCATGGCCTCGGTCCGCGCGGGGGTCGGGCGTGAAACCGCTCACGAGGCGATCAAGGAGAACGCCGTCGGCGTCGCGCTCGCGATGCGCGAGCGGGGGCTGGCGGAGAACGACCTCCTCGACCGGCTCGCCGCCGACGAGCGCATCCCGCTCGACCGCGGTGAGCTGGACAAACTCCTCGCCGACCGGATCTCGTTCACCGGTGTCGCGCCCCGTCAGGTGGCCGCGATCGCGTCGCGTGTCGAGGGCATCTTGGAGCGTTTCCCGGAGTCGGCGAACTACTCGCCGGCCCCGATCCTCTGACCCGGTGACCAAGGTCTCCGGTGACCAAGGTCCCTTGATCCCTTGAAGTCGCGCGTTCTGGGCCGCCAGGTCCCCGGGATCACGATGGCAGGGCGCCGCAAGACCGTCGTGAGCTGCGAATTCATCGGATTGCGTCCTGGCAGCGTGATCCCGGTCGCGCGATATCAAATAGTGGGACGAAGTTACTCGATCGGGCGAAATGCCTAATCTCGATCGCTGAACCCGGAGCGCCAGGCCGCCCATGAGGCGGCCTGGCGTGTTTGTATCGCGCCTTGCGCGCCGAAACCCACGGAAGAAGCGATGAGATCCACGCTGTCGAAATTCGTCGCCGTCGTCACCGCCGGAGCGGCCACCCTCGCCCTCGCCGCCTGCGGCTCCGGTGACGCGGGCGCGACCGCCCAGAAGCTGCGGGTCGGCACCCTGACCGACGCGCCGCCGTCCATCTACCTGGAGAACGGCACCTTCACCGGCTACGACAACGAACTGCTGCGCGACATCGCGAAGCGCGAGGGCTTCGAGGTCGAGTTCGTCGGCACCGAGTTCGCCGGCCTGCTGGCCTCCGTCGCCACCAGCAAGTTCGACATCGGCAGCTCCACGATCTCCACCACCGAGGCCCGCAAGAAGACCGTGGCGTTCAGCAACGGCTACAGCACCGGGTTCACCACGATCCTCACCAAGAAGGGCGCGGCCCTCAAGGACGTCGGCGCCTTCAACGGCAAGCGGCTCGGCGTCGTGCAGGCGTCGGTGCAGGACGACTTCGCCACCGGCAAGGTGCCCGGCGCCAACGTCGTGCGCTTCCCCGACTACAACGCGGGTTTCGCGCAGCTGAAAGCGGGCAGCCTGGACGGGTGGGTCGTGCCGAAGGACATCGGGCAGAAGTACATCGACCAGAACCCGGGCGTGCCGCTGGAGTTCGGCTACACCGTCGAGACCAAGGACACGCCGTCCGCGTTCGCCGTCCGCAAGGACAACAAGGAACTGCTGAAGAAGCTCAACGACGGCCTCGCGAAGGCCGTGGCGGACGGCACCGTCGCCCGCCTGCACGCTCAGTTCTTCAAGACCGAGCCGCTGCCCAAGGAACTCGAAAAGGGCGGCCCCGGCCTGCCCGTCCAGAACGCGGGGATTTGAAAACCATGAAGTCGACACCAAGGAATCGGGACAACAGCGGGCGGCCTATGAGGCAGTCCTTGCTCGCCACGCTGGCCGCCGGTCTCGTCGCCGTCCTCGCCGCTTGCGGTGGCGGCGAGTCCGCCACCGAGAAGACCCTGCGCGTCGGGACGCTGAGCGACGCGCCGCCGAACATCTACGTCGAGAACGGCAACTACACCGGCTTCGACAACGAGCTGCTGAAGGCCATCGCCGCCAAGCAGAACCTGAAGCTCGAGTTCGCCTCGACCGACTTCTCCTCGCTGCTGGGCCAGGTCGCGAACAACCAGTTCGACATCGGCAGCTCGGCCATCGCGCAGACCGACGAGCGCAAGAAGAACGTCGACTTCTCCAGCCCGTACAACTTCGAGGTGATGAGCATCCAGACCAAGGACGGCTCGCCGATCACCGAGGAGAAGGCATTGTCCGGCAAGCGGGTCGCCGTCATCCAGGCGACCGTCGGCGACAAGTGGCTCACCTCGACCGTGCCGGACGCGCAGGCCGTGCGCTTCCCCGGGTACGCCCCGGCGCTGGCAGCGCTCAAGAGCGGTGCCGTCGACGCCTACGTCCTCGACCAGGCGATCGCCGAAACGAACGTCAAGGACAGCGCCGACGTGAAGCTCAAGGTCGTCAAGTCCTTCACCACCGACGTGCCGCACGGCTTCGCGGTGAAGAAGGGCAACACCGAACTGCAAACGAAGATCAACGAGGGCCTCAAGCAGGTCATCGCCGACGGCACCTGGGTCAAACTGCACGAGAAGTTCCTGCCGACGGCGCCGGTCCCGGACCAGTTCAAGGCGTGAGGATCACCATGAAAAAGGCATTCGCCGCCGTCGCCGGCATCGCCCTCGTGGCGGTGCTGGCGGCGTGCGGCGGCGGCGAGAACGCGAGCGGTGACACGCTTCGCGTCGGCACCCTCAGCGACTCGAAACCCAACGCCTATCAGGAAAACGGCGTGTTCACCGGCTTCGACAACGAGCTGCTGAAGGCCATCGCCGCGCACCAGAACCTGAAACTCGAGTTCGTCTCCACGGAGTTCTCGGCCCTGCTGAGCCAGGTCGCGAACGGCAAGTTCGACATCGGCAGTTCCGGTATCTCGCAGACCGACGAACGCCGTAGGACGGTCGACTTCTCGGCGCCGTACAACTACCAGTCACTCGGCATCGAAACCCGCGAGGGCGTCGGCATCACCGATGAGAACTCGTTGGCGGGCAAGCGGATCGGTGTCGTCCAGGGCACGGTGTCGGACAGCTGGCTGGCGGCCAACGCGCCCGTCGCGCAGGCCGTGCGGTTCCCGCAGGACGCCGCGACGCTGGCCGCGCTCAAGTCGGGCGCGATCGACGGCGCGATCTTCGACCGGGCGACCGCCGAGGACTACGCGGCGAAGAACCCGGACGCGAAGCTCAAGGTGGTCAAGGCGATCACCACGACCATCCCGCACGGGTTCGCCGTGAAGAAGGGCAACACCGAACTCGCGGGCAAGATCAACGCGGGTCTCAAGGCGGTCATCGCCGACGGGACATGGGAAAAGGTGCACCGGCGGTTCGAACCGAACGCGCCGGTGCCCGTGGAATTCAAGGCCGGGCAGAAGTAAGTGGACGACTTCCTCAACACGTTCCTGAACTGGGAGTACATCTGGGAGGTCTTCCCGGACCTCCTCGGGACCGGCCTGCTGAACACACTGATCATGTCGGTGTTCTCGGCGCTGATCGGCACCGTGCTCGGCATGGTGCTGGCCACGATGGGCCTGTCCGGCAAGGTGTGGCTGCGCTGGCCCGCCCGGGTGTACACCGACATCTTCCGCGGCCTTCCCGCGATCCTGACCATCCTGGTGATCGGGCAGGGCGGCGGGATCCTCATCCCGTCGATGGCGAGGAACACCTACCCGCTCGGCATTCTGGCGCTCAGCCTGATCGCGGCCGCCTACATCGGCGAGATCTTCCGCGCCGGCATCCAGAGTGTCGAAAAAGGACAGATGGAGGCCAGCCGCGCGCTGGGCATGAGCTACACCAAGGCGATGACGCTCGTCGTCATCCCGCAGGGCGTGCGGCGGGTGCTGCCCGCGCTGGTGAACCAGTTCATCGCGCTGATCAAGGACTCCAGCCTGGTGTACTTCCTCGGCTTCCTCGCCGAGCAGCGTGACCTGTTCCGGATCGGGCAGGACCTCGCGGCCAACACCGGGAACCTGTCGCCGCTGGTCGCGGCCGGGTTCTTCTACCTGGTGATCACCGTGCCGCTGACGCATCTGGTCAACTACATCGACAAGAAGCTGCGCACCGGCAAGAAGATCCGCGTCGATGACGACGGCGGCGAACTGGGCCTCCTGAACAGCGGAAAGGTGCCGACGTCATGACGACCGCCGTACGTTCTTCGAGCGTCGAACTCCGCGACATCCACGTCTCCTTCGGCACTCTCGAAGTGTTGAAGGGCGTGAATCTCAAGGTCGAGAAGGGCCGCACGACCTGTGTCATCGGGCCGTCCGGCTCCGGCAAGTCGACACTGCTGCGCTGCGTGAACCGCCTTCAGGAACCCGACTCGGGCGACCTGCTGCTGGGCGGCGAGAGCGTCATCTCGTCCGATCCGGACGCGCTGCGTCAGCGGGTCGGGATGGTGTTCCAGCACTTCAACCTGTTCGGGCACCGCAGCGTGCTGGACAACATCACCCTGCCGCTGCGCAGCGTCCGCAAACTCGGCAAAGCGGAGGCCGCGGAGATCGCGCACGCCCGGCTCGCCGAGGTCGGCCTCGCCGACAAGGCGCCGTACCGGCCGAGCGCGCTCTCGGGCGGGCAGCAGCAGCGGGTCGCGATCGCCCGTGCGCTCGCCATGGAGCCCGAGGTGATGCTGTTCGACGAGGCGACCAGCGCGCTGGACCCGGAGTTGGTCAAGGGCGTCCTCACCCTGATGGCGGGGCTGGCCGAGCGCGGCCTGACGCTGCTCGTGGTCACCCACGAGATGGGGTTCGCGCGCGGCGTCGCCGACGAGGTCGCGTTCATGGACGACGGGAAGATCGTCGAGCAAGGGGCTCCGGAGGCGATCTTCGACGCTCCGCGGAGCGAGCGGCTTCAGCGGTTCTTGTCGCAGGTGTTGTGAGCCAGCGGCGGTTTCGCGTGATTGGCCGGACGGCACGCGTGATCAGGCGGACGACACACGTGTCTGGATGGACGACACGGGCGTCGTCCGTCCAGTCACACGAAACCGCCACTTACCACTCACGAAGCCTGACTCGCTAACCTGCGGTTATGGCGAGAGTGGCGAAGCTGGTCTATTACCCCGTCAAGGGCTGCGCGGGGACGTCGGTCGAGACGGCCGACGTCACCTCGGCGGGCCTCAGGTTCGACCGTGCCTGGATGGTCGTCTCCCCGGAGGGTGAGTTCCGCAGCCAGCGGAAGCAGCCGGTGATGGCCTCGATCCGGGCCGAGGTGCTGGACGACGGCGCCCGTCTGCGGCTCGCCGCTCCCGGCGTCGAAGATCTCCTGGTCGAGACGGTCACCGACGGTCCGCGGCATCCCGCGGCGACGTTCACCTGGCAGGGCAAGGGCGTCCACCAAGGCGACGAGGCCGCCGAGTGGTTCTCCGACGTCCTCGGCCTGCCGTCGGTGTTCGTCGGGCTCACGCCGGAGCACGAGCGCGTCACCAACGGCGAGATCCCCGGCACCGCGGCCTTCGCCGACGCGCACGCGATCCTGCTCACCTCCGAGTCCTCTTTGGACGGTCTGAACGAGCGGATCGCGTCACGCGGAGCCGAAGCCGTGCCGATGGACCGCTTCCGGCCCAACATCGTCGTCTCGGGCTGGCCGGAGCCGCACCGCGAGGACGACGTCCGATCGCTCACCGCCGGCGGTCTCGACCTGGGGTACGCCAAGGTCTGCATCCGCTGCACGGTGCCGATGGTCGACCAGGACACCGGCAAGAAGGCCGGTCCCGAGCCGATCCGTTCGCTCGCCGACTATCGCCGCGAACCGGAGGGCGGCGTCTCGTTCGGGATCAAGATGGCGGTGACCGGTCCGGGTCAGGTGTCCGTCGGCGACGAGGTGATCGTGCACTCCTGGGCGGGCCCCAGTCCGAGCACGGCCGACGCCGAGCCGCCGTTCACGGCGACCGCGAGCCGTCCCGCGGAGTCGGTGTAGAGCACGTTCCGGCCCGGCGGCACCGTGCCGAAGGTGTCGCCGACCAGTGCTTTCACCAGGACGTGCTCGCTGCTGACCGAGACCGTGCCGGACAGCCCGGCCAGTTCGAGGTCGGCGGGGCTCGCGGCCAGCTGGACGTTGCCGAAGTGGTCGACCGTGAGCACCTCGGTCACCAGTTTGCCGGGGAACACCGCGACGAACGGGTCGGGCAGCCGCACAAGGTCGTCGACGCGCGGCCCGAACTCCTCCGGAGCGACCCCGAGCGCGAGATGCGCCGCCGCGGGGGCGAAGACATCGCGACCGTGGAACGTCGGCGAAGTCACCGGAAGGCGGTAGTCCGGTGCCGCGAGTTCGTACGCGGCTATCACCCCGCTGAGTGTTTCGGCGGCGGGAATCAGGAGCCCGTTGTCCGGGCCGACGAGCATTCCGCGTTCGGTGACCACCACGACGCCGCGCCGCGCGGTGCCGACGCCGGGGTCGACGACGGCGAGATGGACGGACTCCGGCAGGTACGGCACGGTCTGGGCGAGTACCTCGGCGCCGGTCCTGACCTGCTGCGGAGGGATCCCGTGGCTGACGTCGATCACCCGGACGGACGGCGCGATCCGCGCGATCACCCCGTGGCACGCGGCCACGAAACCGTCGCACAGCCCGTAGTCGGTCGTGAACGAAACGCAGTGGATCGGCATGATCAGCCATCATCCTTGATCGCTAGGGTGCAGCCGTGACGACGCTCGAATACCCGAAGATCGCCGCCGGCAAGATCCGTGAGCTCTACGCCGTCGATGACGAGCATCTGCTGCTCGTCACTTCGGACCGGATCTCCGCCTACGACGTCGTGTTCGACACGCCCATCCCGGACAAAGGGCGAGTGCTCACCGCGATGAGCGTGTTCTGGTTCTCCCTGCTCTCCGATGTCCTCCCCAACCACCTGATCTCCTACGAAGACGAACGCATCCCCGCCGAGGTCCGCGGCCGCGCGCTGCTGGTGCGGCGGCTGGCGATGCTGCCGTTCGAAGCCGTCGCCCGCGGCTATCTCACCGGTACCGGTCTCGCCGATTATCGCGCGCGCGGCACGGTTTGCGGCGTCGAACTTCCTCCTGGCCTGACCGATTCCTCCCGGCTCCCCGAACCGATCTTCACTCCCGCGACCAAGGCCGACCGCGGCTCGCACGACGAGAACATCGCCTTCTCCGATGTGGTCGGGCAACTCGGCAGGGAGCGGGCCGAAGAAGTCCGTGAGGCGACGTTGGCGGTGTACCGCCGGGGCGCGGAGTTCGCCGCCGAACGCGGCATCCTGCTCGCGGACACGAAGCTCGAATTCGGCATCGACTCCGAGGGCAACCTCGTCCTCGCCGACGAGGTCCTGACCCCGGACTCCTCGCGCTACTGGCCCGCCGGCGGTTACGCGCCGGACAGCCCGCAGCCGTCGTTCGACAAGCAGCCGCTGCGGGACTGGCTCACCAGTCCCGCGTCCGGCTGGCACCGCCGGGACAGACCGGGGGCACCACCCTTGCCCGAGGACATCGTCGCCGCCACGCGGGCGAGGTACATCGAGTCGTACGAACGCATCACCGGCCGGTCGCTGCAGGATTGGCCCGCCTGACCGGCCGCGTTCACCCCGTTGTCAGTCCGCCGCAAGCCCGGGCTGGCGCAATGGGGACCGTGGACGCACGTTTGCTGGTTTCCCTGTCCGGCGTGACCACCCGGACGTTGCACCGCTGTGCCGACCTCGCGGCCGAGCTCGACCGGCGCAAGGTCCCGATGTCCGTGCTCTACGCCGCCAGGACCGGCGAGGGCCCCGTGACCGAGTGGATCCGGACGCGCCGCCGGAATGGCGACTCCGTCCTCCTGCACGGTTACGACCACCGGATCCCACCCACCCATCGCGCCGTCCACCTGGGCAAACGCGCCGAGTTCGCGGCTCTTCCCGCGCATGAGGCGCGGCTGCGGCTGATCGCGGCGAAGGCGGCGCTCGACGCCAACGGCATGGCCGTCGACGGATTCGCGCCACCGCGCTGGATCGCGTCGGAGGGCACCCTGCAGGCCCTGCGTGAGCACGGGTTCCGGCTGTGCGCCGATCTGGTCTCGGTGCGGGATCTGGTGTCCGGCGAGGTCCGGCGCGCCAGGGTGCAGGAGTTCGGCGGGCCGTCGCACCGGACGGAGACCGTCCGGTGTTTCGCGCTGGTGCTGGCCGCGGCGAGGGCGGCGCGCCGCGGCGGGCTGGTGCGGCTCGGCATCGACGCCGCGGACCTCGCCCGGCCGGGGCTGCGGCAGGCGTTCCTCGACGCTGTCGACGTCTCGCTGGAGAACCGCGCTTTCGGAACCACCTACG
Organism: Amycolatopsis sp. NPDC052450; assembly: GCF_044547565.1. Taxonomy (NCBI): domain Bacteria; kingdom Bacillati; phylum Actinomycetota; class Actinomycetes; order Pseudonocardiales; family Pseudonocardiaceae; genus Amycolatopsis; species Amycolatopsis sp. NPDC052450. Next base: position 140,781 of record NZ_JBIUAQ010000001.1, on the reverse strand, counting down.
GCTCGCTCTCGCGAACGCGGGTCAAGTTGCCGGGATGACCGACCAGGTCACCGCTAGAGCTTCACCGGCTCCCCGACGTCGAGCACCTTCACTTCGGTGCCTTCCGGGGCGAGGTTGGCGAACAGGCCGTAGTGCATCTGCGGCCGCGCGAGGACGGCTTCGTGGATCGGGACGGCGAGGCGCGGCGACACCGCACGCAGGTAGTCGACGGCCTCGCCGGCCTTGAGCCACGGGGCGCCGGTGGGCAGGCCGAGGACGTCGATCTTCTGTTCCGGCACGAAGAACGAGTCTCCGGGGTGGTAGAACGCGCCGTGGTCGACGATGTAGCCGACGTTCGGGATCACCGGGATCTCCTCGTGGATCACCGCGTGTTCGCCGCCGACGACGTTGACGGCACTGCTGCCGCTGGACCCGATTTCGAAGGCGTCACCGGGGTTCGCGATCTGGAACTCGGTGCCGAGCTTTCCCACGGCGTCGGCGGAACCGGGGTCGACGATCAGCCGCACGCCGGGATTCGCCGCCAGCAGCGCGGGCAGCCTGTCCATGTCGAGGTGGTCGAAATGCTGGTGGGTGATCAGGATGGCGTCGAGCTCCCGCTCGCCTTCGAAGCCCGCCGAGAAGGTGCCGGGGTCGATCAGGATCCGCGCGCCCTCGGTCTCCAGCAGGGTGCAAGCGTGTCCAAAGTGGACAATACGCATCAGGGTTCTCCTTCGCGGTCGGTCATTTCCAGCCTATGCCCGGATCAGGGCGTCGCCAAGTTCGGTGCGCAGGTAACGCACTTCGCGGCCGCGGCGCCGCGTGTCGAGCAGGCCCGCCGCGCGCAACGCGGTCAGATGCTGCGAGACGGTCGGTGCGGAGAGGCTCAGCCTGCGCGCCAGTTCGGTGGTGCTCGCGGGTTCGTTGAGGGTCGTCAGCAAGGCGGCCTTCGTCCGGCCGAGCACTCCCGCGAGCGCGCCGGGCGGGCGTTCGGGATCCGACCAGAGTTCGGCGACCCCGCGTGCCGGGTACAGCAGCGAAGGCTGCCACGGCTCCATCGTGATCACCCCGACCGAAGGCCACGCGAAAACGCCCGGGATCAGCAGCAATCCGCGTCTGTCGAGGTGGACGCGGCCGCGTTCCTTCATCTCGATCACCAGGACGTCGTCGACGAGCCGCACGCGCGGGTGGATGTCCTCGAACACCAGCGCGATCCCGCCGGCGGCCAGTCGTCGTGAGCGCTCCTCGATGTCGGCGACGAGGAAGCGGCGCATCCGTGGCCAGTGCGGTTCGACCAGTTCGGTCCAGGCGATCTCCATCTGACCGGCCAGCAGGTCCCTTGCCTCGGCGGGGTCTTCGGGCAGCCCGCTCAGGTCCGCGTCCACTTTGGACAGTTCATGCGCGACCTGCTGCGGTGGCGTGCGGCGGATTTCGGCGAGCTGGGCGGACGCGGTGGTCTCCGGCCCGCTCGGCGGCGGGCTGAGGAAGTCGGTGATGTAGTGCCGCGCGCTCATCACCTTGGCGAAGCCGTCGATGGGGAGATCCGGCAGCTTCGCGGCCGCCTCGCGCAGCCACGGCAGATGACTGGGATGCCGGCGCCTTCCGAGCAGGGTCTGCATCGCGCCCATGGTCTCGTCGAGCGGCGAGATGCCGAACCGGACGCGGTTGGCGCTCTCGGCGGTCAGGACCAGCTCGATCACCGGATTAGGTTATGCCCTAATCAATGGTTCTCGCCAGGCCGGGTTCGGCAGTGTTCGTGGCATGACGTTGCTGCGTAATCCCGGGTATTGGCGCTGGTCGGCGGGGGTCCAGCTGAACCGGCTGCCCGCCACGATGGCGCCGCTGGCCTTCACCGTGCTGACCACCGCGACGACCGGTTCGTACCGGCTCGGCGGGATCATGATGGCCGTTTTCGTCGCCGCCGAGATGGTCGGCGCCGTGCCGACGGGGCGGCTGCTCGACCGCGTCGGACCCGCACGCGGTCTCTTCGTGCTGCTTCCGCTGGTCGCCGCGGGCCTGTTCCTGCTGGCCGCGGTCGCTTCGGCCGGAGCCCCGGACTGGGCGCTGCTCGCGCTGGCGATCCCGCCTGGCCTGGTCGCGGGCGGGTTGAACGGCGGCTTCCGGACGCTGCTCGCCGGGACGGTGACCGAAGAGGAACTGCCAAGGGCCGTTTCGGTCGACGCGATGATCCTTGAAGGCGTCATCGTCGGCGGGCCGCTGCTGGTGGCGCTCCTGGCGACGTCCGGACCGGCCGTCCCGGTGCTCGCGATGGCCGTCGTCGCCCTGCTCGCGGCCCTGCTAGTGCCTCGGCGCACGGTCACTCGGGATCCACAAAGGACAGTCGAGCGTCAAGTGATCCCGGTCGCCGCTTGCGTGCCATGGCTGGCGGGGTTGTTCACCGTCGGGCTCCTGCTGTCGACCATCGAAGTCGGCCTGCTGCCGCTCGTCCAGCGCCTCGGCGCACCCGACTCGGCGACGGCGATCGTGATCGTGGTGCTCTGCGCCGCCAGCCTGACCGGGAGCGCGCTGTACGCGGCGCGGGGCAAGCTCGGCGATCCGCGGCTGTTCCTTGCCGGCTTCGTGCTCGGCGGGATCGTGGTCTCAGCGGGCTTCGGCTGGGCCGGGCTGCTCGGCGGGGTCGCGCTGATCGGGCTCTGCACCGGTCCGCTGATGGCCGTCTCGTCGGTCAACCTGCAGAAGCTGTTGCCCGAACGCCGCCGGTCGGAGGGCTTCTCGCTGGCCTTCACCGTGCAGGCGTCGGGGTTCGGGCTGGGTTCGCTGGCCATCGGGGTGCTGCCGGTGTGGCTGACCCCGCTTCTCGGCGTCCTTGCGGCCCTCGTCTCCTGTGCGATGCTGGTGGCACGCCCCAGGCGAGCTATTGGCACGCCGTCAGTAACGTCGTAGCCTGGGCTTTGAGCCGAGACACGGGAGAAGTCGATGACCGCAGTCCAGCCGAAGCCGACCGCGCACAGCGTGGGGGAGACCTTCGATTCCCTCAGCCCGGCGACCGACGAGGTCGTCGGCACCTACCCGGTGCACAGCAAGGAGGACGTCCGCGCCGCGATCGCCCGTGCGAGGGACGCCGCCGAATGGTGGGCCGGGCTCGGCTTCGACGGTCGCGCCGAGCGGCTGCGCCGCTGGAAGGGCGTCATCACCCGCCGTCTGCCGCAGCTGTGCCAGGTCGTCCGCGACGAGACCGGCAAGCCGATCGCCGACGCGCAACTGGAAAGCGTCCTCGCCATCGAGCACATCGCGTGGGCGGGCAAGCACGCGCGCAAGATCCTCGGCAAGCAGCGCCGCGCGGCCGGGCTGATGATGTCGAACCAGGCGGCGACGGTCGAGTACCAGCCGCTCGGCGTCGTGGGCGTGATCGGCCCCTGGAACTACCCGGTCTTCACGCCGCTGGGCTCCATCGCCTACGCCCTCGCCGCCGGCAACGCCGTCGTCTTCAAACCGAGCGAGTACACGCCCGGCGTCGGGAAATGGCTGGTCGACGCCTTCAACGAGGTCGTCCCGGAATGGCCGGTGCTGCAGCTGATCACCGGCTTCGGCGAGACCGGCGCTTCGCTCGTCAGCGGAGGCGTCGACAAGATCGCCTTCACCGGTTCGACCGGCACGGGCAAGAAGATCATGGCCGCGGCCGCCGAGACGCTGACCCCGGTGATCATCGAGGCGGGCGGCAAGGACGCGGTCCTGGTCGACGCGGACGCCGACCTCGAGGCCGCCGCCGACGCGACCGTCTGGGGCGCGTTCTCCAACTCGGGCCAGACCTGCATCGGCGTCGAGCGCGTGTACGTCCATGAGCGCGTGCACGACGAGTTCGTCGCGAAGGTCGTCGAGAAGTCGAAGGACGTGCGGGCCGGTTCGGACGCGGCCGCGCAGTACGGCCCGGTGACGATGCCTTCGCAGCTCGCGGTGATCAAACGCCACATCGCGGACGCCATCGAACGCGGCGGCAAGGCGCTGGTCGGCGGCGTCGACGCGGTCGGCGACCGCTACGTGCAGCCGACGGTGCTCGTCGACGTGCCGGAGGACTCCTCGGCGGTCAAGGAGGAGACGTTCGGCCCGACCGTCACCATCGCCAAGGTCCGCGACATGGACGAGGCCGTCGAGAAGGCCAACGACACGAAGTACGGCCTCGGTTCGACGGTGTTCTCGAAGTCGCGCGGCCTCGAACTGGCCGCCCGCCTGCGCACCGGCATGACCTCGATCAACGCGCCGCTTTCCTTCGCCGGCATCGCTTCGCTGCCCTTCGGTGGCGTCGGCGACTCGGGCTTCGGCCGCATCCACGGCCCGGAAGGCCTGCGCGAATTCGCCCGGCCGAAGGCCGTCGCACGACAGCGCTTCACCGCGCCGATCGTGCTGACCTCGTTCTCCCGCAAGGAAAAGACCGATGCCCTGGTGGCGAAGCTCATTACGGTGCTGCACGGGAAACGCTGACCTGCCGCCTTGTCAACCCCGCGCGCAATGAAGGGGCCTTTCATAGCAAAATTTGCTATGAAAGGCCCCTTCATTGCGCTTGCGGAGGCGTGAAAGGACCGGTCACGAGCCCCGAATGAGGTCCGCCGCCTTCTCCGCCACCATGATCGTCGGCGCGTTCGTGTTCCCGCGCGGCACCACGGGCATCACCGACGCGTCCACGACTCGCAGCCCGTCCACCCCGCGCACCTTCAGCGACGGGTCGACGACGGCGTTCTCGCCCGTTCCCATCGAGCAGGTCCCGACAGGGTGGTACAGCGTCTGCGTCTTCTCGCGCACGTAGTCGGCCAGTTCGCTGTCGGTCAGGTCGTGGCGCTCCGGAAGGAACGGCTTGTCCAGGTACCGCGCGAGCGGACCGGACTTCCCGATCTCCACCAGCGCGCGCATCCCGGCGAGCATCTTCTCCATGTCCACGGACTCGGCGTAGTACGCCGGATCGATTTCCGGCTTCCACAACGGATTCGACGACTTCAGCCGCAACCGTCCCCGGCTCGCGACGTCGACCAGGGTCGCCGCCGACGTGAAGCCCGGCACCGTCGGTTCGCGCATTCCGTTGTCGTAGAACAACGTCGGCGCGACGTGGATCTGCATGTCCGGCGGCGAGACGCCGTCCGCGGCGGGGAAGAACGCACCCGCCTCGCCGATGTTCGAGGCCAGCGGGCCGCGTTTGGTGAGCTGGTAGCGCACCAGTCCGCCCGGCGTCGCCGCGTCCACCAGGTCGGTGGTGCCGCGGGTCGACCAGATGATCCCGCAGGCGGGGTGGTCGTGCAGGTTTTCGCCGACACCGGGAAGCGACGCCACCACGTCGATCCCGTGCTCCCGCAGGTGTTCCGCCGGGCCGACGCCGGAGAGCATCAGCAGCTGCGGCGAGTTCACCGCGCCGCCGCTCAGCAGGACTTCGGCCGACGCGCGCACCGTCGTCTCGACACCTTCGTCCAAATAGGACACACCGACGGCGCGGGTTCCTTCGAACACCACGCGCGTGGCTTGGGCGTTGGTCCGCACGGTGAGGTTCGGCCGCGACAACGCGGGCCGCAGGTACGCGTCGGCCGTCGACCAGCGGCGGCCCTTCTTGCAGGTCACCTGGTAGACGCCGGCGCCTTCCTGTGACTCGCCGTTGAAGTCGTCGGTGCGCTTGAGGCCCCAGGCGACCGCGGAATCCACCCAGGCGTGGGACAGCTCGTGGGTGAAGCGGCGGTCCTCGACGTTCAGCGGCCCATCGGTGCCGTGCAGCGGCCCGCCGAGCCGCTGGTTGCCTTCCGCCCGTTTGAAGTACGGCAGGACGTCGTCGAAACCCCAGCCCTCGGCGCCGTGCCCGTCACGCCAGCCGTCGTAGTCCGCGCGGTTGCCGCGGATGTAGATCATCGCGTTGATCGAGGAACAACCGCCGAGCGTCTTCCCGCGCGGCCAGTACAGCGTCTTGCCGGTGTGCTTCTGCTCGACCGTCTCGTAGTTCCAGTCCCATTTCGTCTTGAACAGACCGGGGAACGCCGCGGGGATGTGGATCTCGTCCGCGTCGTCCTCGCCGCCCGCTTCGAGCAGGAGCACCCGCGCTGACGGATCCTCACTCAGCCGGTTCGCCAGCACGCATCCCGCGCTGCCCGCGCCGACGATGACGTAGTCGAAGGAGTCCTGATCGGCCACGGTGCCTCCTGCTGCTGCTCACCCGGTGTTGGCGTGCTGCCAATGGGCTCATCTTGGCCCAGCGACGCGCTCCGAGCATCCCCCAGTCGAAGGACTGATGCGAGCTCAGTCGGAGTCGGGTGAAAAAGAAGCCACGCAGGGCCCGCCTTCGGCACTGTCGTCGGTCTCGATCCGCCCGGGCTGCCGGACGCCGTCGACCTCACCCGCGAGATGCAGGATCGTCTGCTCGGCGGTGGTCAGCAGGTCGGCCTTCTCGACGGTGTACCTGGCCTCGCCGTGGATGATCTGCTGCACGCCGTCGCGGGTCGTGTCGGGCACCTTCTCGCACAGCACGGACAACGCCGCCGGGATGTCCCGCGTGTTGATCGCGTCGACGAACTTGTTCCCCGCCTCTTCCCCGGTCTTGACATCGGGCCGCGGCGACGGCTTCGTCTCGATGCCCGGCAGCGGCTCGGGCTCGCCGCCGACCTTGGCGTCACGCACGCACCAGCCGCCTTCGCCGGGGATCATCGCGATCCCGACGGTCTGACCCGCGGCGGTGAACGCGGCCGAGTACTCCTGCGCCGCACGCTGGTGCGCGGGCGTGCTCAACTGTGCGCCGTCGGAGACGGCCATGGTCTGCTCGAAGGTGTAGGACCGCTTAGAGCGGATCGCGCACCAGAGCTGACTGACGCGATCTTCGGCGACGCCGTTCACGAACGACTGGCTCAGCTGCTCCGGCGTCGCGCGCGAGGAGGTGTCCGCCTTCGCCTTGAAGAACCCCGGCGACACGAAGCCGGTGAACGCGACACCGCCCGCGATCAGGACGAAGACCAGCACGAGAGTGATCCAGAGCCAGGCCTTCGACTTCTTCGGCGGCGGGGTGTACCCGTACTGCGGTTGCCCGTAGGTCATGCGGCAACCGTAGTGAAGTAGGCTCGGGCGGTACCCACGACCTGCGTGAATAAGGAGCAGCCTGCCGTGGCCCGAGTCGTTGTCGACGTCATGCCCAAGCCCGAAATCCTCGACCCGCAGGGGCAGGCCGCGCTCGGCGCCGCCGGTCGTCTCGGCTTCACCGGGATCACCGAGATCCGTCAGGGCAAGCACTTCGAGATCGAGGTCGACGACTCCGTCGACGACGCGACGCTCGAAAAGATCGCCGAAGGGTTCCTCGCGAACCCGGTCATCGAGCAGTGGACCATCAAGCGGGTGGACGCGTGAGCGCCCGCATCGGGGTCATCACCTTCCCCGGCACGCTCGACGACGGTGACGCCGCCCGCGCCGTCCGCTACGCCGACGCCGAGGCCGTGCCCCTGTGGCACGCGGACGAGGACCTGAAGGGCGTCGACGCCGTCGTCGTCCCCGGTGGCTTCTCCTACGGCGACTACCTGCGCGCCGGCGTCATCGCCCGCTTCGCGCCGGTGATGTCTTCGGTGATCGAGGCCGCCCACAAGGGCATGCCGGTGCTGGGCATCTGCAACGGCTTCCAGATCCTGTGCGAGGCCGGGCTGCTGCCGGGCGCGATGATCCGCAACGCCGGCCTGCACTTCATCTGCCGTGACCAGTGGCTGCGCGTCGAGAACAACGACACCGCGTGGACCACCCGGTACGACAAGGACGCCGAGATCCTCATCCCGATGAAGAACATCGACGGCTGCTTCGTCGCCGAGCAGGCCACCCTCGACGAGCTGGAGGGTGAAGGCCGCGTGGTGTTCCGCTACGTCGGCGGCAACCCGAACGGCTCGCGCAACGACATCGCCGGCATCCGCAGCGAGAACGGCCGCGTCGTCGGCCTCATGCCGCATCCGGAGCACGCCATCGACGCCCTCACCGGGCCTTCCGACGACGGGCTCGGCATGTTCTACAGCGCCGTGGACGCTCTGTCGTTGGTCGCGCGCTGACGTGAACCCGCCGAAGGGGCGCCGTTCCGTATCCAACTCGCGTTGAGTGCGGAGGGCGCCCCTTCATCGTGTTCACGTGGGCCTTCGGCCCGAAAGAGGGCGCGCGACGTGAAGTCTCCGTCGGGCGCGGGGCGCCCTTGGGGAGACGCGTTTCCGCCTGACACCCCATGCATTTAGTCCTCTAAATGCGTCAGGAGGCGGCGGCCACCAGGGCGGCATAGGGGCCGCCGGCGGCGAGCAGTTCAGCGTGCGAGCCCAGCTCGGTCACCCGGCCGCCCTCGATGACCGCGACCCGGTCCGCCGCGGCCGCCGTGTGCAGCCGGTGCGCGATCGCGATCACCGTGCGCCCTTCGAGCACCGCGCTCAGCGACCGCTCCAGCTCCCGCGCCGAACCCGTGTCCAGCAGCGACGTCGCCTCGTCCAGCACCAGCGTGTGCGGGTCGGCCAGCACCACCCGCGCCAGCGCCAGCTGCTGCGCCATCGCCGCCGGGACGGCGACCGCCCCGGCCCCGACCTTCGTGTCCAGCCCGGCCGGCAGGTTCGCCACCCACTCCGAAGCCCCGACCGAGGCCAGCGCGGCCAGCAGCCGCTCGTCGGACCAGTCCCCGGCGGGCAGCGTGAGATTGTCCCGCAGCGTCCCCGCGAACACGTGCTGCTCCTGGGTCAGCAGCAGGACTTCACCGCGCAGGACGTCGTCCGGCAGCGTCGAGACTTCGGCGCCGCCGACCCGCACGGAACCCGATGTCGGCGCCGACATCCCGGCCAGCAGCCGTCCCAGGGTCGACTTGCCCGCACCGGACGGCCCGACGATCGCCAGCCGTTCACCGGCGGGCACCCGCAGGTCGATCCCGTGCAGCACTTCGCGGTCCGCGTTGTAGCCGAAGCGCACGTCGCGCACTTCGATGTCCTGGCCGCGCGGAGCCTCCGAGGTCGTCTCCGAAGACGGAGCCGGCCGCACGCCCAGCAGCCGCCGCAGCGAGGCCCCGGCAACCTGCATGTCCGCGAGCCAGAACAGCGCCTCGTTCAGCGGGCCGGTCATGACCTGCGAGTACAGCAGCATCGCGGTGATCGTGCCGAGCCCTTCCCAGCCGTTCGAATAGGCGAGCAGGCCCAGCCCGAGCATCACCGGCACCGGTAGCACGTAGCTGATCTCCAGCGACGGGATCCACCGCATCTGCAGCGCCCGGATCTTGCGCTCGCCCAGCATCGACGCGTCGAGCCCGTCGTGCCCGGCCCGGATCCGGCGGCCGGTCAGGTTCAGCGCCTCGGCCGTCCGCGCGCCCTCCGCGGTCTCGTGCGTGGTGGACTGCAACTCGGACCACTTGTCGAGCATCCGCCGCATCACGTCCGGGATCCGGCGCTGGTACCAGATGTTCACCGGCACCAGCAGCGGCAGCGCGACGAGCAGGCCCAGCGCCAGGAACGGCGACGTGATCACCATCGCCACCACGGTGAACACCACCGTGACGGCGGCGATCAGGATCTCCGGCGCGCCGAACCGCACCGCGTGGTCGATGCGGCTGACGTCGGTGGTCGCCCGGCTGAGCAGGTCACCGGTGCCCGCCGCCTCGACCGTCCCGAGGGGCAGGTTCAGCGCGTTGCCGACGAACTCCTCGCGGTTGCGCGCGAGGATCCGCTCGCCGAACACCCGCGCGCGGAGCCGGGCCAGCCCCTTGAACCACGCCTGTGCGCCCAGCACCACCACGAACGCGACCGCCAGCCACGTGATCGTGGTGGTCGTCGTGCCTCCGACGACCTCGTCCACCAGCACGCCCAGCAGCCGCGGCCCGGCCAGCCCGATCGCGGTCGCGACACAGAACAGGCCGAGCATCACGGAGAACTCACGCTTGTTGTCCCGCGCGGTCTCCTTGATCCATCGTCGAACGTCTTTCTTGTCTGCCAAAGGCAGCTTCTTCATGCGGGCACTTTCGTACTCACGACCACATCGGCGACATGCGTCCACAGTGGACTCTGACTGAACACGACGGTGGTCTTGCCGCGCCGCAGCTTCGCGACGCGTTCGGTTATGCGGGCTTCGGTATGCGCGTCGACGGCCGAGGTCGGCTCGTCGAGCAGCAGGACGTCGGCGTCGGTCGCCAGCGCGCGGGCCAGGTTCAGCCGCTGCCGCTGGCCACCGGAAACCTCACGTCCGCGTTCGCCGATCACCTCGTCGACGCCGTTGGGCAGCGCGTCCACGATGTCGTCGGCGTCCGCCGCGTACAGCGCTTCGGTGATCTCGACCTCGCCGGGCTCGGTGGGGGCGACCTGTTCGCGCAGCACTCCGGAGAACCAGATGTCCTGGTTGTGCGCGAACACGACCCGCCGCCGCAGCTCGCCGAGGGCGACCCGATCCACCGGAACCCCGCCGACAAGGGCAGGTTCACTCGGATCGGTGAACCGCGCCATCCGCGAAGCGACCGCTTCGGCATCGGCTCCGACGTCGATGACGGTCAGCTTCCCGGCCTCGGCCTTGATCCCGGTCGTCTCGTCGTAGAGATCCAGCGGGCCTTCCGGCAGCGGGACAGGGTGCTCCGGCTCGGCGAGCGTGCGTTCGGTGGACAGCAGTTTGCACACCTTCCGCGCCGAAACCAGCGCGGCGCTCAGCACGCCCGCGAATTCGGTCGCCGTCGTCACCGGGATCACCAGGAACACCGAGACGCCGTAGAACGTGATCAGCTCGCCGACGCCGATGGTGCCGTTGATCGCCAGCTGCGCGCCCAGCCAGGTGATGACCACCGTGACCAGTCCCGGCAGCGCGACCTCGGCGCCCGCGAGCCACGCTTCGCTGCGTCCCACCTGGACACCGGCCGCCCGCACCCGCTGGCTGGAGCGGCGGAAGCGGTCGAGGAACTGCTTCTCGCCGCCGACACCGCGAAGGATCCGCAGGCCGGAGACGATGTCCGCGGCCAGCGCGTTGACGTCGGTCTTCTCCTCGCGCTGCTTCGTCTGGCGCTTCTCCAGCGGCTTCAGCAGCGGGCCGATGCCGACCACCGCCAGCGGGACGCCGACCAGCGCGACCACGCCGAGCAGCGGGGACGTCGTCAGCAGCGCCGTCGCGCAGACGATGAACGCGATCAGCGAGCCGAAGGCCCGCCCCAGCACCTCGAAGGAATCACCGATCGGGTTGATGTCGCTGGTGGTGATCGCGACCACGTCACCCGTGGTGGTCGTGTCGCGCAGGTTCGCGCCCAGCTTCGCCGCGTGTTCGGTGGCGAGCCGCTGCGTCACCCCGGCGCCGTGGATCCAGCAGCCGTAGGAGGCGAAGTGCTGCACCGTGCCCGCGAGCGTCTGCGCGATCCCGAGCCCGGCGGCCGCGAGGCCCCACAGCCAGACGGAATCGCCATCGCCGCGGCCGATCGCGTCGATCCCCCGGCCGATCGCGACCGGCAGCAGGGCGATCGGCAGCGACCACAGCGCACCGCTGATCGCCGAGACGGCGAGCAGTCCCGGGCGCGCGAGCATCATCCTGACGAGGTACCGCCAAGCGGTCGGCTTGGCGGGCAGGCGTAGTCGCGGAAGCGGATATGTGGCGGAAAGCACGATTGTCGACGTTAAGCCGATCACCGTCGCGGGCGCGACCGATTTATGCGTGGGCGACGGCAGGGTGAACAGACCCCTCACCTACTCTTAAGGCCGTGGCGAACCCTGAGGTTGACACCGTGACCAGCACCGTTGACACCACTCAACGCGCCGAGGCGACCCCCGAAACGACCCAGCCGTACGTCGAGCTCGGCCTCGCCGACGACGAGTACGCCCGGATCAGGGAGATCCTCGGCCGCCGTCCGACCGACGCCGAACTGGCGATGTATTCGGTGATGTGGAGCGAGCACTGCTCGTACAAGTCCTCGAAGAAGCACCTGCGCTACTTCGGTGAGACCGCCACTCCCGAAATGAAGGAGAAGATGCTCGCCGGCATCGGCGAGAACGCGGGCGTCGTCGACATCGGCGAGGGCTGGGCGGTCACCTTCAAGGTCGAGAGCCACAACCACCCGTCCTACGTGGAGCCGTACCAGGGCGCCGCGACCGGCGTCGGCGGCATCGTGCGCGACATCATGGCGATGGGCGCGCGCCCGCTCGCGGTGGCGGACGCGCTGCGCTTCGGCCCGGCGGACGCCCCCGACACCCGTCGCGTGCTGCCCGGCGTGGTCGCCGGCGTCGGCGGCTACGGCAACTGCCTGGGCCTGCCGAACATCGGCGGCGAGCTGGTGTTCGACCCGAGCTACTCCGGCAACCCGCTGGTCAACGCCCTGTGTGTCGGCGCGATGCGGGTCGAGGACCTGCACCTGGCGTTCGCCTCGGGCAAGGGCAACAAGATCATCCTGTTCGGCGCGCGCACCGGCCTCGACGGCATCGGCGGCGTGTCCGTCCTCGCGAGCGACACCTTCTCGGGTGACGAAAGCTCGGGTGGCCGCAAGAAGCTGCCCAGCGTCCAGGTCGGCGACCCGTTCACCGAGAAGGTGCTCATCGAGTGCTGCCTCGAACTGTTCGCCCAGAAGCTCGTCGTCGGCATCCAGGACCTCGGCGGCGCCGGGCTCTCCTGCGCGACGTCGGAGCTGGCGGCCGCCGGTGACGGCGGCATGCACATCTACCTCGACCGGGTTCCTTTGCGCGCCACCGGGATGACCCCGGCGGAGGTGCTGTCCAGCGAGTCGCAGGAGCGCATGTGCGCGGTCGTCTCGCCGGAGAACGTCGAGGCGTTCATGAAGGTCTGCGAGAAGTGGGACGTCATCGCCACCGACATCGGTGAGGTCACCGACGGCGAGCACCTGGTCATCACCTGGAACGACGAGGTCGTCGTCGACGTCCCGGCGCACACCGTGGCGCACCAGGGCCCGGTGTACGACCGCCCGATCCAGCGTCCGTCCACACAGGACGCACTGCAGGCCGACACCTCGGCGAAGCTGCCGCGTCCGTCCACTTCGGACGAACTGCGTGCCGACATCCTCAAGCTGATCTCGTCGCCGAACCAGGCGTCGAAGGAATGGGTGACCTCCCAGTACGACCGCTACGTGCGCGGCAACACCGTGTCCGCGCAGCCGTCGGACTCCGGCGTCATCCGGATCGACGAGTCGACCGGCCGCGGCGTCGCCGTCTCGACCGACTGCAACAGCAAGTTCGTCTACCTCGACCCGTACGAGGGCGCGAAGCTCGCGCTGGCCGAGGCGTACCGCAACGTCGCCACGAGCGGCGCGAAGCCGGTCGCGGTGTCGGACTGCCTGAACTTCGGCGCGCCGACCGACCCGGGTGTGATGTGGCAGTTCGAGCAGGCCGTGCACGGTCTCGCCGACGGCTGCGTCGAACTCGGCATCCCGGTCACCGGCGGCAACGTCAGCTTCTTCAACCAGACCGGTGACACGGCCATCCTGCCGACCCCGGTGGTCGGCGTGCTCGGCGTGATCGACGACGTCACCCGCCGCATCCCCACCGGGATCGGCGCCGAGGCCGGGGAAACCCTGCTGCTGCTCGGTGAAACGCACGACGAGCTGGACGGTTCCGCCTGGGCGCGCGAACTGCACGGCCACCTCGGCGGCCGCCCGCCGCGCGTGGATCTGGCCCGCGAGAAGCTGCTCGCCGACATCCTCATCGCCGGTTCCCGCGACGGCATGATCTCCGCCGCGCACGACGTCTCCGACGGCGGCCTGATCCAGACCCTCGTCGAGACCGTCCTCATCGGACAGTGCGGTGCCCGGGTCTTCCTCGACTCGGAGCAGGACCCGTTCGTGCAGCTGTTCTCCGAATCCGCGGGCCGGGTGCTGGTCGCCGTGCCGCGCACCGAGGAACTGCGGTTCACCGAGATGCTCACCGCGCGCGGCCTGCCGTGGCGCAAGACCGGCGTGGTGGACCCGGAATCGGGCTCGCTCGAACTCCAGGACATCACGGAGTTCACGCTGGACGAGCTTCGGGAGACTTGGGAGCGCACGCTTCCGGCACTTTTCGACTGAAGTGAAGTGGCCGTTCGGTGCGGGTGGTGGGGGGGTGTTAATTGTGTGGTAAAGAAACAAAAAAACAAACACACCAACTTAAACCCCCCCCACAAAGGGCCCCCCACCCACGCGGGCGAGCCCGACGCCCCC
>NZ_JBIUAQ010000001.1:0-126718 GCF_044547565.1 Amycolatopsis sp. NPDC052450 | reverse complement strand
GGGACTCGCTGGGGGTGAGTGGGCCGCGCCCGGTCCCGGCACTTTCCCACGTATTTTTGGGGCCGGTTGGGGGGGGGGGGTGGTGTGTGGTAAGTGTCGTTCTAACGACACTTACCACTCACGACATCTCTGAACCCGCCCCGAACTTCGCGCCCTCAAGCGACGGAGGCTCCGCGAAGGCCGCCACGCTCAAGTCGACAGACGTCTCGACGACCGTGTTGTCCAGCGACACCTTGCGTTCGAAGCTCGCCCTGGTGACCTCGAACTTGCCGTGGATCGTCGCGTTCTCGAGCAGGAACTTCCCGGACAGCTGGGTGTCGGTGAGGTCGATATAGGTCAGCACCTCGCAGCGGTCCGCGCCGAACCAGCCGACCCGCCTGCCGAGCAGTCCCAGCTTGTCGAGCCGCGCGTCGCTGAGGTTGAGCGAAAGCGTCGGCCCGGTGGTCCCGGCGTGGGGGAGGATGTCGCGGATCAGCCGTTCGGCCGCGCGCCGGACCAGCCGTTCGCGTTCCGCGGCTGCCCGGTCTTCGTCGCTCCAGTCGATTTTCTTGCCCGCCGCGACGTCGAAACTCGGATGTTCGAACGGCCGCCGCAAGTAGGCGCACAGCACGTCGAGCACCGTCTGCCGGTACTCCGGACGCGTCCTGGCCAGTCCCGCGAGCGAATGCATCGCACCGACCCGGACCTGATCGGCCTCGTTGCCCAGCAGTTCGATCGACTTGGCGAAGCGCTCGTCGGAGATCCGGCTGCGCTCGATCTCGTGCCTGTCCTCTTCGGTCCGCCTTCGCCGGTCGTTGAGCCAGAGCCCGTAGAGCGCGGCGATCGCCCCGCCGGCGAGGGCGCCGGTCTTGAGCGCGTCGCCGCGGCTGGTCGCGCGATCCGTGAGCAGCCAGGCGGTGACCCCGACGAGCACCACGACCGAGGACAGCAACGTCCACAACAAGGGTGACTTGAGCAGGCGCTTCATCGGTCCTTCACCGTGAGCCGGGCACGGCCGTCCGGCAGGGTCTCGACGGCCCAGCCGTCCGGGAGTGCGTGGTCCCTCGCGGGTTCCACCGTCGTGTTGCGCAGCTCGACCGTGCCGGGCGGCTCGCGGAAACTCAGATCCGCGAAGCCTTGGAACCGGGCCCGGTGCAGATCCAGCGTCCCCTTGAACCGGGAGCCGGCGAAGACCACGTCCTTGGCGAAGACGCTGTCCTTGAAGGACGTCTCGCCCGCGAACACGGTGCCGCGGAACTCGGCGTCCTCGGAGAACTGGACCCCGCTGAACCACGCGCGCTGTTCGAATTTGGCGTCATTGCACCGGAAGAAGCCGATCAGCTTCTTCGCGGCCGTTCCCGCGCCGGTCAGATACACCGGCCCGAGGAACACACAGCCGGACAGATTGGTGCTGCTGTACAGACCGCCGTAGCGGAGCAGCAGCTTGCCGATCTTCCGCTCCGACAGGTCGAAGTACTCCAGGACCGCGCCGGTCAGGTCGAGGTCGTACCCCGGCGTGCCCTCGGAATCCGCGGCCGGGAGCAGTTCGCCGATGAGCCGCTGGGCGGTCTGCCGCACCTGGAGCTCTTGCTCCTGCTCCGCTTTGCCAGGTGCGGGCAGCTTGTTCCCGGGGCGTTTCGCCTTCTCTTCGTCGTACCGCGGATGGTCGAACGGCCGCCGCAGGTACGAGCACAGGATGTCCAGCACGGTCTGCTTGTAGATCTCGCGGCCGCGAGCCAGCCCGGCCAACGCGTGCAAGGCCCCGACCCGTACCTGGTCGGCCTCGTGCCCGAGCAGTTCGACGGCCTTCGCGAACCGTTCGTCCGAGATCCGGTCGCGGTCCTGGTCGGCCCGCCGCAGTTCGAGTTCTTGCCGCTGTCGCTCGACTTCCTGCCGCCGCTCCTCGACCCGGCGCCGCCTGTCGTTGAGCCACAACGCGTACAGCGCGACGATGGCGCCTCCGGCGATGCCGCCGGTCTTCAGCGCCTCGCTGCGGCTGGTCGCCGGATCCGTCAGCAACCAGCCGCCGACCGCGAGCAGCAGGACGAGCGAGACGACGAACGTCCAGAGCAGCGGGGAGCGGAGCAACCGCTTCATCGGACCTTGGAGACCAGCAGGGAAGAGACGCAGTAGGCGCTGCCCGATTGGCTCTGCGCGATCACGGTGCCCTTGGCGTCGGCACCCTCGACCGTTCCGGTGATCTCGGCCATGACGATGCTGCTGGTGCCCTGGGTCTTCTTGACCTCGGCCGTGGAGCCCGGCGGCAGGAAGAGGTCGATCATGCTGCCCATGTTCGCCCGCCGGTTTTCACAGGCGAGGGCGACCGCGCCGGTCTTGTCGCCGCTGGAGATCTTGGCGAGGAAGTCCGTGATGACCTGGACGCCCTGAGGATCGCCGGCCCCGCCACCGTTCTCCGAGCTCCTCGGGGTCCTGGTCGTGCTCGACTTCGGGCTGCTCTTCGGCGCGGAGGTCGGCGCGTTCTCGGACGACGACGCGGGCGGCGCGGCGGTGTTGTTCCCGTCGTCCTTGCCGAGCAGGAAGCCCGGCGCGACGAAGCCGGTGACACCGAAGGCGATCAGCACGACCACGCCGATCACGATCCCGATGATCAGTCCGGTCTTGCTCTTCTGCGGCGGCGGGCCGCCTTGGCCCTGCGGGTAACCCTGCTGGTTCGGGTCCCAGCCCTGCTGCTGGTACTGCTGGTTCGGGTCCCAGCCCTGCTGGGGCTGCTGCTGGTACTGCTGCGTCTGGTCCCAGCCCTGCTGCTGCCCGTACTGCTGAGGCTGACCGTACTGCTGGGTCTGGTCCCAGCCACCCGGCTGCGGTTGCTGTCCCTGGGGGTCCTGGCCGTAGGGCTGGCCTGGCTGGGGTGGGTAGGTCATCGGTCTCGCCTTCCGTACTGGGGCCTGAGGCTGGAGATCAGACGACCGGCGGTCAGCGCTGGTTCCGGATCCGCCCATGCCAGGGATTTCTGCTCGGAAGGTACCTCGCCGGAAAAAACGGCTCCCGGCCGAGGCCGGGAGCCGCCTTTTCACGGAATGCGCAGCTCAGCCGTTGGCGAGTGCCTGCAAACGGTCGTACGCGCCGTTGAAGGTGTTCTGGTCGAGCGGGCTGGAGGTGTACTGCCACACGGTGTAGAAGCTCCAGCCGTACGGCAGCGTGCCCACGGTGGACGCGTACCGCGCGATCCACAGCGGGACGGTGCCACCGAAGTTCTGCGAAGTGCCGACGCAGGTGCTCCACCAGCTGGTCGAGGTGTAGATGACGGGCCAGCGGCCGGTGCGCGCCTTGTACCGGTCGTGGAACGCGCGGATCCATGCCCCCATGGAAGCCTGGCTCAAGCCGTAGCAGGTGGCGCCGTACGGGTTGTACTCCATGTCCAGCGCGCCCGGCAGGGTCTTGCCGTCCTTCGACCAGCCGCCGCCGTTGTTGATGAAGAAGTCCGCCTGCGCCGCACCGCCGGAGACGTTCGGCAGGGCGAAGTGGTACGCGCCGCGGATGAAGCCCTGGCTGTAGGAACCGTTGTACTGCTGGGCGAAGTACGGGTTCTTGTAGCTCGTGCCTTCGGTGGCCTTCGTCCACACGAAGCGTTTGCCCTGACCCCACCAGTAGGCCCAGTCGACGTTCTTCTGGTAGCTGGCCACGTCCATGCCCGCGACGGTCGCGAGCACCCCGGCCTCGGGCTGCGGCTGCGCGGCCTTGGCCTTCGACTCCGGGGTGGAGGTGTCGCCTTCCACTCGCCGGATCTGCGATCCGATCGTGTGGTCGTTCTGCTGGAGATCCTGTTCGATCGACATGATCTCGGGGGACGGGGCGGCCGACGCCTGGACCGTGCTGCCGAGCAGGAGCAGCGCGGAACCGACGGCGATGGTGATTCTTCGGGAAGTGCGCATTACGACAATCCCTTCACGGATAACCCTCGCTGAGGACGGCGACCTTGCAGGTGGTAGCCGTCCGGGCACGATTGTTGACGATGAGTGCCGGGTTTGTCACTAACTTCCGTGAAATTGGTACTACGCGTGGGTGATTTTCATTTCCAATTAGGTCGGGTTATGTGATCTTGTAACACCCACCCGCGTGATCACTCAGCCGGTGGCCAGCGCGCGCACCCGGTCGACCGTGCCGTTGAACCAGTTCTGGTCGCCGGGCAGGCTGCCCTTGTTCGAGAACTGCCAGATGGTCTGGTGTTTCCAGCTCGCGGGCAGCTCGCCGATCTCCGTGTTGTAGCGCGCGAGCCACAACGGGTTCTGCCAGAACGCGTTGCTGTTGCCGGTGCAGCGCTTCCACCAGCTCGTCGACGTGTAGATCGCCGGATGCCGCCCGGTCCGCCACAGATAGGCCTCCGCGAACGACGCCATCCACGCGACCATCTGAGCAGGCGTCTTGCCGTAACACGTTTCGCCGTAAGGGTTGTACTCGACGTCGAGGGCGCCCGGCAGCGTCTTGCCGTCGCCCGACCAGCCGCCGCCGTGGTCGACGAAGTAGTGCGCCTGCGCGGCGCCGTCCGAGATGTCGGGACGGGCGAAGTGGTACGCGCCGCGGACCAGGCCGACGCCGTAGGAACCGTTGTACTGCTGGGGAAAGCGCGGATTGACGAAGCCGGTGCCTTCGGTCGCCTTCACGTAGACGAACTTCGCACCGGTCCTGGCGGCTCCGGGCCAGTCGACGTCGCCCTGATGTCCGCTGACGTCGTGGCCGAGCGTCTGCGCTTCGCCGCCGTACAGCGGCCCCACCGACACATTGACGCCCTCGTGCAGTGCGATCTGCGAACCGGCGTAGTGCTCCTCCGCCCCGTCGTATCGGGGCCCGCTTTCACGTGCCACGGCGGGGGTCTGCGCGAGCAGCAGAACCCCCGCCGCGAGGACGGCCCCCCAGCCTTTTGAACACACTCTGCGACTCATCACGTCGCCACGATCCCCCTCGGAAAGAGAATCAGCGACTCGAACATCACCCGAAAGAGTGGCTTGCAGCCCGAAAAAATTGGGCCGAGTGGGTTAATCGGGCCTCAGCGACGCTCGTCCGAAAGGGCTTTGTCGAGGTGCTCCGAGGGGACGATCGCGGTGAGCCGATCGTGCGGATTGATCGTCACGGGGTGCCCGGCGAGCAGCGGGACCATGTCCCGGCCCAGCACCGCGCGGGCGTGCGGCCATTCGCGCGGGACCAGCGCCTTCGCCGTGTACGCCGGCACGAGCACCTTGCCGTCGGTGTTGTGGAAGCCGATCACCGTGCGCTGCACCGGGGAAAGCGCGTAGACGAACAGCGTCGAGTCGAGGATGACCCGGGGCAGATCGGCGGCCGGGCGGTGGTTCGTGCGCACCAGCTGGAGCAACTGCTCGAGTTCGTTGCGCGGCTCCGGGAAGCCGAGCGCCTTCGGCGAGGGGCGGTAGCGGTCGTTGGGGTGGAAGTCCTCGACGATCTCACCCGCGCCGTTCACCGGGTACGCGCCGACGACCGCCCAGGACGGCACCGGGCCGTCGGGATCGAAGGCCTCGTCGATGACATAAAGCCAGCTGTTCGGGTTGGCCTTGGCGTTGGCGCGCATCTCTTCGGTGATCTTCGGCTTGGCCTGTTTCCGCTTGCCCGCCGGGCTCGACGCCAACCGATCCGCCTCGTCCCGCTGCGCCATCGCCATCCCCACGTTCCGGGTGCCTAAAGGTTTGTTCGCGCTCACTCTACTGTTCTCCCATGGCCTCTTCGCGTTCGGTCGACCCCGCTGAGTTACGTGCCGCGATCGCGGCGATTTCCCCTTGGTTGAGCGGATCCGGTCCGGAACCGGCCCGTCCGGAGCTGGCCGCGGCGGTGCGGCTGAGCCTACGGACGCTGGCCGGGGACGCCCCGGGGAAGAGTGTCGAAGTGCGGGTGCCGCCGTTCGCGGCCGTGCAGTGTGTCGAAGGATTGCGCCATACGCGCGGGACGCCGCCGAACGTCGTCGAAACGGATCCGCGCACGTGGCTGGAACTGGCGACCGGGCTGCTCGGCTGGGCCGACGCCGTCGAATCGGGGCGGGTCACCGCCTCCGGGAGCAGGGCCGATCTGGCCCGCTGGCTGCCGCTCGTGCGCCTCTGAACCTCGGGCTCGCGCGTGCAATGAAAGGCCCCTTCATTGCAAAATTTGCAATGAAGGGGCCTTTCATTGCGGCCGCGAGGGCCTCAAGGGGCTTAAGCCTTCCGGCCGATGCCGCCCGAGATCGTCCGCTGAGCCGTGTTCAGCTCCTTGATCCGCGGGCCGTCCGGCCACCAGTCGGCGCACAGCTGGACGCCCGGCTCGACCATCTCGAGGTCGTGGAACAGCTCCTCGATCTCGGCCTTCGTGCGGAAGGTGCCAGAGCCCATCGGGCTGTGGATGAAGAAGTCCTCCATCTTGCGCGCGGTCTCGGACAGTTCGTCCTGCGGGTCGGAGAAGTGCGAGATCGCCACGTACGAACCCGACGGCAGCGCGTCGATGTACTTCTTCATGATTTTGGCCGGTTCGTCGTGCGGCCCGTTGTAGTGGTGCAGGGTCCCGAGCTGCAGCAACGCGATCGGCCGCGTGAAGTCGATGTGCCGCCGGATGTCCGGGTTGTCGACGATCCGCTCCGGTTCGAAGATGTCGTCCGACACGAAGTGCGTGTTCTCGTTCTCTTCGAGCAGCGCGCGCCCGTGGGCGAGGACGACCGGGTCGTTGTCGACGTAGACGACCTTGATCTCCGGGTTGATCCGCTGCACGACCTGGTGCGTGTTCTCGGCGGTCGGGAGGCCGGATCCGAGGTCGAGGAACTGGGTGATGCCCGTCTGGCTGGCGAGGAACCGGCACGCGCGGATCAGGAAGCCGCGGTTCTCGGTCGCCAGGTCCTGCGCCTCGGGGGCGGCCTGCTGGACCTTGCGCAGCACCTCCCGGTCGATCTCGTAGTTGTCCTTGCCGAGCAGGAAGGCGTCGTACACCCGGGCGATGCTGGCCCGGGTCGGGTCGACACCCACGGGCACTCGTTCCGTCCGGGTCGGGGCGTCGGGCATCTTGAACCTCACAAAACTGTGTCGGAAGTCTCGGGCTCTACGTAGAGTAGAACCACGTACGCGACCGGTAAACCGAGCCGTCCCTGTCGTGTCGAGGCCCAAACGTGTACTTTCAGTAATCGGCTTGTTCCCCTGTGAGTGTCGTCTTACGAAAGGTCCCCGGTCGATGAACGCGGTCACCCCGCCTGGCGGTGAGCAGTCCCTGGGTCCCACCGCGCGGCGGATGATCCTCGGCTCTCAGCTCCGGCGGATGCGTGAGGACGCGGGCATCACGCGTCAGGAGGCCGGCTACAGCATCCGGGGTTCCGAATCGAAGATCAGCCGTCTCGAGCTCGGCCGCGTCGGCTTCAAGGAACGCGACGTCGCCGATCTGCTGACCATGTACGGGATGACCGATCCCGGTGAGCGGCAGCAGTTCCTCGACATGGTCAAGGAGTCGAACGAGCCGGGTTGGTGGCGCCGCTACGGCGACCTGATGCCGAGCTGGTTCAACGACCTCGTCGGACTCGAAGAGGCCGCGGCCCGCATCCAGGTGTGGGAGCCGCTGTACGTCACGGGCCTGCTGCAGACCGAGGACTACGCGCGGGCGATCATGAGCCACGGCCGCAAGGACATGGTCAACGAGCAGATCGACCGCCGGGTCGCGCTGCGGATGCGGCGGCAGAAGATGTTGTCCCGGCCGGACGCGCCGCGGTTGTGGCTGGTGCTCGACGAGTCGGTGCTCTACCGCCCGATCGGCGACCGCGAGGTGCTGAAGGCGCAGATCGACCACCTGCTGGAGATGATCCAGCAGCCGAACATCTCGGTGCAGGTCCTCCCGTACGACCGGAGCGGCTACTCCGCCGACAGCGCGTTCTCGCTGCTCAGGTTCGCCGAAGAGGAATTGCCGAACATCGCCTACACCGAGTACCTGACCGGCGCGCACTACATCGACAAGCGCGACGAGATCGAGCGGTACAGCCGGGCGCTGGACATGCTCGCGGTCGACGCGGAGACGCCGGACCGCAGCCGCCAGATGTTGATGAAGCGCCGCGCCGAAATCTGAGCCACTCACCGTTGTGGTGTTCTCCCGCCGTCGCGGTGACGGCCGGGTTTCCTTGCCTGTGGCCGAAAGTTCGGTCACAAACGGTAGTTGTCCACCCATCCGGGGCGGTGCTCGTCACGCGTTAGTGGGACGGCTGAGGACTTAAGTCATCACCGGGCGCGAATCCTGCAAAAAATTCTGCACGTGCATTTACCGCTGCAGTCACACGTGCTAACTTTGGGATCACAGGCAAATGCACATGCAGATGCATCGCCCGAAGTCTTCTGTCGGGGAAGGTGGGGACAATGGCTGAACAGTTCGACAACGGCATCCCGGCCGATCGTCTTACCAGTGCCCAGTGGCGCAAAGCCAGCTACAGCAACGCCATCGGCAACTGCGTCGAGGTGGCACCGCTCGCGTCCGGCGAGATCGCGATGCGCAATTCGCGTTTCCCGACCGGGCCGGCCCTGATCTACACCCAGGCCGAGATGGCCGCGTTCCTCGCGGGCGCCAAGGACGGCGAATTCGATGACGTTCTCGGGTGACACCATCACCGCGGAAATCACCGACATCGAAAGCGGTCTGCAGGAACTGATCCACCGCGGGTACCAGTTCGTGCACCCGTGCGACGCGAACGGCGAGGTCATGGCCGTGGTCGGCGTGCGAGTCCACGACAACGTGGTCGACGTGGTCCGGCTCAACGCCGAGGACGACGTCGTCGCGACCCGCATGCCCGGTACCGAGGAGGACATCCTCGAGCCCGCGGTCTGGCTGTGGCGGTTCGCCGGCGACGCGGCGACGGTGCTGACGGCACTGCTCGCGCTCCCGGACGAGCGGACTCCCGGCTCGCTGTTCCTTCCGGAGACCGCGGCCAAGGGCTGCTGGGTCCCCGGTCGCGGCGGCACGTCCAAATGGCTCGCCGCGGGCTGATTTTCCGGGGTGCAACCCCGGGCCCGCCCGTGGGCACGCCCCCGGACCCCCAGTCCGGTCGCGTTGTCGAGTTCGCTTCAGCCTCCTATGCACAGTCGACCGCCTCTGTCGAGGGGGAGCGGTCGGCTGGTCGGGGGTCGTGAGTGCCGGGCCTTGACACCCGCTCGTCACTCACGGTCATCACTCGAAGCGTGTCCAGTGCCACGTCGCGCGGCGCGTTGATCTCCGGCCCACCGTTTAGACTGGTGGTGGCCTGCCCTCTTCTCCCTGGGAGCACCTCGGTGGTTTCCGACCCGTCCGTAGCCGGACAGCCCGTGACCGACCAGCCCGATCCGGAACCCCGCGAGGAATGCGGCGTCTTCGGTGTCTGGGCGCCCGGAGAAGAGGTCGCGAAGCTGACCTACTACGGGCTCTACGCACTTCAGCACCGCGGCCAGGAGGCGGCCGGCATCTCGGTCTCCGACGGTTCGCAGATCGTCGTCTTCAAGGATCTCGGCCTGGTCAGCCAGGTGTTCGACGAGCAGGTCCTGCAGTCGCTGCAAGGACATATCGCCGTCGGCCACTGCCGCTACTCGACCACCGGCGCGACCATCTGGGAGAACGCGCAGCCGATCTTCCGCACCACCGCCACCGGCAGCGGCCTGTCCTTCGCGCACAACGGGAACCTGGTCAACACCGCCGAACTGCGGGATCGCACGGTCGAAGCCGGGCTCAAACCGCACGCGGGCCTGACCGGTTCGTCCAGCGACTCCGACCTGGTGTGCGGGCTGCTCGCGGCCAACGCCGCCGACAAGGGCATCGAAGCCGCCGCGCTGGAACTGCTGCCCACCCTCAAGGGCGCCTTCTGCCTGGTCTTCGCCGACGAGTCCACCCTGTACGCCGCGCGCGACCCGCACGGCGTGCACCCGCTGGTGCTCGGCAGGCTCGAACGCGGCTGGGTGGTCGCGAGCGAGACGGCCGCACTCGACATCTGCGGCGCGTCGTTCGTGCGTGAGGTCGAACCCGGTGAGCTCATCGCGATCAACGCGGAGGGCCTGCGTTCCTCGCGGTTCGCGAACCCCGAGCCCAAGGGCTGCGTCTTCGAGTACGTCTACCTCGCGCGCCCCGACACCTCGATCGCCGGCCGCAGCGTGCACGCCACCCGCGTCGAGATCGGCCGCAAACTCGCCGCCGAGCATCCGGCCGACGCCGATCTGGTCATGCCGGTGCCCGAATCCGGCACCCCGGCCGCCATCGGCTACGCGCAGGGCTCCGGCATCCCCTACGGCACCGGCCTGGTGAAGAACGCCTACGTCGGCCGCACCTTCATCCAGCCGTCGCAGACCATCCGCCAGCTCGGCATCCGCTTGAAGCTGAACCCGCTGCGCGACGTCATCCGCGGCAAGCGGCTCGTCGTGGTCGACGACTCCATCGTCCGCGGCAACACCCAGCGCGCGCTGGTCCGCATGCTGCGGGAGGCGGGCGCGCTCGAGGTGCACGTCCGCATCGCGTCGCCGCCCGTCCGCTGGCCGTGTTTCTACGGGATCGACTTCGCCTCGCGCGCCGAACTGGTGGCCAACGGCGTCGATCTCGACGGCATCCGCCGCTCCATCGGCGCGGACACCTTGGGTTACATCTCCCTGGACGGGCTGGTCGCGGCTTCGGAGCAGCCGAAGTCGCGGTTGTGCACCGCGTGCTTCTCCGGCGAGTACCCGATCGCGCTCCCCGAAGACGCGCTGATCGGGAAGCACCTGCTGGAGAGCCTGGACTCGGTCAATGGCGCGGCAAAGCCCGTCAGCCCCGCCGGGTACGGTGCTGAAGACGCCATCCGGCGTCCCTAGCCCGATTTCCTTTCTTCCAGAGTTGGAGTCCGCTTCCGTGAGCGAGTCCACGAGCGCCACGTACGCCGCCGCCGGCGTCAGCATCGACGCCGGTGACAAAGCCGTCGAGTTGCTCAAACCGCACGCCGAGAGGGCCACGCGGCCCGAGGTGATGGGCGGGGTCGGCGGTTTCGCCGGGCTGTTCTCCCTGAAGCTGGACAAGTGGAAAGAGCCGGTGCTCGCCTCGTCGACCGACGGGGTCGGCACCAAGATCGCCGTCGCGCAGGCGCTCGACAAGCACGACACGGTCGGCATCGACCTGGTCGCGATGGTCGTCGACGATCTGGTCGTCACCGGCGCCGAGCCGCTGTTCATGCAGGACTACATCGCCGTCGGCAAGGTCGTGCCGGAAAAGATCGCGGCACTGGTCGGCGGCATCGCCGAAGGATGTGTCCAGGCGGGCTGCGCGCTGCTCGGCGGCGAGACCGCGGAGCACCCCGGCCTGATGGGCGAGCACGACTACGACCTCTCGGGCACCGGCATCGGCGTCGTCGAGGCGGCGAACGTGCTCGGCCCGGAGCGGGTCCGCCCCGGTGACGTCGTCCTCGCGCTCGGCTCGTCCGGCCTGCACTCCAACGGCTACTCGCTCGCCCGGCACGTGCTGCTGGAAATCGCGCGCATGCCGCTCGACGGGCACGTCGAGGAGTTCGGCCGCTCGCTCGGCGAGGAGATGCTGGAGCCGACCAGGATCTACGCGAAGGACTGCCTCGCGCTGGCGGCCGAGGCCGACGTCCGCACGTTCGCGCACATCACCGGCGGCGGCCTGGAGCAGAACCTCGCCCGCGTCATGCCGCGTGGCCTGGTCGCGCGGCTCGAACGCGGCACCTGGACCCCCGCGCCGGTGTTCGCGCTGATCGGCCACCGCGGCAAGGTCGAGCGCGCCGAACTGGAGAAGACGTTCAACATGGGCGTCGGCATGGTCGCGATCGTCGGCGCCGACGACGTCGACCGGGCGCTGGCGATGCTGACCGCGCGGCACGTGCCGGCGTGGATCCTCGGCGACGTGCAGCCCGCGGAAGACCCGGACGGCCCCCGCGCCGTGCTTTCCGGTGACCACCCGCGCTTCTGAATATTCTCTTGGTCCGGGTGGAACACTGGACCCGTGGCTGATGACGTGGTGGTCGGCACCCGGTTCGTGATCCCGGGTGCCGAATTGAGCGAACGGTTCTCCCGGTCGTCGGGTCCGGGTGGGCAGGGCGTGAACACCACGGACTCGCGGGTCGAACTGTCCTTCGACGTGGCCGGTTCGGCTTCGGTCCCGGAACATCTCCGGGCCCGGATGCTGGACCGGCTTTCGTCGCGCCTGGTCGACGGCGTCGTCACGATCACCGCGTCCGAACACCGCTCCCAGCTGATGAACCGGGAAGCCGCACGCGCCCGGCTGGTGATGCTGCTGCGGGACGCGTCGGCGCCCCCGGCCGCCAAGCGGCGTCCCACCAAACCTTCCCGAGGTTCGAAGGAACGCCGCCTGGCGTCGAAGAAACGCCGCGGCGAGGTCAAGAAGTCACGCCGAGGCCGCTTTTCCGAAGAATGACAGGCTCAGACGACTGACAGATGCACGCACTCGGCCGCGGTCTTGAAACCGACCCGGCCGTAGACGCGCTCCGCCTGCCCGGCACCCGGCGTCAGGAACACCGACCGGCCACCGCGCGCGTGGGCTTCACGCGTCAGGTACTCCGTCATCGCCGCGGCGATCCCGCGGCTCCGGCACCCCTCGATCACCCCGATCCCGGCGATCTCGGTCGCGCCGTCGAGGATCGGGGTCGCGACCCCGCCACCGACGACCTCGCCGGTTTCGCCGACGGCCATCACCGACAGGGTCTCGCCGCTCAGCTGATCCGGTGACGGGTCGAGGTGCTGATCGGGATCTTCCTCCCCGAACGCCACGTTCTGGGCGCGGATCATCTGCCGGAGTTCGCCCTCGGTTTTCGGGGTGACCAGGCTGATCCCGGCCGGTTCCGGTTGTCCGACGACCTGCCCCGGGGAGCAGAGCATCAGCGGCACCCGCCGCTCCAGCGTGTAACCGCACTCGACGAGCACGGCCTCCGCGGCCGGAACCGCTTCGGTGAGGAATTCCAGACGCGGCACGAGTCCGCGCTTACGGAACGCCTCGGTGAGTGCGGCGACGTCGTCCTCGGTGGGGACGGCGCCGTCATCGGGGATCGCGTAGTTGAGGAAAGGGCTGTCGGCCTCGAGGTAGTACGTGGCCAGGAACGGCCCGATCCGCTCGGTCTCCCGGAACTTCGCCGCGGTGAGGCGAATGTAGGACTGCAAAGCACGAATCGTCTCGGAAAGCACTGGTGGAAAGCCTTTCGGGCAGAAGAAAGAGACGCACGGGAGGACCCGCGTGCGTGTGGAGCTGGCAGGTGCGCCGGCTAGCTCGTGCCGACGCCACCGAAGGCGTCAGGCATGAGGCATCCCTCTTTCTTGAAATGACACTGCTCGGTACGTAGGGCTTTCGCGATCACTCTCGCACGACGGTCAAACCCTTTATCTCCGCCGCGGATGCGCGATGCTCGAATACCGCTCGTCCCACACCGATCTCGGGACCCGCAGCCGGACGGGGGCATCGCAGATCCGCCGCATCTGCACCGGGATCTTCACCGGCGGCCGGACGTCCAGGCGTTGCCACAGACGTCTGCTCAGTGCGGCACCGGCCACGGCGCCCAGCGTGTTCAGCAGGATGTCGTCGATGGAGGTCACCCGGCCGGCCTGGATCAGATACTGCGTGCCCTCCACCAGCACCGAGACGGCCAGCGCGCCCAGCGCGATCCGGAACAGTGAACGCAAGCGGCGGGAACGCACCGGAAACAGCGCGCCGAGCGGGCTCAGCATGAGAACGTTGCCCAGCGCCTGCCAGAGATTGGCGCTGTCGCTGAGGACGAGACGAAGGTCGGTGCCGGGTTCGAGGCTGAGCCTGCTGCCCTGCGCGCCGGTCACCGGCATCGTGACCAGGCACAACACGAGGAAACAGCCCAACGCGAGCGTCATGTCGACGGCGGCCGTCGCCGACGCGCAGAAACGGTCGGCTTGTCTTCGCCGTCGTCGATGCGCCGCCAGCAGCGGCCAGCCGAGTAACGCGTACGGGATCGCGGTGATCGTCAACGGGATCATCGCGCCGAAAGCACGGAGCAGCTCTCCCATGGCCTTCCTTTCCGGAGCGCCCAAGATCACCTTCGCATCACAAGATCAACTCGGCATGGCGGAGTGACCGCACTAAGAGGTGATCTTTTTCGCGCTGGACCGTCCACAAAGGAAGCCTGTGGACAACCTGTGGATGATCTGGAAATAACCGGAAGAAGGCGTTATCGCACAAGGAAAAGCCTTGTGAGTGACCTGTGTACTACTTGCCGTGTCCGGCGAGCCGCCGCGCGTGTTCGAGCAGGTTTTGCAGATGCAGGCCACGACGCACGTCACACGGGTGCGACGTCGTTCCGCTCGCGGCCATGGCGGCGAAATCGTCCAGGAGCGCGGTATACGACTCGCCTGCCGCGCCCGGCTTGCGGCCCAAAGTGCGGTAACCGTGCTCGCCGTAAACGGCCACTTCGACGACCGTCGGCTGGATCGGCAGCCGCAGCGACAGGGTCGCCGTACTGGTCGCACCACCCTCGTGGGCTAACAGCAATTGCCACAGATCGTCATCGGTCCGATGCGCGGCGAGCACTTCGGTGATCTCACCGAGCGCCGCGTCCAGCAGATCGAGGGCGTGCGGACCGATGTCGGCGAGCGCGCCGGAGTCATGCCGCCACGCGGACGACTGATACTGGCCGCCCAGCAGCGCACCCGAAAGCCATCGCGCGCCACCGCCCCGCCAGCCGCCGGCTTCCTTGATGCCGTCGAGCCACTCGCGGGTCATCGGCGAGAAACGCAGAATCAAGACCACGAGAGCGGCCACCCCCGCGGCCTCCACCGCGTCCGCGAGCCGCCGCGCGCCGTCGAGATCCGCGGCGATCGGCTTCTCCAGGATCAGGTGTTTTCCGGCCTCGGCGGCCTTGACCGCCAGCTCCGCCTGCACGGCGGGCGGCACAGCGAACGCGACGGCGTCCACCTGGTCGAGCAGCTCCTCGAAACTGTCGACAGCCTGCGCGCCGTGTGCTTCGGCCAGCTCCTTCGCGGCTTCAGGACGCCTGGCCCAGACCGCGCGCAACGTGACTCCGGGGTGATCGGCGAGTCCCGGCGCGTGCACCGTCTTCGCCCACGGACCGGCACCGACCAGACCCACGCGCAGCTGTCCCTGTCCCACACCCCCGAGTCTAGGACCCCGCAATTAGTCACCTACTTGCGGTGTTCGGACGTACGAGCACCGCAAGTAGGTGACTAATTGCGGGGTCCTGGTCGATCAGGAGTAGCTGTAGAAGCCGCGGCCGGTCTTCTTGCCGAGCAGGCCGGCGTCGACCATGCGCAGCAGCAGCGGCGGCGACGAGTACAGCGGCTCCTTGAACTCGGCGTACATCGAGTCCGCGATCGCCTTGATGGTGTCCAGGCCGATCAGGTCCGAAAGCCGCAGCGGGCCCATCGGGTGCGCGGTGCCCAGCTCCATACCGCGGTCGATGTCCTCCGCCGACGCGAAGCCCGACTCGATCATCCGGATCGCCGACAGCAGATACGGCACGAGCAGCGAGTTCACGATGAATCCGGCGCGGTCCTGCGACCGGATCACCGTCTTGCTCAACGCCGTGGTCGCGTGCTCCTCCGCGCGGCGGGCGGTGTCGTCGCTGGTCAGCAGCGAGGGCACCAGCTCGACGAGCGGCAGCACCGGGACCGGGTTGAAGAAGTGGATGCCGACCACCTGCTGCGGGCGGCCGGTGGCCATCCCGAGCTTCATGATCGGGATCGACGAGGTGTTGGACGCGAACACCGCGTCCTCACGCTCGACGATCTTGTCCAGCGACCGGAACACCTCGACCTTGGCCTGCTCCTGTTCCAGGATGGCCTCGATGACGAGGTCGCGGTCGGCGAACTCGCCGATCTCGGTGGTGAAGCGGAGCCGTCCGAGCGCCGCGTCGGCGTCTTCCTGCGAGAGCTTCCCGTTCTTGACGCCGCGTTGCAGCGACTTCTCGATCCGCGCTCGCCCGGAATCCAGCGCCGGCTGGTTCACCTCGGTGACGATCACGTCCAGACCGGCCCGTGCGTGCACCTCGGCGATGCCGGAGCCCATGAGCCCGGCTCCGATGACGCCTACTCGTTCTACGTCGGACATGGCACCTCCTCGTTTTTGGGCAGCACGCGACACGCGAGGGCGGTCACCCGGGCAAACCCGGATCCACCCTCGCGTGTCACGCGTTGCTCAGCGGCGGTAGTCGTCGTACCCGTCGTACGGGTCGTCGTCATACCGCTTGTCGTCCTCGTGCCTGTCTTCCGAGGAACTACTGGACAGCTCGCGCTGCAAAGCATCGAAGTCGGTTTCGTGCGAGCTGTACTTGAGCTCGCGCGCCACCTTCGTCTGCTTGGCCTTAGCCCGGCCGCGCCCCATGGCTCGACCCCCTCGCACAGGGGCGGGGCGGCCGGGGGAATCGGCGGCCCCGCATCGTCTCGACAATTATTTCCTGCTGACACCGTACCGTGTCCGGGGGGTTGGATGCGACGTGGCACGGTGTGCCGGTGGCGACAGTGTTCTCCGGACGCCGGTTACCGGCCGGTCGGTGGCGATAGTCGCAGGTCGGCGTGCCACGATGCTCGTGTGCGCCGTCCGTTCGCGGCTTACCTCCGCGTCTATGAGCCCCTGCTCGCGCTGGGGGATCCACCGGACGAACGCCTGCTCGAGGCCGTCGAAGCGGCCCGGCTCGATCGTTCGGCCGCGGGCGAGCGCGAGCAGGCACTGTGGCTCAAGTCACAGCACGTCGGACGGTTGCTGCCCGCCGAACTCGCTGACGGCAGGCCCGCGCCCAGTCTCATCACCGACGTCCTCGTCATGGGCCCCGAAGAGGTGCCCGAGGGTGAGCACGGCGACGCGGGTCCGGGCCCGCTGATCTGCCCGATGGAGATCCGCGCCCGCTCGGCCGCGGCGTTGGTGACCTTCCTCGGCGACGCGCATCCGGCGCTGAAGAACGCGGTGCTCGACGCGGGCGGGGCGTCGCTCGACACGATCCGCTCGCGGGCGAAGTCCGCGATCGGCGACTTGTCCGCTTCGGCTTCGCACACGCTCTCGACGACGTGGACCGTCCCGCTTCCGTGGTTCGTACTGTTCGATCCCGGGATGCGCCGGGTCAAACTGGGCAAGGGCCGCGACGACCCCGAGCGCGAAGTGTCGTGGCGGGTGTCCATGGCCGACGCGCGGCATCGCGCTCGCGAGGTCGGAGACCTGCTCGAAGCGACCTTCGGTGACTCAGGGCCCGGCCGGGTGCTGCTCGAAACGCGACGCTGGCTCGACAGCTTCCACCCCGGTTCCGCGGTCGAACTCGACTACGGCGGTCTCGTGCAGCTCTTCGGCGACGCGATCCTGCAGGCCGACACGACCGCCGAAGAAGTGCACGACATCATCGACGCGCTTCGCACCGGCAACGTCGACGAGCTGGCGGAACTGTTCGCCGACCTGCGGGACTTCTGGGGTGACCTGGCCGCGCGGGAACGCGCGAACTAGCCGAAGAGACCGTTGACGACCCTCAGCTCGCCGACCGGTTTCCCGCCACCCAGGACCGCGTTGCGCGCGAGGTCCCCGGCTTCGTCGCCCGGCTCGATGCCGAGGTGACGCAGGGTCGCGAGCAGCAGCGGGATCCGGGCGCGGGCGGCGCCGTCGTCGATCTTCAGCGCCAGGGCCGTGCCGTCCGGGAGAGCGAACGCGTGCACTCCCTCGGCGCCGCCCTTCGAAAGCAGGCCCTCGACGTTCCGCATCAGCACGGTGTCCTCGCGGCCGGTGCCCGCGACGTGCCAAGGATGCGCGCGCACGGCGTCGGCGACGCGGCGGTCCGGTCCGCCCATCGCGGTGACCAGCCTGCCGAAGGACCGGGCGAGGCCGGTGAGGGAGAACGCGAACAGCGGGGCACCGCAGCCGTCGACGCCGACCGTTTCGATCGTCTCGCTGGTGAGGTCGGCGACCGTGGCCTGGACGACCTTCTGCAGCGGATGGGTCGCGGCCGCGTAATCCTTGGTCGGCCAGCCGAGCTGCGCGCAGGTCATGAGCATCGCGGCGTGTTTGCCGGAGCAGTTCATGGCGGCGCGGCGTTTCCCGGCCGAGGCCACGGCTAGCATGCTCGGCTCGTGCAGCGGGAAGGCGGGCGGGCAGGCCAGCGCGTCCTCGGTCAGCCCCGCGAGGGAAAGCATCGACAAGGCGCCCTCGACGTGGCCGGGCTCGCCGTTGTGCGATCCGCAGCCCAGCGCGAGTTCTTCGTCGCCGATCGTGAGACCGGCGCGGAGCATCCCGACGGCTTGCAGGGGTTTGTTGGACGAGCGCGGGTACACCGGCCGCTCGATGTCGCCCGCGGCGAACCGCACCGACCCGTCCGGGGCGGTGATCACGAGCGCGCCGCGGTGCGTGCTCTCCACGAACCCGGACCGGACGACCTCGACCAGGACGGGATTCGTCACTCGGACCCGCCGCGTTCGGTGTCGAGCAGGTCGTCGACCGATGCCGTGCCTTTGCGGTACCGGGTCGCGATCTCGGCGTTGATCGTGTCCATCACGCCCTGCACCTCGCGGCGGTACGAAGAGACCGAGACCTCTTCGTCGGCGTACCGGTTGAGGGCGTTGACCAGCTTCTCGTCCGACAGCGTGCTGACATCGGAAAGATCCGTGTCGCCGATGAGCGCCTCGGCGAACCGCCGGTGCTCGCCGGCGCGCGACGGCTCCAGCCGCTGATGCCTGCCCGAACCCGTGGCCGGGCCGATCGCGTTGTCCGCCAGGATCGCGGCAAGCCGCTCGACGACGCTGCTTTCGTCACCGCCCGAAGTCCGGCGCTTCTGCTCGGCCCGCACGATGTCGATCCGCGCGTGCAGCAGACGCCGCAGGTACGACAGGTCGGTCTCCTCCTGCGCGGCCTCGTCACGGCGCTCGCGCAGCACGGAAAGGGTCAGCTCGCCGAGGTCGCTGAGATACCCAGGGCCGAGCACGCGGTCGATACGACGGCGACCACCGGGCCGGACTTCGATCACCCGCGTAGCTTATCGCGCTCCAGCGGAAATGTTCCGCAGGGAGCGATACCACAAGGATCTCCGCCCCTCACGACACCCTCCGCCGCCGCGCTGCTCTTTCGGTTCCTTCCAGAGCGCGCCCCCCACCCGTCCCGGGGGCGGCCCCTGGTCCAGTCTACCGGGGGTGGGGGCGGAAAAGCGCTGGTCGGCCAAGTTGTCCACAGGTGGATGGGGTTGTGGACAACTTGTGGATGGCTGTGGTGGTGGGCGCGGCGGGGGAGTACATGAAGGCCCCCTTTATTGCGTCTAGCGCAAGGAAGGGGGGCCTTCATGTACTTGGACGCGAGCGAAGGGCGAGTTTCCATCGCTCAGCCGAGGGAAGGGTCCTTCACGCGCAGCCAATGTGACGGGCGAGGCTGCTGTGACTGGTGAGGCGAAAGTGACGCGCTGCAGGTCCGTGAAGGCCTCCTTGAGGGACCCAGAGTCCCTCAAGGAGGCCTTCACGGACCGCGCCGCGAGAGTCGCAAGGTAGCGAAGGGCCCCTTCCCTACCCTCAAGGTAGGCAAGGAGGCCCTCACGGACCGTAACGGGAACGCAACCGGCAAACCCGCGCAAGCAACGCAAGCCCGCGCAAGCAACAAGCCCGCAGGAAGCCGGTCAACCCCGCAGTCGCTGAGCCGCTTCCCGTCCGGGAGCCGGTGCCTCTCCCGGCACGGAGTCCGGGTCGATGGCCGCCTGCACGACGCGGTCCTCGGCGCCGACCAGTAGTTCCGCGCCCGGCTGCGTGGAGCGCTTGACCAGCGCCAGCGCGATCGGGCCCAGTTCGTGGTGTTGCACCACGCTGCCGACGCGGCCGACCGTTCGCTCGCCAAGCAGCACCGGGTCGCCGGTTTCCGGCGTGATCTCCGGCGAACCGTCCAGGTGCAGCAGCGCCATGTACCGCGGCGGCCGCCCGACGTTGTGGACCTTCGCGACGGTCTCCTGTCCGCGGTAGCAGCCCTTCGCCACGTGCGCGGCGGAGTCGACCCAGTTCACCTCGTGCGGGATCGTGCGGTCGTCGGTGTCGAGGCCCAGCCGCGGGCGCAGCGATTCGACCCGCAGCGCGTCGAACGCCCAGCTGCCCGCGGGGCGCGCGCCCGCGTCGGTCAGGCGGCGCCACCAGTCGGCGAGTTCGGCGCGGGGCACGGCGAGGTCGACGCTGTGCCGTCCGGGCCACGGCATTCGTCGCGCGAAACCGCCGGGGATCGGCACGACCGAGTACGGGTCCGAGCCCAAAGAAACATCCACGGCGGCCAGCACACGGTCCGCCTCGGGTCCGAGGACGGTCAGCAACGCCAGCTCGTCCGACACATCGCGGATGTCCACTTTGGACCAGAACTTCATCGCTTCGAGGTAGTCACGCAGGGTCTGCTTGCCGCCGGACGGCAGCGCGCTGGTGGCCACGGCGCCCCGGTCGCTGTCCAGCCACACCGTGCCGTCCGCGTGCGCGACGACCATGTGGGTGTCGACGCGGCCGAGGCTGTCCAGGACGAGCGCTTCGGTGCCGGTGCCTTCGGCGAGCCCGGTGACGTGCTGCGAGATCACCAAATGCAGCCAGGACAACCGTTCTTCCCCGGTCACGGCCAGGATCTCGCGATGCGAACGGTCGATCACGACCGCGCCGCGCGCGGCCGTCCGCTGCTCGGCGAAGGGGTCTCCCCAATGCCACGGGACACCCTCTTCGGGATGCCCGTCGGGAGCCGCGATCGGTCCGGGAAGGTCGAGCAGGGGGGAGCGGTAGGGCATGAAACCCATGCTAGTGAGTACCGTGTCCCCATGCGCGTGCTTGCCTTTCTCGACGGGACCCTGGCCGACCCCGAAGCCGCTCACCTGCGGGTAGACGACCTCGGGCTGCTTCGCGGTGACGGCGTGTTCGAGACGATCCTCGTCGTCGACGGGCGCCCTCGTGAGCTCCGCCCGCACCTCGAGCGGCTGGCCCGTTCCGCGGCCATGCTCGACCTGCCGGAGCCGGACCTCGCGGACTGGGAGCGCGCCGCGCAGACCGTCATCGACAACTGGTCGGGCCCGTCCGAAATCGCGCTGAAACTGGTGTACACCAGGGGAATCGACGGCGATCCGGAAGCGAAGCCGTTCGGGTTCGCGCTCGGTGTCGAGATCGACGAGAAGGTCCAGCGGGCCCGTGTCGAAGGCGTCGCGGCGATCACCCTCGAGCGCGGTATCGAGCCCGATCTCGCCGAGCGCGCGCCGTGGCTGTTGCTGGGCGCGAAGTCGATTTCGTACGGCGTCAACATGGCCGCGCTGCGGGAGGCGGGCCGCCGCGGCGCGAGCGATGTGATTTTCACCGCCGCCGACGGATCGGTCTTCGAGGGGCCGACGTCGACGGTCGTCCTCGCGAAGGAGAAGACGATCTACACGCCGCCGGCGACCATCGGCATCCTGCCCGGCACGACGCAGGCGGCGCTGTTCCGGGGCGCCGAGCGCGCGGGCTGGTCGGTCAAGGTCGAGCCGCTCAAGGTCTCGGACCTCATCGAGGGCGAGGGGCTGTTCCTCGCCTCGTCGGTCCGCAAGCTGACCAGGGTGCACACGCTCGACGGCGTCGCGCTCACCGACTCCAGCGCGATCCACGCCGAACTGGCCGCCGCGTACGAAAGCGAGTACGCGATCAGCTGAGCGTCGCGCGCAGCTTGGCGATGGTGCGAAGGACCTCGGCCCGGTGCTTCGCCGTCGTCATCCACGAGGGCAGGCGCGCGACCAAGGTCAGGCCGGGGCGATCCCCGAGTCCGCGTTCCCTCAGCGTCGCCGCGACGAACCGTTCGATCAGGTCCAGGTGGCCGACGTGGAACGCCCAGAGGGTGTTCCCGCCGCAGCACTCGGCGCGCAGCCACAGGGGTTCGCGGAAGAACGGGTCGATCGAACCGCCCCACACCCTGTGGTCCGGGCGGGGAGGAACACGCACCAGAGCGCAGCCGGCACACGTCAGCCGTTCGGAGGTGACCGAGGCACGGCGCGAGCAGCGCGGGCAGACGACCAGGATCGGCTCGTCCACGAGATCGTCGATCCGGGTCTGGGGATCGCGGAACCGCGGGGTGTCCATCAACCCAGCGGACTGATGATCAGCAGGTGCGGCAGGATCGCTTCTTCGCGGTAGGCCGCGATCTTGTGGTGACCGTCGAGGATCACCGCCGCGTCGGTGGTCTCCAGCACGACCGCGACCGGCCGGTGCCCGCTCTTGATCGCCGTCCGGTAGTAGCCGACGCGCGACACGTCGGCGGGCGGCCAGTCGGCGCTCGGGGTCAGGTAGCGGTCCTCGGCGAGCCGTTCGGGGCCGGTGACCTGATATTCGCCGTCGGCGAAGAGATCGAGAAGCGGGCGGAGCGTGTCGCCGAGCGGGCGCCGCATCTGACCGGTGGCCAGTGCGATCCGCAGCGACTGCGGGAGTTCGGGTTGGACGGGGACCGAAGTTGTGTCGATGACACCTGTGCCACCGTCGACCTTTACCAGTTCCACACCTTCGTGGACGAGTGAAAGCGGAGAAGGGTTCCGGGTCGGGCCTGCGCGAGCGCCGGGAGTGACGCCTGTCTCACCACGGCCGCCACCGGGTAACCACCGGTAGTTGGATGATCCGCCAAGAACACCACCGGCAACCCGTTCGGCGGCACCTGCACGGCGCCGGTCAACAGGCCTTCGCTCGGCAGTTCCCGCTCCGCGTATTCGTCCCCGCGAGCCAAGGCGGGCCCGTCGAGCCGGAGCCCGACGCGGTTGGATTCCGCCGTCACCGTCCAGGCCTTCGCGAGGCCGGCCGTGAGGTTTTCGAACCAGTGCGCCCGCGGTCCCGGGTCGACCAGTACGACGATCTCCGCCGGAGCCATCGTGGGCAGGACGACGTCGGCGCCTCCGGCCAGGGAGGGCACGCCGAGGGGGAGGACGTCGCCCGCTTTCAGCGGCGCGGGCCCGATCTCCGAAAGGACGTCCCGCGAACGGCTGCCGAGTTCAGGCTCGACCGCGATCCCGCCGGAAGCCGCGAGGTAGCACCGCAAACCGGTGGCGGGTGCGCCGATCGTCACGACCTGGTCCGCGGCCAGCCACACCGGCGCGTGCGAGCCGACGGCGCGGCCGTCGACCTCGACGGTGACGGCCGGGCCGGTCACCGCGACGGTGCAGGACGCCGACGCGCGCAGTCGCAGGCCGCCGAACAGGCACTCGACGCCCGCGGCGTCCTCGGTGTTGCCGACGAGCCGGTTGGCCAGTTTCAGCGCCGGGACGTCCAGCGCTCCGGACGGCGGGACACCGAGATGCGCGTAACCGGGCCTGCCGAGGTCCTGGATCAGCGCGAGCGGGCCGGTCTCGACCACTTCGAGCGCCCTCATCCCGCACTCCGGAACCGCACCCGGTCGCCGGGCGACAGCAGCGCGGGCGGGTCGGCGCGCGGGTCGAACAGGACGGTCCGGGTGTGGC
This sequence comes from Amycolatopsis sp. NPDC052450, assembly GCF_044547565.1. NCBI lineage: Bacteria > Bacillati > Actinomycetota > Actinomycetes > Pseudonocardiales > Pseudonocardiaceae > Amycolatopsis > Amycolatopsis sp. NPDC052450. The sequence continues at coordinate 103,413 of NZ_JBIUAQ010000001.1, read as the reverse complement.
CGATCAGCCGCCAGCCACCGGGCGAGACGCGGGGGTAGACGCCGGTGAACTCGCCCGCGATCCCGACCGAACCCGGCGGCACGCGAGTGCGCGGAGTCGACAGCCGCGGCTGCCGCAGCGGCTCGGGAAGCCCTGTCAGATAACCGAATCCGGGCGCGAACCCGGTGAAGGCCACGGTGTAGACGGCGCCGGTGTGCAGCCGGACGACGTCCTCAGTGGACACTCCGGCGTCCCGCGCGACGAGTGCGAGATCCTCGCCGTCGTAGGTGACGTCGAGAGTGATCTCGCCGGGTTCGCCTTCGGGCGGGTGTTCGAGATCGGCGTCCGCCAGCAGGTCACGGGCGGCCGCGAGGGCGCCGGAGCCAGGGGTTTCCACCACGAGCAGGCTGCGGGCGCCGGGGACGAGTTCGGCGATCCCCGGCGGACGCGCGGCCGAAATCGTGGCGTGTGCCGCGATCGTCTGTGCCAGGGAATCGCAGTCGAGCAGGGCGGCGTGCTCGCCGTAGGCACGCCACCACATGGAAAGTCGGTCAGCCCACCACGCGACGCAGCAGCGCCGACGTGTGCGGCTGGAGTTCCTGGCCCATCATGGCGCGCTCCTCGACATAGCCGAGTTCGCCGTTGACGATGCCGTAGAGCCGCTGCGACGCCGTGACGTCCTTGGCGCTCGACGAGCGGACGACCGCGTCGGTGCCCAGTTCCCAGGCCGGGACCGAGGCCTTGCCACGCGGCTTGCCGTAGAAGAGTTCCACGATGCCGGTGTTGTGGGTGAGCAGCAGTTCGATCGTGTCGTCCGCCTGCGGACGCCAGAACCCGGATTCCCGCGCGGCCGGACGGATGACCTTGCCGTCCTCGTCGAGCAGCCAGGCACGCGCCTCGTGGGTGAGGAACGGGCGGCCGTCGTGCGCGATCGTCAGCTGCATGCCGAACCGGTACGGGCCTTCGATGGTCGGGTAGTCGACCTCGCCCTCGCCGCGCCAGACGCCGACGAGCGGCAGCAGCGCCAGGCAGGCGTCGTTGAGGTTCGCTCCTTCGCGCAGGTTCGCCGTGTCGCCCGGGATGGGCATGTCGTCGAACTGCGGCAGGTTCCGGTCGCGCGTGTTTTCCGCGCGCTTCTCCGCGGCCTGGATGGCCTCGTCGCCCTTAGCCGTCATCGGTCAGCGCTGGTCCGCGTAAAGCCGGTAGACGACGTACACGGCGAACCAGGTGATCGCGACGCCGGCGAGCACCAGCAGGGTCGTAAACAGGATCTCCACGCCACGCACTTTAGTCGCTACCTGCCCGGACAGGCCTGCCGAGGTCGCGTGGCCGTGCCCACACGCGTGTGAAGGCCCCCTTCCCTCGGCTGAGGGAAGGGGGCCTTCACACGCGAAACGTCAGGCGACGGAGATGGCGAGTTGGTGCACGCCGGGTCCCTGCGCGGTGACAGAGGCTTCGCCGTTGCCGGAGCGGTGCAGCGCGCGCACCGTCCAGTCGCCGGGGGCCGCGTAGAAGCGGAAGTCGCCGTCGGCCGACGAGACCACCTCGCCGGTGAAGTCGCCGCCGCCGTCCAGCAACCGCACGAAGGCGCCGCTGACGGGACCCTCGGAACCGGTCACCTTGCCTGCCAGCACGACCTGGCCGCGGGTGTCGTAATCGGCGGGCGTGGCCTCCTGGGCCGGTGCGCCGCAGCTGTCGTCAGCCATCACTTAGCTCCCAACTCGACCGGCACGCCGACGAGCGAGCCGTATTCCGTCCATGAACCGTCGTAGTTCTTCACGGCGTCGTAGCCGAGGAGCTCGTGCAGCGCGAACCACGCGATGGACGAACGCTCACCGATCCGGCAGTACGCGATCGTGGACTTCGACTCGTCGAGGCCCTCGTCGGAGTACAGCTCCTTGATCTCTTCCTCGGTCTTGAAGGTGCCGTCCTCGTTGGCGACCTTCGCCCACGGGACGTTCAGCGCGCCAGGGATGTGGCCGGGGACCTGCGACTGCTCCTGCGGCAGGTGCGCCGGGGCGAGCAGCTTGCCGGAGAACTCGTCGGGCGAACGCACGTCGACGAAGTTGCTGGAACCGATGGCCTGGACGACCTCGTCGCGGAACGCGCGGATCGAGAGGTCCTGCTCCTTGGCCTTGTACTCGGCGGGCTCGCGCTTGACGTCCTCGGAGCTCAGCTCGCGGCCGTCGAGCTCCCACTTCTTGCGGCCGCCGTCGAGCAGCTGCACGTTCTCGTGGCCGTAGAGCTTGAAGTACCAGTACGCGTACGCGGCGAACCAGTTGTTGTTGCCGCCGTAGAGGATCACGCGGTCGTCGTTCGAGATGCCCTTCTCGGACAGCAGCTTCTCGAAGCCCTCCTTGTTGACGAAGTCGCGGCGGACCCCGTCCTGCAGGTCCTTGCGCCAGTCGAACTTCACCGCACCGCGGATGTGTCCGTTGTCGTACGCGGTCGTGTCCTCGTCGACCTCGATGAACACGACACCCGGGGTGTCCAGGTTCTCCTCGGCCCACTGGGTGGTGACCAGGACGTCTTCACGGCTCATGGAGCTGACTCTCTTTCTGGGTTAGGACGCGCGAGGGCTGGGGCTGAAACGTTTGATGAGCAGGTACATCTCGCAACCGAGACAGAAGTTGAACGCCGCGTTGAGGAAGGCCGCGAGCAGGGCGAACGCCGTCGCGACGAACCCGAGCGCGGTCAGCCCGGTGGCGAAGCCGACCGTGCCGACGACGGCGAACACGAACCCGACCGCCTGCGCGAACCGCAGCGGGGCGGCGTCCTCGCGTTCGGCCGTCGGGCCGAGCCGCGGCGCGACCAGGTAGCGATAGAGGAGGGAGTACGGCGCCGGCTTGAGCCCGATGAAGGCCCCGATCGCGAACACCACCGCCTGCGCCGCGAGCAGTGGCCACCACTGGGTGATGAGCACGACCGCGAGCACGATCGTCGTCAGGATGGCGGCGAAACGCGGACCACGGGGGTCGACGGCCGGTCCTGCGGACATGGTTCCTCCTGCGAACGAGAGGGAAAAGGTGCGTGCCGGAAGGGCACGCGCAGGCATCAGGGCGCGTTCAGCGAGCCGGACACAGGCTGCTGCGAACGCGGCACAGATCCACTGCGCGGCGCTGGGTCAGCAAGGTTCGGGGCAGCCTGTTCACGGGCACGAGGGTACGCAGAGCTCCCTCAGGTTGGGAACCGTGTTCACACCTTGGGACGCTTCCCAAAATTCGGGATCAGACGTTCGCCAGATGGGGTTTCAGGGCTTCGAGAAGCTCCTGACCTCGGGGAACGCCGCCGACGCGGAAAACCTCCCGGCCGTCCGGCGTCAAGGCCAGCGTCGTCGGAGTCCGCAATATCGAAAGTGCTTGGGCGACTTCGGGCGTCTCGGTGACGTCCAGATCGACGTGCGTGAGGCCGTCGGTCCTGTCCGCGAGCGCCGACAGGATCACGCGGGTGTGGCGGCACGGCGCGCAGAACGTCGTCGAGATCTGGACCAGGGTGACGCCTTCGGGCGCGAGGGCGTCCGAGACGCGGCCGGGCAGTGCGGGCGCGCCCGTCTTCGCCGCGCGGATGCGGCCGTTGCGCGCTTGCAGCAGCGCGCCCGCCACGCCGCCGAGCACCAGTACGCCCAGCAGCACCCACACCCCGGTCATCCGCAAGTCACCCCTGAGGCTTCGCTCCGCTGAAGGCGACGTTCTTGCCTTCACCCTTGATGGTCACCGAGCCGCTGTTCACGCGTACCGACGTCGGGGTCACCGAGAACGGCATCGCGCCGGTGTCGATGGTCGCGTTGAAGTTCGGCAGCAGCACGTTCTGCACCGCTTGGGGAACGACGGTGGTCTCCTTGTCATTCCCGAACTGAAGCCTCTTCGGCTCGATGCTGATCTTCTGGCCCTTGAGTTCGATCATCGCGAAACAGAAGATCTCCACCTTCTGCCCGGCGATCTGCACGTTGCCCGACAGCCGGATGCCCGCGCTGGAGCTGTCGATCTGCTCGCCCTGCGCGTTGGTGGTCGGCGGCGTCGTCTCGCCCTGGCCGTTCTCGCCGTTGCGGACGTAGTCCTCGGTGACCGGCTCGATCTTCAGGTTCTCGATCTTGTCGAGCGGGGCCTGCTTCGCGATGTCGGAAGCCTTGACGGTCACTTCGCCCTTGAGGGTGCCGATGACGATCGACTTCGTGTTGCCGGACGTCAGATCCGACAGCGGCGCCGTGACGTCGCTCATGTCCGCGTTGAAGTCCACGTCCCGCAGCTTCGGCGGGACCGCGACGCCCTGGGCGTTGATGGTGATGTGACTGTAGTCACCGGAAAGGGCCTGCGTCAGGAACGGGAAACCGTGCACCGTGACGGCCGGATCGTTGGGCAGAGCCAGCTGTTCGCGGGTCTTCTGGGAGATCGTGTGCTCGGCGAACGCCGCCGCCCCGAAATCGGCCCCGACCAGCAGCACCACCAGTACCGCGAGGGCGATGAGCCAGCCCCGGCCACGGCGCTTTCCTCGCTTGGCGGACCGGCCGGGGGACGGTCGGTCGTCATGCGCCACGGGCCTGCTCACCATTGCGTCGAATCTCCTTCGTAAACCTCTTTGGCCAGGTGTGATCGATCCAGCACGGGGTAGGTCCTCGGCTGTTCACCCGCTATTCTCACTAAGCACCGGCTGTAGCCACGTTCGAGGCGACCACGACTGAAGGCGGTGCGGCGATGAGCCTGGACCTTCTGGTACTGACCCCGGAAGCAGATGCCACCACGGTGCTCCCCGCCCTGGATCTGCTGCCCCACACCGTACGCGTCCGTGCTCCGGAAGTGACCGCACTGCTCGACGCTGGCCACCGCGACGTCATCGTCCTCGACGCCCGCAGCGATCTCGCCTCCGCGAAGAGCCTCTGCCGCCTGCTCAAGGGCGCCGGTGAGGACGAGACTTCCACGCCGGTCATCGCCGTCGTCGGCGAAGGCGGATTGGTCGCGGTCAGCGCGGAATGGCGCACCGACGACATCCTTCTCCCGACCGCGGGCCCCGCCGAGGTCGACGCGCGGCTGCGGCTGGTCACCACCCGCGACGGCGCTTCCGCGCAGGTCGACGCCGAGCTCCGGGTCGGCGAACTGGTCATCGACGAGGCGACGTACACCGCGAAGCTGCGCAAGCGCACTCTCGAGCTCACCTACAAGGAGTTCGAACTCCTCAAGTACCTCGCGCAGCACGCCGGCCGGGTGTTCACCCGCGCCCAGCTGCTGCAGGAGGTCTGGGGCTACGACTTCTTCGGCGGCACGCGCACGGTCGACGTCCACGTCCGGCGCCTGCGCGCGAAGCTCGGGCCGGAGCACGAGCAGATGATCGGGACCGTGCGCAACGTCGGCTACAAGTTCGAGCGGCCCGCCAAGGGTGCGGCCAAGCAGGCCATCGCCCCGGACGCGAGCGTCTACGAGCCGAGCGAGCTTTCCGCGCACTGAGTCCCCTCTCCTCCTGCCTGACAAGACGCCCGGGCGCCCTGTGGGTTCCCCGGTAGTGTCGGTTTCATGCTCGAACTGCTGTGGACCGGCGAACCGGAAACGGAAGAGATCCGCCGTTTCCTGCTCGCCGTGCGCGAGACCGACGGCCGCCCCGAAGACACCCGAGACACCGGTTTCGCCGGTGGGCAGCATCTTTTGGGACATGTCGACGGCGAGTTGGTCGCGTACGCGCACCTGGACACCGAAGGCGATTCGCACGGAAACCAGGTCGCCGAGCTTTTCGTCCATCCCGGGCACCGTCGCTCCGGGCACGGCAGGGCGCTCACCAAGGCGCTCGTCGACCACGTCGCGGGGAAGCCGCTGCGGGTCTGGGCGCACGGCGATCACCCCGCCGCCGTCCACCTCGCCGGTACCGAAGGCTTCGAGCGCGCGCGGGAGCTGCTGATCCTGCACGCGGACGTCGAAGCAGCCGATTGGCCGGAACCCGTGACGCGCGAAGGCGTCACACTGCGCACCTTTGTACCCGGCCAGGACGAGGAAGCGATGGTCCGCGTCAACGCGCGTGCCTTCGACTGGCATCCCGAGCAAGGCGCCCTGACCGCCGACGACGTCCGCGCGACCGAGACCGAGGCATGGTTCGACCCCGAAGGCTTCTTCCTCGCCGAGGAGAACGGCGAGGTCGTCGGCTTCCATTGGACGAAGGTCCACGAGGCCGTTCCCGGCCGGTTCGGCGGCGAGCCCGCCGGCGAGGTCTACGTCGTCGGCATCGATCCCGACGCGCAGGGCGGCGGCCTCGGCAAGGCGCTCACGCTCGCCGGGCTGCGGTATCTCCGCGACCGCGGACTGGACCAAGTGATCTTGTACGTCGAAGGTGACAACGCCCCCGCACTCGCTGTTTATTCGAAGCTCGGCTTCACCCGATACGAGGTAGACGTTCAATACGCTCGGTAACCGCGTTCACACGTGCGGCACTTGACCGGTCACGGAGAGCAGACGCGCAGGTCACGGCCGGGACACGGACCACTTTCGGAGTAGTCGCGCTGCTCACATCGGCCGCCTTGTTCACTTGCCGTTCACCCTCTGACGGCCACCTGTCCACTGTCGGTGCTTAGTGTCCGGGTCCGGAAGGAACGCTCCCGTTCCACCGATCCGGCGAAAGTCTCCCAGTGGAGGAAATGCAGTGAAGATCATGCGGCCCGCGGGCGCGATCGGCATCGTGGCCACCGCCGCCCTCGTGCTCGGCGCCTGTGGATCCGACCCGGCGGCGACCAAGCCCGGCAGCACCGGTGCCGCCGCCGCTCCCAGCGGCACGGCCGACGTCGAATGCGGCGGCAAGAGCCCGCTTTCGGCCGAGGGCTCGTCCGCGCAGAAGACCGCGATCGACATCTTCGTGCAGGCCTACGCCGCCAAGTGCTCCGGCCAGAAGGTGAACTACAACCCCAGCGGTTCGGGCGCCGGCGTCAAGCAGTTCAACGGCAACCAGGTCGACTTCGCCGGATCCGACTCGCCGCTCAAGTCCGGTGAGGAAGCCGAGAAGGCCAAGGCCCGGTGCGCCTCCGACGCCTGGAACCTCCCGCTCGTCATCGGCCCGGTCGCGGTCGCCTACAAGGTCTCCGGCGTCGACAAGCTGACCCTGACCCCCGAGGTCACCGCCAAGATCTTCAACGGCGGCATCACCAAGTGGAACGACCCGGCCATCAAGGCGGTCAAGGGCAACGAGAGCGTCAACCTGCCGGACAAGCCGATCCAGGTCATCTCCCGCACCGACGAGTCGGGCACCACCGACAACTTCCAGAAGTACCTGAAGGTCGCCTCGAAGGGCGCCTGGACCCAGGGCGACGGCAAGAAGTTCAACGGTGGCGTCGGTAACGGTGCCGAGAAGTCCAACGGTGTGGCCAGCGCGGTCAAGGCCACCGACGGCGCCATCACCTACGTCGAGTCCGCCTTCGCGAAGGACGGCCTCAACTCCGCCCTGATCGACAGCGGCTCCGGCGGTGTCGAGCTGACCGCGGCGAACGTCGCCAAGTCCCTCGACGCGGCGAAGTTCAAGAAGGAGGGCTCGAACGACCTCGCCCTCGACCTCGACGCGATCTACGGCAGCAACGTCGCCGGCGCGTACCCGGTCATCCTCGCCACCTACGAGATCGTCTGCTCGAAGTACGCCGACGCCGAGGTCGCGAAGGCCGTCAAGGCCTTCCTGACCGTCGCCGCCACGGACGGCCAGAAGCCGCTCGGGGACAAGGGTTACGTGCCGATCCCGCAGAGCCTGCAGGACAAGGTCCTGACCGCCGTCAAGGCCATCGCCTGACCTTCAGGTCGATCGGTAGAAGACAGGCTGGACAGAAGTAGTCGATGAGCGATTCCTCTTCGCCCAGAACGCCCACCGGCGACCCCGGTGGGCGTTCTGGCGTCCGCGAGACCTTCACGGAGGACCCGATTTCGGAGCAACCTGCCGCGTCACCGCCCGAGAAGTCCTCGGTGCCGCTCGCGAGCCCCAATTCCAGGACGGTGCGACCCGGTGACCGCATCTTCCAGTTCCTGACCACCGGTGCCGGCGTCTTCGTCGTCGCACTGATCGGCCTGATCGGACTGTTCCTGCTGGTGCAGGCCATTCCGGCGCTCCAGGCCGACGAAGCGAGCTTCCTGACGAGCCAGGTCTGGCAGACCGATCCGGGCGACATGCGGTTCGGCATCATGGGCCTGCTGCTGGTCACGGTCTACTCGTCGCTGCTGGCGCTGATCATCGCCATGCCGATCTCGCTCGGCATCGCCCTCTTCCTGACCCATTACGCGCCGAAGCGGCTGGCGCGGCCGTTCGCCTATGTGATCGACCTGCTCGCCGCGGTCCCCTCGATCATCTACGGCCTGTGGGGCCTGATGGTCTTCGCGCCGACGATCGAGCCCTTCTCCCAGTGGGTCAACGACACGTTCTCGTGGATCCCGATCTTCGCGGCGGGCAACGTCTCACCGGACATGCGCGGCACGATCTTCACCGCGGGCATCGTGCTCGCCGTGATGATCCTGCCGATCATCACCTCGCTGTCCCGCGAGGTGTTCGAGCGGACCCCGACCCCGCACATCGAAGGCGCGCTGGCGCTCGGCGCCACCCGCTGGGAGGTCATCCGCACCACGGTGCTGCCGTTCGGCAAGGCGGGATACATCGGCGCCTCCATGCTCGGCCTCGGCCGCGCGCTCGGCGAGACGATCGCGCTCGCGATCATCCTGACCGGCGCGGTGGGCCGCGAGTTCACCTGGAGCCTCTTCGACGGCGGCGCCACGTTCGCCTCGAAGATCGCGGCGGACTACGCGGAACTCAACAACGAGATCTCGGCGGGCGCGTACATCGCGGCCGGCCTCGTGCTGTTCCTGCTGACGTTCGTCGTCAACTTCGCCGCGCGATCCATCATCGCCAAGAAGGGGGACTGAGCATGTCCACCACGCTCGAGAAGACCCCCGCCACCACCCCCGCCTTCCAGCAGGTCAGCCTCGCGCGGAAGGCCAAGAACGGTCTCGCGACGGCCCTGATCTGGCTGTCGTTCCTCATCGCCGTCGTGCCGCTGGTGTGGCTGCTCGCCACGGTGGTCATCAACGGCGTCAAGCGGATCCCCTACAGCAACTGGTGGACCGAGGACTTCGGCTCGGTGCTGTCGGACGAGGTCGGCGGCGGCGTGGCACACGCCGTCATCGGCTCGGTGCTGCAGGGCGTGGTCTGCGCGATCATCGCGGTCCCGATCGGCATGCTGGTCGCGATCTACCTGGTCGAGTACGGCCGCGGCAGGCTCGCGAAGGTCACGACGTTCATGGTGGACATCCTCTCCGGTGTCCCCTCGATCGTCGCGGCGCTGTTCATCTACGCGCTGTGGATCACCACGTTCGGCCTCCCGCGCAGCGGTTTCGCCGTGTCGCTCGCCCTGGTGCTGCTGATGATCCCGGTGGTCGTGCGCTCCTCGGAGGAGATGCTGCGGATCGTCCCCGACGACCTGCGCGAAGCCTCCTACGCGCTCGGCGTGCCGAAGTGGAAGACGATCATGAAGATCGTTCTGCCGACCGCGCTGTCCGGCATCATCGGCGGCATCATGATGGCGCTCGCCAGGGTCATGGGCGAGACCGCACCGCTGCTGGTCCTCGTCGGCTACTCCGCCTACGTGAACTGGGACATCTTCGGTGGCGAGCAGGCCGCTCTGCCGCTTCTGATGAACAACGAACGGGTCAGCAACCCGTTCGACGAAGGAACCGTCGCGTTCGACAGGATCTGGGGTGCCGCGCTCACCCTGGTGCTGATCATCGCGATCGTGAACCTCCTCGCCATGCTCTTTGCCCGTCTTGTCGCCCCGAAGAAGAAGTGAGCTGTTTGAGATGGCCAAACGAATCGACGTCAAAGACGTGGACATCTACTACGGCAAATTCCACGCCGTGGACGGCGTCACCCTCTCGGTGCCGCCGCGGAACGTCACCGCGTTCATCGGCCCTTCGGGCTGCGGCAAGTCGACGGTGCTGCGCACGCTGAACCGCATGCACGAAGTCATCCCCGGTGCCCGCGTCGAGGGCGAGGTGCTGCTCGACGGCGAGGACATCTACGGCGCCGGCGTCGACCCGGTGCAGGTCCGCCGCACCATCGGCATGGTGTTCCAGCGGCCCAACCCGTTCCCGACGATGTCGATCCGCGACAACGTCGTGGCGGGCCTCCGCCTCGGCGGCGCCAAGGGCAAGAAGGAACTCGACGAGGTCGCCGAGCGCGCGCTGCGCGGCGCGAACTTGTGGAACGAGGTCAAGGACCGGCTCAACAAGCCGGGCGGCGGCCTCTCCGGCGGTCAGCAGCAGCGGCTCTGCATCGCGCGGGCGATCGCCGTGCGGCCCGACGTGCTGCTGATGGACGAACCGTGCTCCGCGCTCGACCCGATCTCGACGCTCGCCATCGAGGACCTGATCGGTGAGCTCAAGAAGGAATACACGATCGTCATCGTGACCCACAACATGCAGCAGGCGGCGCGGGTCTCGGACCAGACGGCGTTCTTCAACCTGGCGGGCGTCGGCCAGCCGGGCCGCCTGGTGGAGCTGAACGACACCGAGAAGATCTTCTCGAACCCGGACGAGAAGGCGACCGAGGACTACATCTCGGGCCGGTTCGGCTGAGTCTCTTCACACGCTTGGGGGGTCGCGGGCGGGCAGCTGAGGCGACGTTGCGAAAGCCACTTTCGCAACGCTCACCGGGCCAAGTTGGGCGCCGGGGCGGGTGCTCGGCCCCGTGCTTGCCCGAGGCAGTGTCGGGGTATCCCCATGGGCGGCCGGGGGGGGGCCCCAACTGTGGTTTCGGACACCCACCCCCGGGCGGCGGGGGCGGGGGGGGGGGCGCCGCCGGGGGGGGCGCGGCGGCGGCCCCCCCCCGCCGCGGGGGCGCCGCGGCGGCCCCCGCCCGCCCCCCCCCCCCGACCCTCTCGCGGGGCGGTCGTGAGCGTGGCGGGGCGCTGACACAACGAAGGGGCCCTCCACCGCATCACATGCGGTGGAGGGCCCCTTCGTTGTGTCCGTAGGTGCTACAGCTCGTCGGGTCCGTAGCCGGGCATCTTGCCGGTCACCACGAAGATCATCCGGCGCGCGACCGAGACGGCGTGGTCGGCGAAGCGCTCGTAGAAGCGGCCCAGCAGGGTGACGTCGACGGCCGCGGCGACGCCGTGGTCCCAGTTCCGGTCCATGATGACGGTGAACAGGTGCTTGTGGATCTCGTCGACCTCGTCGTCGTCCGACTCGATCGTGCGGGCGGCCTCGACGTCCTTGGACTTGATGACCTGCTCGACCTTGCGGGCCAGGCTCACCCCGACCTCGCCCATCTTGGCGAAGTCGGCCTTCACCTCGTCGGGCAGCACCGGGTCCGGGTGGCGGCGGCGCGCGGCCTTGGCCACGTGCAGCGCCAGATCGCCCATCCGTTCCAGGCTTTCCGCCGCGTGGATCGCGGCGAGGACGGTCCGCAGGTCGGTCGCGACGGGTGCCTGCAGTGCCAGCAGCGCGTACGCCTGCTCCTCGCATTCGGCGCGCGCGTCGTCGACCTTCGCGTCGTCGCTGATCACCTGCTCGGCGAGTCCGAGATCGACCTCGAGCAACGCCCGGGTCGCCCGCTCCATCGCGTCGGCGACCTGGAGGGACATGCTCGCTAGGTTCTCGGCGAGCTGTTCGAGTTCGACATGGTAAGCCTCACGCATGGCCCAACCCTACGGGGAACGGGCACCAAAAGCCGCATCCCAGAGTGAACCCGACGTGAACCCGGACTAACGAATGATCCTCAGCCTGAGCTGGTGCTCTTCTTGGCGCCGCCGGACTTCGCGGAGCTGGTCGGAGTGGCCGCCGTGTCGCTCGGGGGAGGCGCCGGCGCCTTCTCTTCCAGCGGGGTGTTGTTGATCAGCGCGTCGAAGACGGCCTTCGCCCGGCTCTGCACCAGGACCTCGTTGCCGCGCTTGTTCGCCTCTTCGGTGGTGGGCACGGTGAGGAACTTGACCTTGTCCGATCCCATCCCGCGCATCGACTTCGCCAGCGTCATCATCTGCTTGATGCCGAGGTTCTCGCCGAAGGTGGCCTTGGCGAACGCGTCGATGAAACCGCTGAGCTTGCCGGTGTCCAGGATGACTTCCTTCGACATCACGGTCTTCAGCAGCGCGCCGAGGAAGGCCTGCTGGCGTTTGATCCGGCCGTAGTCCGACGTCGGGTCGCCCTTGACGTGCCGCGCCCGGACGTAGTTCAGCGCCTGGTCGCCGGAGATCCGGACCTCGCCCGCCTGCGGGATGATCATGCCGAGCGTGGTGTCGTCGATCGGCTTCTCGTTGTACACGGTGACGCCCTGCACGGCGTCGACCATGGATTTGAAGCCGTTGAAGTCGATCCCGACGAAGTGGTTCATCTTCATGCCGGTGATCTGCTGGATGACCTTCGTGACGCACTGCGGGCCGCCGACCGCGTAGGCCGTGTTCAGCTTCGCGATCTTCTGCGCCGGCGAGGTCTCTTCCTTGTACGACGACGTCGCCGGGTCCCAGCGCTTGCATTCGGGACGGCTGATCTCGAGGTCGCGGGGGAAGGACACCATGACGACGCGCTGCCGGTCGGCGGGGACGTGCGCGATCATCACCGTGTCCGAACGGGCGCCCGGGGTGCCGTCCGCGTCGCCGACGCCGTCTTCGGCGGCCGCGCCGTCACGGGTGTCGGAGCCGACCATCAGGAAGTTCTCGTCGCCGGTCTGACCGGCGGCGTCCTGGATGTCGGCCGAGTCCTCGTCGAGCGAGGCGACGTTGTTGAACTTCGCGTCGAACCAGGTCTGGGCGCCCCAGGCCGAACCGATGGAGAGGAACACGAGCGCGGCGACGACGGCGGCCGCGATCCGGCCGGCTTTGGCCGTCTGCTTGGTCCTGCGTTCCTTCTTCTCCTGCAGGCGGGTCTGCGGCGACGATTCGCCGGAGGCCTCGGCAGGCTCGGAATCGGTGGTCGTGACCACGCGCTGCAGCGCCGTGCGGGTCTGCTCCAGCAGCGCGGCGGGACGGGAAGCGAGCCGCTCGCGGCGCTCGCGCTTCTTGGCCTCTTCGGCCTCGAGTTCGTCGTGCGCGGCGGAGAACCGGGCGAGCGTGTGGTCGATCTTGCGCTTGGTGATCGTCGCGTCGTCGATCGCTTCGAGTTCGTCGGTCATCGTGAGCCGGTCCATCTCGGACCGCGGCGGGACACCGGGCGAGAGGGACGGCTGAGGGACCGGGGCGACCGGCGGTTGCTGCACCGGCCGCTGCGGCGGGCGGCGGGGGCGACGCGGGGGCGCCGGGGCGGCGGGCTGCTGCTGCGCGCCCGGGTTCACCACCGGCGGACGGCGCTGCGTCGGCGCTTCGGGGGTGGGCGCGGCCTGCGGAGTGCGGCGCGGCTGGCGTGCGCGAGGCGGGCGCGGGGTCTCCGCGGGCGGCGTCTGAGCAGGCGGCGCGGCGGGGTTGGCCGCACGAGGCGCGGGCGCCGGGCTTTCGACGGGGGCGGCCGGACGAGACCGACGCGGTGCGGGCGGCTCCACCCTGGCGGCACGCGCACCGGGTCTCGGAGGCTCCGGAGACGGCTCGTCCTGCCGGAGTCGGCGCGGAGCGGGCGCCTCGGCGGCGGGGTCGAAGATCGGGCGTTCACCGGTATGACGTGCGACGACGTCGGAAACGCTGATCCCGCCGTGGGTGTCCATCGAGCGGCGCCGGGCCCTGCGGCCGCGCTCACCGGGACTTCTCTCCGTTTGGCTGTGGCGACCGGTCCCCGGGTTGTGGTGCTCGTCGGGCACTCGGTCTCCTTTCACGAATCGGTCGAAGCTCTTTCGTTATCGTACGGACACCTCAGGTTCGTGACGACAACCATCCCGGAATTTTCTTCACCCAAGGTACCGAGAAGCGCCGAGCGGTCCATGCGATCGGGTGAGCGGTCGTGGTTAAAGCTGCGTTAAAACGTGCGAAACCACTACGCAGAGTGCGAGTGTTGATCGAGTGAGTGGCCTAGGCGCCGGCTGAGTCCGCAGCGTTCATCGGATGCGGAATCGTCCGTGAAGATTCCGCGTCGTGATAGGCGACTTTGTTCCGTCCTGCCCGTTTCGCCATATACAACAAAGCGTCGGCACTGCGCAACTGTCGTTCCGGTTCCACCGCGGGATTCGGTTCCGCGCGGCTCTCGTGCGAGAGTCCCACGCTGATCGTCACCGACAGACCGGGCCGGATCCGGCGCCACGGATGGCGGGCGACCCGGATACGGGCGGTGTCCGCGATGCGCACGGCGCGGGCGGCGTCGACGTCCGGGATGACGAGCGCGAACTCCTCGCCGCCGTAGCGGGCGCAGAACGCCTCGGGCGGCAGCCCCTGCTGCAGCAGATCGGCCACTTCACGCAGCACCCGATCGCCGACGAGATGCCCGAAAGTGTCGTTGACGCCCTTGAAAAGGTCGAGGTCGACCAGTGCGATCGCGATCCCGGGCGGGCCGCGGTGGTCGACCGCCGGGCCGTGCAGCCACTGGTCGAGGTAGCGGCGGTTGTAGCTGGACGTCAGCGTGTCCCGCAGGCTGCCGGCCCGGGCGAGGTCGAAGGCGGACTTGAGGTGGTGATAGGCGCGGCGCCAGTCACCCTGGGTGGCGAGCACCCCGGCGATCGACTCGTGGAGGCTGAGCAGATCGGTGGACGGCGCGCCCGATGGGAGCGCGGCCTCGTCGTCGGCTGCCACGCTCACCTCCGCCACGAATTGGTTTTCGTCGTATAGGAGGGATCTCTTGAGGTATGAGTACGGTCCAAAGTGAATATCGCTCAAGTGGACGACGGTCGGGCACCATTGTCACGCACCGAAGTGCCGTTCTGTAAGGCCGAAAACGGCTCGGCGTCTTTGAGCTGCGAAAACTGATCTTTCGCCCAGTAACTCACGTCAGTCACATCATCATTCAGCAACAGTGCGTAATCATTCCAGCTCACCCAGCGCCAGTCACCGACCTCGTCCGGATGCGGTTCCGGATCTTCGTCGACCCAGGCGACGAAGACGGGGCAGAACTCGTTCTCGACCACTCCATCGAATGGTGGCGTCGAGTAGCGGTACGCCGGAAGGACGCAGCGGAGCCCGTTCAGCCGGTGTAAGCCGAGCTCGAAGGCGGCACGGCGCCGGACGGCCTCCTCGATCGGCTCACCCGGTGCGGGATGCCCGCAGACACTGTTGGTCCAGACGCGGGGCCACACCTTCTTGGTGGCGGCGCGGCTGGTGATCAGCAGGGCCTGGTCGCTGCGGCGCAACAGGTAACAGGAGAACGCCAGGTGCAGCCTGGTGTGCTCGTGGTGCGCGGCCAGCTTGGGCGCGGTTTCGCCGGTCGGCTCGCCGTCCTCGGTGACGTAGACGATGCGTTCGGTGTCCACTTCGGTCGTTTCGTTCACCGGACCCACTGAACCAGCAGGCTCGCTGTAACCGGTACCGCGACCAGAGTTACCCCTGTTAGTGGGACGAGAGGTGCTCCACGAGCAAAGAAGTGACGGCTTCGGGTGCCTCTTCCACCACCCAGTGGGAGGCGTCCTCGATCATCTCGAAGCGGTACGGGCCGGTCACCCGGTTCGCGGTGTCGAGCGCGGCAGTCGACCCGAAGGCGGCGTCCTCGGTGCTCCAGATGTAGAGCGTCGGAACCTCGATCGGCCCGATCTTCCCGCCGGAACGGCCGGCGCGGTACCAATTGAGCGCGGCGGTCAGCGCGCCCGGTTCGGACAGGCGCCGGACGTACTCGTCGACCTTGCTCGGCGACACCTTCCAGTCGAACAGGCGGCGCAGCGCGTCGGCGTTGTTCTCGAGCATTCGCCGTTCGGTGACGCGGGTCTGCCGCCATTCGGTCATGTACCCCGATCGGAGGTGCTGGTCCTCGTCGGTCTTCATGGCCTCCGCCAGCGCCGCCGGATGCGGCGTCGAAATCGCGGCGAGACTGCGAAGCCTGCCGGGATGCGCGTCGGCCGTCCACCACGCGACGGCGCCGCCCCAATCGTGTCCGACGAGATCGAATTCGTTCCATCCCAGGCGATCCGCGATCGCGATGACGTCACCGACGAGGTAGTCGATGTTGTACTCGGACACCTGCTCCGGCCGGACGTCCGGTGAGTAACCGCGCTGATCCGGTGCCACCGCGCGGTAACCGAGCACGCCGAGCGTCGCGACCTGGTGCTCCCATTCCACCGCGGCCTCGGGGAATCCGTGCAGCAACAGAACGGGGCGGCCGTCTTCGGGGCCAGCCGCGATGGCGTCGAAGGAACCGGCGGCGGTGGGGATGGTCAGCTGCTCGATCACGACGCCGACTTTACGGGGACGGTCAGCCGCCCGAGTGCATGTCCTCGGCTTCGGGGACGCAGTCGTCGTCCGGGTCGTCGAGCCAGCCGTGCGGCAGCGTGACCTTGCCCGGCGAACCCTGCCGTCCGCGCGGCCCGGTGGCGGCGCTGGGGAACGGGGCGTCGTGGTCGAGCTTGGCGATGAGATCGTCGAGTTCGTCCATACCGGACAACATCGCGAAACCGCGGCGAAGTTCGGAGCCGACAGGGAAACCCATGAAATACCAAGCCATGTGCTTGCGGATGTCCCGCATCGCCTTGTCGTGGCCATCGTGTTCGACGAGCAGTTCCGTGTGGCGGCGCAAGACCTTCGCGACCTCGCCGAGATTCGGCGGCGTCGGCTGCGGACGCCCGGCGAAGGCGGCTTCCAGTTCACCGAACAGCCACGGCCTGCCCAGGCAACCGCGTCCGACCACGACACCGTCGCAGCCGGTCTCGTCGACCATGCGCAACGCGTCTTCGGCGGAGAAGATGTCACCGTTGCCGAGCACCGGGATACTGGTGACCGCTTCCTTGAGCGCCGCGATCTTCGTCCAGTCGGCCTGGCCGGAGTAGCGCTGCGCGGCCGTGCGCGCGTGCAGGCTGACCGCCGCCGCGCCCTCCGCCTCGGCGATCCGCCCGGCGTCGAGGTACGTGAGATGGTCGTCGTCGATGCCCACCCGGAACTTGACCGTGAACGGCACGCCCGCCTCGGCCGCGGCCTTCGCCGACTCGCGCACGATGTCCGCGAACAGCTTGCGCTTGAACGGCAACGCCGCGCCGCCGCCCTTGCGCGTCACCTTCGCCACCGGGCAGCCGAAGTTACTGTCGATGTGGTCGGCGAGGCCCTCGCCGGTGATGATGCGGACGGCCTCGGCCATGGTCTTGGGGTCGACCCCGTAAAGCTGCATGGACCTGGGCTTTTCGTTCTCGCCGAAGGTCATCATGTGCATGGTGCCGGGGTGGCGTTCGACCACCGCGCGGGCGGTGATCATCTCGCAGACGTAGATCCCCGCGCCGTACTCCTGGCACAGCTGCCGGAACGCGACGTTGGTGATGCCCGCCATGGGAGCGAGCACGACCGGCGGATCGACCTCGTAGGGGCCGATCTTCAGTGCGGGCTTGCTCAGGGTGGCTGTCACGTCCTCCATTGTCGCCTGTGGTGTCTGTCACTCGCAGGTGGGCCGGTCTCCGCCGCCGATCGCCTCGCCGCGAGGGGAGGTCACCCGCCATTTGATCGTGCCGTCGGGGCAGGTCCCGTCGATGTAGGTCATGCGGCCGGCGGTGATCACGCCGGTGTGCTTCGGGGACCTCAATTCGATCCGCAGGTTGTAGAACCGGGCTCTGTCGTTCTCGATGACTTCGTCTTCGTCTCGCCACACGGTCAGCTCGGGGAAGGAGAGGCTGTCGAAGCGCACTGACCGGACGCCTTCGAAGTGAAGTTCGACAGGCTCGGTCTCCGGCCTGAACTCGGACCGGAGGATCAACTGCGAGTGCCCGGCGCCGTATCGCCACAGCTGGAAGGTGCGGGACGTGCTGAGGAGCGTTTCGCCGGGGTTCATCAGGCCAGTATGGAGAAACTTCCGACGGCTGGTCCGGCGTCTTCACTCGATCCGCGAGGTGTTGCGGCTACGCGAATCCGGGCGCCGGACCGTACCGATTGAGCCGGGAACGAATCCCTAGGCTCGGCGGATGTCCGTGTTGCAGGCATTCGCCGACGAATCGTTCAAAGAGGACGACGACGGTGGCTTCTACGTACTCGCGGCCGCGGTCCTGCCCGTCGACCGGCATGCCGAGCTGCGCAAGGTCATGGTAGGCATGAGGGCCGAACGCACGGGGAAGCTGCACTGGAACGTATTGGCCGATGTCCAGAAGCGGGCGGTCGTCAAGCAGGTCGCCGACTTCGAGGAACTCCATTTGGTGGCAGTGGGTACTCCGGTGCCGGTGCGACGTCAGGAACGTGGCCGTTCTCTTTGTATGCAGCGACTCGTGATGGAGTTGCATCTACTCGATGTCAGTCTCTTGGTCGCTGAAGGCCGCACAGTTCAGCTCGACGCCCGCGACGTGCGCACTGTCCAGCAATGCCGCTTTTCGCTGCCTCGAGGCGCCGCGTTTCGCATCCGGCACGTTCGTGGCGCCGACGAGCCGCTGTTGCGGATTCCGGACATCGTCGCCGGGGCTGTTCGCGCTCGAAGACAAGGAACCCCCGACTATGCCGATCAACTGGCCACGTGCGCGATCGAACTGGAGGTCGACACACTCGCCTGATCCGGCACATGCGTAAGGCCAGGGTCCCGGTATTCCCCGGGTGCACCTGGCCCTGCGACTCGTGTGATGCCCACGGCGCCACACTCCGTGTCAAGCGTAACTCATGTGCTTTCAGAGTGCTGAAGACCCGATTTCGGTAACTTCGCCTCCATGAGGACCTGATCATCCGGACGAGCGGCGAGGTCCGGCTGTCCGGATTCCTGCTTTGGCAGGCGAAGGATTCCCAGCTGTACTTCTGCGACGCCAACTGGCCGGGCTTCCGAGCGCTCCGGGTGTGGGCTCGACCGCGATGATCTTGCAGGTCGCGACCACATCGTCATCACGATTGAGTAGTGCTACGGATCCATCGGCGGGTCTCAGGCCGCATGCTGATCGCCATGACCACCGATGGGGATGTGCTCCTCAGGCTCGCCGGGGAGATCGACGACCTTGGGGCCCGCCTCGCGCGGGTCGGTACGGAGCTGCGGACCGTCCGATCAGGAGCGGAGCCGACGCCCGAAGAGGCGCCTGAGCAGGCTTCTCAAGAGCAGGCCGCGCAGCAGGCACCGCAAGCGGAGCAGCAGGCGCCCCCGGCCGAGCAGGCCCAGCAGCCGCCGGCCGAGCAGCCCCAGCCCCAGCCCCAGCCCCAGCAGCCGCCGCAGCCCCAGGTGCCGCAGCAGCCGTACCCCCACCCCCAGTACCAGCACCCGCAGTACGCCCACTACCAGCAGCAATACCAGCAGGCCCAGTACCAGCAGGCCCAGTACGCGCAGTGGCAGCAACAGCAGTACCGGCAGCAGCACGCGCCGCAGCAGCCCTACCGCCCGTATCAGCCGGTCCCGAAGGTCACGCTCGGCGAGAAGCTGAGCAAGGAAGGCGCCGGCAGCAGGCTGCTGGCCTGGATCGGTGGCGCGGTCACGCTGCTGGGTGTCGTGCTGTTCCTCGTGCTCGCGATCCAGCGTGGCTGGTTCGGCCCGTTGCCGCGGGTGCTCGGGGGCGCGGTGCTCGGCGCGGCGCTGGTCGGGATCGGGCTTCGCCTGCACCGCACGCCGGCGGGCCGTACGGGCGCGTTCGCGCTCGCCGCGACCGGGATCGGGGCGTTGTACCTCGACGCCATCGCCGCGACGACGATGTACGAGTACCTCCCGGCCTACGCCGGTCTCGCGATCGGGCTCCTGATCGCGGTCGGCGGGTTGCTGCTGGCCGTGCGGTGGAAGTCTTCGCTGCTCGCGACGGCCGTCGTACTCGGCTGTGTGGTCTGCGCGCCGATCATCACGCAGGGTTTCACCCCGCAGCTGGTCGCGTTCCTGCTGGTGGTCCAGGTCGCGTCGACGCCGGTGCAGTTGCGCCAGTCGTGGCCGTCGGTGGCGGTCGCGGCCGGGATCCCGCCGCTGGTCGCGTCGGTCTTCAGCACGGCGTTCACCGGTTTCGGTGGCAGCACGGCCAACACCGCCGCCGCGCTGGCCGCGGGTGGCGTCGCACTCGCGCTGGCCCTGATCGTCACGGCCAAGCGGCCGGGGGACGCCGCCGCGCTCGCCCTGCTGGCCGTCGCGCCGGCGCCGTCGTTGCTCGCCGCGTTGTTCCTGCCGAAGACCCCGGCCGTGCTGGTCACCGCGTCGGTGGCGCTGGTGCTGCTCGGGGTGTGGGCGGCCGGGCAGTGGCTCGACGGCTGGACGGGTGACCTCGCGGGCGCCGCCGGGTTGCTCGCGGCCCTGCAGACGACGATGACGCTGTTCGACGGCAGTGCCCGTTCGGCGATCCTCATCGGCGAAGGTGTTCTACTGGCGCTGGTCGCGCTGTGGACGAAGAAGCACGTGGCGCTCTTCGGCGGGCTGGGCTTCGCCGTCATCGGCGGCCTGATCGCGCTGGCCTTCGACGTCCCGCCGACGCTGTTCTTCCTGATCCGGAACCGGCCGGACGCCGACCTCGCCGCCTCGTTGCTGGTGGCCGTCGCGATCCTGGCGGTCTCGATCACGCTTCCGTGGGTCGCGCACCGGCTCGGGCTGTTCAAGGCCGCGTCGGAGAACGTGGTGCCTTGGCTCTTCGCCGGGGTCTGCGGGCTCTACGGCGCGGGCGCGATGGTGCTGTGCGGCGCGCTGCTGGCCGTCCCCGGCCGGTCGGGTTTCCTGGTCGGCCACGTGGTGATCACGGTGTCCTGGACGGTCGCCGCGCTGGTGCTGCTCATCCGCGGCATCTCCGCGGTCAGCCTGCGGGTGATCGGTTTTGTGCTGGTCGGGGCGGCGGTGCTGAAGCTGGTGCTGTTCGACCTCTCCGCGCTCGACGGTCTCGCCAGGGTCGCCGCGTTCCTCCTCGCCGGGCTGGTGTTGCTCGGCGCCGGGACGCGCTACGCGAAACTCGTCGCGTCCCGCTGAGCGGACGAGGAAGAAATGCCGGTGGGCCGTGGTTGGGTCGGGCATGAGCTATCGACCCGACCCGCGGCTCGCCGAGCGGGCGAAGGAGAACGTCGCCTGGCTGACCACGATCAGCCCGAAGGGACGCCCTTCGCCCCGCCCGGTGTGGTTCGTACTCGACGGTGACGACTTCATCGTCTTCAGTCAGCCGGACACGGCGAAGACCCGGCACATCGAGGCCAACCCCGAGGTCAGCCTCCACTTCAACAGCGACGAGCACGGCGGCTCGATCCTGGTGGTCGGAGGCAGGGCCGAGATCCTGCCGGACGGTGTCGCGTCGGAGCAGCCGGGCTTCCTCGAAAAGTACGAGAAGCACTACCCCGCGATCGACTACGACGTCCCGAAATTCGATCGGGAGTACCGCGTCCGGATCAGGATCCGGCCCGAACGCACCTGGGGGTTCTAGGAAACGCCGCTAGAAGCCGACGGTCACACAGGCCAGCCTGGCGCCCGCGGTCCCGGCGTGCCCCGGGTCGGTGTGCGTATGCGTTTCGTGGATCACGATGGAGTTCGCGCGCCGATCGGTGAACGTCCAGTCCACTTTGGACACGGCGGCGCCGCGGCCGGTGGCGTCGGTGGTGAGGTCGAGCCAGATCTCGTTGCGGGGGTTGGCGTAGGCCGGGTCCACCGACGGCTTCACCGGGTCTTCGACGTTCTGGTAGTGCGGGCCGGCGAGGTCGCCGGTGGCACCGCACGGCTTCGTGTGCGCGTGGGCGCCGTATTCGCGGTTGGGCAGCAGACCGGTGACGAGGACCGCGGTCGAGGTGCCGTGGGCCTTGGACGTCAACCCGAAGACGTGCGCGCGGGCGCCGGGCGGTACCAGTTCGGGTTTGTAGATCGTGAGGCCGCTCTTGGCGGTGATCACGTGGACGCGGGAGCCGGGGACGGCGGTGGCCGGTCCGGCGCCGGCGGTCAGGGCCAGTGCGGCCGCGGACAGGACAAGCGAGAGTGCGGGGACGGGGCGCATGCCCCTTGCCTAGTCCGCACGAATCGGACACGCCAGGGTGGTCACTCGGTCGGGCGATCATTCTCAAACTATGGGCAGGACACGTGAGCAGTAACCCTCCGGACCGCACTTGGCTGGTCGCGGTCGCCGCCGCTCTTTGGGGCACCGACGGGCTTCTGAGGCTTCCGCTCGCCGAGGCGCTCCCGGCGGCAACGGTCGTCTTCTGGGAGCACCTGCTCGTGGTGCTCGTGCTGAGCCCGTTGATCCCCGGCGCTTTCCGGGCGTTGCGCCGGTGCGGTCCGCGGGAATGGCTGGCCGTGCTCGCGATCGGCGGCGGCTCTTCCGCGCTGGCGACGGCGATGTTCACCGCGGCCTTCAAACTGGGCGATCCGGTGACGCCGTTGGTGCTGCAGAAGCTCCAGCCGGTGTTCGCCGTTCTGGCGGCATACTTCGTACTCCGTGAACGGGTCCGCCCGGGATACGCCTTCTTCGCGATCCCGGCGCTGCTGGGCGCTTGGCTGCTGGCGTTCAAGGATCCGCTGAACATCCAGCTCGCCGCGGCGAAGGCGGCGCTGCTGGCGATCGGCGCGGCCGCGTTGTGGGCGGCGGGCACGGTGCTCGGACGGCTGCTCTCCACCGAACTGGCGCCGAAGGAGGTCACCACCCTGCGGTTCACCGTCGGGCTCCCGGTCGCGGCGGGCATCGTGGCCTATCAGGGCGGCGAGTTCGCGGTCGGCTGGGACAACGCGCTCGGGCTCGCACTGCTCGCGCTGGTCCCCGGTCTGCTGGCGCTGAGCCTGTACTACGTCGGCCTGCGGTCGACGCCCGCGGCCAGGGCGACGTTGGCCGAGCTGGCGTTCCCGGTCACGGCCGCCGTGATCGGCGTATTGTGCTTGAACGCCGATTTGTCGGGTACTCAGTGGCTGGGCCTCGCCGTGGTGGTCGTGTCAGTGACGTCGCTCGGCTGGCACGAAAAGGTCAGGCGTCAACCGATGGTCCTGGAGCCGCTGAATGGTCGAGCACACCGGCGAGACGAAGAACGAACGCCTGACCCGCAACGTCAGTGAGCTCCTGCAGGAGCTGCGGGTCGCGCAGGCGGGCGTTCAGATCCTCTTCGGTTTCCTGCTCACGGTGGTGTTCACCGACGAGTTCCACGCGGCGAGCGGGTTCGAGAAAGCCGTCCACCTGACGGCGGTCCTGCTCACGGTCTCTTCGACGGTGCTGCTGACGGCGCCCGCCGCCTGGCATCGGCTGTTGTTCCGCACCGGCAACCGTGAGCGGATCCTCACCGTCGGCAACCGTTCCGTCCTCGTCGGGCTCGGCTGTCTCGCCGCCGCCATCACCACCACCGTCGCGCTCATCGCCAAGGTCGTCTACGGCCCGATCTCGATGACGATCTTCGGCGTGGTGTCGGCGGTGCTGTTCGTCGTCATGTGGTTCGTGGTGCCGAAGAAGATCGACCGCAACGGCGACTGATCACCGGCCGGTGCGCACCGGGGTGCTTTCGGGCAGGCCGAACGCGGCGGCGGACACGGACTTCGGGTCGTCCGGGCTCGCGCCGCCGAGCACCCGGCGGGCGCCGACCCACGAGAACATCTCCTTGACCGAAGGCGAGTAGCCGGCGCCGTCCTCGGCGACCCGCCGGTCGAGCACGCGGTATCCGCCGGGAGTGCGTTCCACGCGGTAAACCATGGGCTGCCGCCGGAATCCGCTGCGCGTGACGAGCCCGTCGCCCTCCTTCACGACCTCGTCGCAGCTCGCGACCAGGCCGATCTTGACCCGCTCGCCGTCCGGCCGGGTCTCGATCACCTTCTGCGTGCACACCCAGCGGATTCCCGCGTCCCGGGAACCGGCGAACGCGCGCAGATGCTCGTCGATTCCGGGCAGCGCCTCCCGCGCGACGGCGTCGTCCACCGCCGGCATCTCGTCCACGATCCACCAGGCCGCCGCGGTCACCACCACACCGACCCCGGCGAGCACGGGCCAGCGTTTGACGTTCCCCATGTGACGAAGCTACCGAGCGGGGCAAGTGTTCACCCGCGGTTCGGGACGCGTTGCCTCCGCGACCGTAGGTTGCGGCCGTGAACGACTCCTCCAGACGGACCTTCCTGCGCGGCGCGGGCCTGCTCGGCGCCGGTGCGGCGGTGTCCGCGTTGCCGGCACTCGGCGCCCCCGCGGCTTCGGCGACCTTCGGCCACCACGGCCCGGACGCCGAAGACGGCCGCTTCACCCTCGCGGTCCTGCCCGACACCCAGTACCTCTTCGACGCCGACCGCGGCGATCCCGCGCCGTTGGACGCCACGCTGCGGTACGTCACCGGCGGCGACGAGAACATCGTCTTCCTGGCGCATCTCGGCGACCTCACCGAGAACGGGCAGCCGGGCGAGTTCGACCAGATCAGCCGGTCGTTCCAGCACCTGGACCGGCGCCGGTTCCCGTACAGCACGCTGGCGGGCAACCACGACATCAAGTCCTCGACCGACGACCAGCGTGGCCGCACGCCGTATCTGGACGCGTTCGGCCCGCGGCGGCAACGGGGTTCGCGGACCTTCCGCGGCGCGAGCCCGGACGGCTACAACAGCCACCACGTCTTCCGTGCGGGTGGACGTGAGTGGCTGCTGCTCGCGCTCGACTGGCGGCCGTCGGCCGGCGGGCTGGAGTGGGCGCGGTCGGTGCTCGCGCGGAACCCGCGGCTTCCGGCCATTCTGACCATCCATGAATTGGTATGGGCCGACGAGGCCGGACAGGCTCAGTTCTCGGAGTTCGGGCAGAAGGTCTGGGACGAGCTGATCGCCGGCAACGACCAGATCTTCCTGACCCTCAACGGGCACTTCTGGCCGCCGGGGCGCGCGGTGAAGCGCAACAACGCGGGCAACGACGTCCATCTGCACATCACCAACTACCAGGACCGCTACTACGGCGGCAGCGCGATGATCCGGCTCTACCGGTTCGACCTGCCGCGGAACGTGATCGACGTCCGCACCTTCTCGCCGTGGCTGGCGGATCAGGCGCCGCGGCTGAACGAACTGCAACGGCGGGAGATCGACCGCACCGGCCCGGCGGACTACTTCAGCCTGGAGGTCGACTTCGAGTCGAGGTTCGCCGATTTCGCGCCGGTCCCGGTCCCGCCCGCGCGGCCCGCCGATCGCCAGCTGATCCGCGGGACCGTGGCATATTGGCGGTTCGAAGGCCGTGACGGCGCGCCCGTAGACGGTGTCCGTGACCTTTCCGGCCGGGGCAACGACCTGGTCCGGGTGACTCTGCCCGGCAGCGCCCCCGAGGCGCTGCGGTTCTCCGGTGAATTCTCCGGGCGGCAGCCATCGAGGTCCAGCCTTCGCTTCGACGGCGGTAAGAAGCCGGCTCGCGGCGGGTATCTGCGCACGGCGGACTCCGCGCCGATGAACGCGGAGACGTTCGCCCGCGGCTACACCGTCGAAGCATTCGTGAAACTGCCCGCGGATTTCAAGGACGGCAAGCATTCCTGGGCGGCGATCTTCGGCAGACAGGGTTCCGGCGGCAAGGCGGGCAAAACCGGTGACGACCCCGGCGAGCCGTCGGCCACACTGTCCCTTTCGGACGGTGCGGCGTTCCAGTGGGCGGTGTTCCCGGTGAACCAGAACGGGATTTCGACCTGCTGGAGCCACGAACTGGCGTTGCGGGAGTGGATTCACGTCGCGGCCGTCAACGACGGAAGGCGGACGACGCTCTACGTCGACGGCTGCCCGGTGCTGCGGAATCCGAAGACGCCTGCCGCGGGGATCGCGAACCCCGGCGGCTCGTGGCTGATCGGCGCCTACGCCTACGACTCGATCGTCGAGCAGGCGTTCCACGGCTGGCTCGGCGACGTCCGTGTGGTGGGAAGGGCGCTGGACCCGCGCGAGTTCATGCTCGGCTGAGTGCTCCGGATGGTGCGCGGTAATGGCGGATCTTCGTCCCCATTATCGCGCACTCTCGTTTCCGGTGGAATACCGGGTCCCTCTTGACAAGCGGTGGACAATAGAAAATCGGCGCCCGATCAAGAATGCTGATCGATACGCCGAATGTGTTGTCAGTCTAACCGCTGTGAGGGGAACTTGTCAAATCAGGGGTACGACGAGGAATTGCGGTCCGAACGGAAGTATGTCGCGTCGCTCTACGGACGGCTGGACACCGAACGCGCACGGGTGAAGGAGGCGTATGCCGGTGCGCTGCGGGGAGAAGGCTTCGCGCTTTCCGACCGCGAGGTGTCCGTCGGCGCCAAGGCGAGCGAGATGGCCAGGCTGAAGATCGCCGACGAGGGCCTTTGTTTCGGCCGTTTGGACGCCCTTTCGGGAGAACGGCGGTATGTCGGCCGGATCGGCCTTTTCGACGAGGAGAACGACTACGAACCGTTGGTGCTGGACTGGCGGGCGCCGGCGTCGCGCGCGTTTTACTGCGCGACGGGCGCGTCGCCGGAAGGAATGTCACGGCGCCGTCAATTCCGCACCCTCGGGCGTGACGTCCTCGACTTCACCGACGAGGTCTTCGGCCGTCCGGAATCGGCGGGCGAACGGGGTGACGTCGCGCTGCTGGCCGCGGTCAACGCGCCGCGCGGCGAGGGGATGCGGGACATCGTCGCGACGATCCAGGCCGAGCAGGACGAGATCATCCGGCTGGACCACGCCGGCGTCGTCGTCGTGGAGGGCGGCCCCGGCACCGGGAAGACGGCGGTGGCGCTGCACCGGGTGGCGTACCTGCTGTACACGAAACGGGAGCGCATGGAACGCCGCGGCGTGCTCGTGGTCGGGCCCAGCAGTGGCTTCCTCGACCACATCGGCCGGGTCCTGCCGTCGCTCGGCGAGACCAGCGTCGTCTTCGCGACGCCTGGTGACCTCGTCGCCGGTCTGCGCACCGAACGCGAGGATCCGCCGCCGGTGCAGCGGCTGAAGGGCTCGCTGGCGATCCTGGACGTGCTTTCGGCGGCGGTGGCGGACCGGCAGGAACTCCCGGCCGAGGCCGAGCCGATCGCACTCGACGACGTCACCGTGCCGGTGGACGCCGAGGTCGCGGCCGCCGCGCGTGCGGTGGCCAGGGAAAGCGGCCTGTTGCACAACGAGGCTCGGCCGGTCTTCGATCGGGAGGTGATCGCCGCGCTCGCCACCCGCGCGGTCGACCGGCTCGGCGCGGGCTGGCTACCGCGGGACGACGAGCACACGCGCCCGGAGCTGCTGAAGAACGCCCGGCGCGACCTGGAAGCCAGCGAGGAGCTCCGCGCGGTGCTCGACCGCCTCTGGCCGGTGCTGACGCCGCAGCGGCTGCTCGCCGACCTCTACGCCTCGCCGGAGCGGTTGCGGGCGGCAGGGGCCGATCCGGCGCTGTTCCGCGAGGACGCCGGCGCGTGGACGGTGTCCGACGTGCCGCTGCTGGACGAAGCCGTCGAACTGCTCGGCACGGACCGCGCCGCCGAACGCCGGGCGGCGGAACGGGAGCGGCTGGCCCGGAAGGAATACGCCGAGCGGGTGCTGGAGATCGTCGAGGTCGAGGACGATCACGACGACTACGAATTCGCGCTCCGGCCGACGGACGTGCTGATGGCGGAGGAGCTGGCGGACCGGTTCGCCGAACGCGACGAACGGGATCTGGCCGAACGCGCCGCCGCGGACCGGGAATGGACCTATGGCCACGTCGTGGTCGACGAGGCGCAGGAACTGTCCGAAATGGACTGGCGCGTGCTGATGCGGCGCTGCCCCAGCCGGTCGTTCACCGTCGTCGGGGATCTCGCGCAGCGGCGGTCGCCGTCCGGCGCGCGATCGTGGGACGCGATGCTGTCCCGGTACGTCGCCGACCGATGGGTGTACCGGAAACTGACCGTCAACTACCGGACGCCGTCGGAGATCATGGCGGTGGCGGCCTCACTGCTGGCGAGTTTCGCGCCGGACGCCGTGCCGCCGGACTCGGTGCGTTCGTGCGGCGTGTGGCCGTGGGCGCGCCGACTGTCCGAAATGGACATCGAGGAGGCGGTCGCCGGGTTCACCCGCGAGGAATCGGCGCGTGAGGGGACTTCGGTCGTGATCGG
The DNA here is from genome assembly GCF_044547565.1 of Amycolatopsis sp. NPDC052450. NCBI lineage: Bacteria > Bacillati > Actinomycetota > Actinomycetes > Pseudonocardiales > Pseudonocardiaceae > Amycolatopsis > Amycolatopsis sp. NPDC052450. Next base: position 75,554 of record NZ_JBIUAQ010000001.1, on the reverse strand, counting down.
GCCGCCGGACGTGCCGGGCGCGATCCCGCCGTCCGCCACCAAGGGGCTGGAGTACGACGCGGTCCTGGTGGTGGAGCCGGAGCGGATCCTCGCGGACGGCCCAAGCGGCGAGGCGGAACTGTACGTCGCGCTGACGCGGGCGACGCAGCGGCTCGGGGTCTTGTACAGCGGGGCGCTGCCCGCCGTACTGCGCGGGCTCGACACGCGGCGGCGGACGCCGGACGCGTACCTGCGCTGTGTCTAGCCCCTGCGCGAGTGCGATGAAAGGCCCCTTCCTTGCGAAATTCGCAAGGAAGGGGCCTTTCATTGCGGCTTCGGGCCTCGATTCGGGTGCCCGCGAGCCCGTGGTCGGGGCGGGCCAGGTGCCCCCAATGTGGCATTGGAGACGCTCAGCGTCCCCAATGCCACATTGGGAGCACAGGTCAAGCGACCGGCCCGCCGGTCGGATGCGCGGCGGCCCTGGCCTACTTGGTCAGGTTTCCCCAGGCGTATGTCTGTTTTGCCAGTTTCAGGTAGACCAGTGTTTCGGTGCTGACGACACCCGGGATGGGCCGGATGTCGTCGTTCAGCACACTCAAGAGGTGTTCGTCGTCCCGGCAGGCGACCTCGGCGAGCAGGTCGTAGCCTCCCGCGGTCAGCACGACGTAATGGACGTCCGGCAATCCGGAGAGCTGGTCGGAGACCGCCCGCGGATCGCCTTGGACCTTGATCCCGACCATCGCCTGACGGCCGAGCCCGACGTTCGCTGGATCCGTGACCGCGACGATCTGCATCGTCTCGTCCCGCAGCAGCCGCTGGACGCGCTGCCGCACGGCACCCTCCGACAGTCCGACGGCCTTGGCCAAGGCCGTGAACGAGGCCCGCCCGTCGACTTGCAGTAGAGCGATCAGAGTGCGATCGGTATTGTCCAAACCTCTAGGTGTGCGCTGCTCCATCTGCGCGCGTGGTTCGTCACCCATGCCGTCCCTCCCTTTGTTTCGGCATGCGATTCTTGTCGCGCAGCGTATCGATCAATGTCCAGAATGCTACCGCCGTTAAGTTGTTTGTCGCGATTCTCTTTCCCCGCGCCTTCGTGCCGAGGATTCTGTCGCGCGACAGGCGGGGTGTCGAGGTTTTCGGACGGCGAGTCAGCCCAGGTCGCGTTTCAGCAGGTCTTCCTCGGTTTCCCGGCGTACGAGCAGGGTCGCGGTACCGCGGGAGACACCGACCACCGGGGGCCTGCCGACGAGGTTGTAATTCGACGCGAGCGAGTGGTGATAGGCGCCGGTGCACGGAACGGCGAGCAGATCGCCGGGGTGGACGTCGTCGGGGAGCGAGAGCCCGTCGGCGAGGACGTCACCCGATTCGCAGTGCCGTCCGACCACCGTCATCGGCCGCCGCGCGGCCCGGCTGCGCCTGCCGATCAGGCGCGCGGTGTACGCCGCCCCGTAGAGCGCGGGCCGCGCGTTGTCGCTCATCCCGCCGTCGACGGCGACGAAGGTGCGCGAACCGCGTTTCACCGCGCAGACCCGGTACACGGTGATCCCCGCCGGGCCGACGATCGCGCGGCCCGGTTCGATCGTCAGTTTCGGCTGCGGGAAACCGTGCGAAGCGCATTCGTAAGCGAGCGCGACACGCAGGCGGCGCACATAGCCGTCGATGTCGAAACCCGTGTCGCCGGGCAGATAACGCACGGCGTGCCCGCCGCCGAGATCCAGCTCGCGCAGGGTGACGCCGTGGGTTTCGCGGAGCGCGACCAGCACCCCGATCATCTTGCGGGCGGCCAGTTCGTAGAAATCGACCCGGGACACCTGCGAACCGATGTGGCAGTGCAGACCGGCCAGGCGGAGCCCGGGTTGTGCGAGCACCGCGGAGACGGCGCGGCCGAGGTTGTCGCGGACCTCCTCGCGCAGCGAGAAGCCGAACTTCTGGCCTTCGGTGCCGGTGGTGATCGCCGCGTGCGTGCCCGCCGCGACGTCGGGTGTCACGCGGATCAGCACCTGCTGCGCGCCGGTGGCCAGCGCGCCGAGCTGCTCGATCTCGTCGAGCGAGTCCACCACGATCCGGCGGACGCCGTAGGACAGCGCCGCCTTGAGGTCTTCGGGGGTTTTCGCGTTGCCGTGCAGCAGGATCCGCTCGGCGGGGAAGCCCGCCGACCGTGCCACCGCGATCTCGCCCGCCGAGCAGGTGTCCAGGGAAAGTCCTTCTTCGGCGACCCAGCGCAGGACGGCGCGAATGCACAGCGCCTTGCTCGCGTACGCCACCTCGGCGTCCGGCAGCGCCCGGCGGTACGCGCGGGCGTTCTGGCGGACCTCGTCCTCATCGAGCAGGTACGCCGGTGTCCCGAACCTCGCGGCGAGGTGGGACACCGGCGCGCCGGCGAACAGCAGTTCCCCGCCGTCCCCGAGCCGGGTGCTCCGTGGCCAGACCCCGGGTTCGAGGTGGTCGGCGGCCTCGCAGCCGAGGCTGGGCAGGAGCTCGCTGAGCGTCACGGTTACCTCCGCGTCGATCGGTCAGTGCCTCATCAGCACAACTCCGATCGACCCGGCCCGGCCGCTCCGGCAACGTCTCCCTGACGCGTTCCGGGGGCTCGCTGACGCGATGTTTACGCGCGAGTAACCCGGGCCACAGCGATCAGCGGACGGGCTCCGGAACGGTGTCCAGCGCCCGCACCATGTGCACGGCCAAGGCGAACGCGGCCTCGTTGCCGAGGTCGGTGTGTTCGGCGACGATCTTCTTCACGGTGTCGACCCGCATCTCGTAGCGGGAGACGGGGACGGTATCGGCGTTCATGGTGATCCTCTATTCGGTTGTTTCGGGTTTCGTGGCACAGGTGCAGCCGCGGCTGAACCCGCCGGCCGCGGTCGCGGTGCAGAAGCGCCGGGCGATCGCGTCGTGCGCGGTCAGGGGATGCGGGCAGCTCGGGCAGCGGTCGTCGGCGGCGGGTTCGGCCACCTCGCCGAGGGAGCGGATGGAGGAGGTCATCGCGCGGCCACCGGTTGAGCACGCAACGGCGCCCCCACTTCGTGCAGATGCCGGAGCACGTAGCCGTACGAGGCCGCCCAGCCGCACTGGGCGTAGTCGATGCCGTGCTTCGCGCAGAACTCCCGCACGATCACCTGCGCGTGCTTGAGGTTCGGCCGCGCCATACTCGGGAAGAGGTGGTGCTCGATCTGGTAGTTGAGCCCGCCGAGCGCGAAGTCGACGACCGGTCCGCCGCGCACGTTGCGTGAGGTGAGCACCTGCTTGCGCAGGAAGTCGAGCGTGTGCCCGGCCGACAGCGTCGGCATGCCCTTGTGGTTCGGGGCGAACGAGCAGCCCATGTACACCCCCCAAAGGCACTGGTGCACGGCGATGAAGGCGAAGCCGACACCGGGCGAGAGGACCACGAACACCGCTGTCAGGTACGCGGCGATGTGGGCGAGCATCAGCGCCGATTCGAGCTTCCGCCGTTTGAAGCCGCGCTGGAAGATCGCCGTGATGCTCGAGACGTGCAGGTTCAGGCCTTCCAGCAGCAGCAGCGGGAAGAACAGGAACGCCTGGTATTTCGCCATCCAGCGCAGGAAACCACGTCGTCCGGCGCCCTGGCCCTTGGTGAAGACGAGCGCGGCGAGGTTGACGTCCGGGTCCTCGTCCTCGTGGTTGGGATTGGCGTGGTGGCGGGTGTGCGTGCCGATCCACCAGCCGTAGCTGAGCCCGGTCAGTCCGCCGTGGACGAAACCGGTGACGTCGTTCGCCTTGCGGCCGCGGAAGATCTGCTTGTGCCCCGCGTCGTGGCCGATGAAGGACAGTTGCGTGAACATCATCGCGAAGAACGCGGCGAGGAACAGTTGCCACCAGGAGTCCCCGAGATGCGCGAACGCGACCCAGCCGCCCGCGAAAGCGAGCAGGTTCAAGGCGATCTTCACCGCGTAGTACTTGCGCCGCCGATCGAGGAGCCCGGCGTCTTTGACCAATTTGGACAGTTCAGCGAAGTCGCTGCCCTGCCTCGTCTGTGTGGAGGTCATGGAAGAGTCACACCGTTCTGGTTCGTGAAAGTGGACAATCCAGCAACGGGTTTCAGAACACCGAAAGGGTCTGGTTCGGCCGAGAAAAGGCACTGGTACCACAACACGCCACGGTCGCTCCGCGGTCTTCCCCCAGCGTCCCACGACGGCGGAGCGGAAGCAATTCACCAGAACAGCACGATCCGGCGTACAGTCGAAGACATCGAGGGAAATTTCCCCCGAGACAGGAGCACCGGCCAGACACATCGTTCTTCGCGCTCATGGTCCCGCCGGCTTTGTCCGGTGAGCAGCCGCCCGCCGCGCTACAGCGCGCCCCGAGGCGCCCATCAGGGCCACGCCGCGATCGTCGATGGCCACGACCTCTGACCTGTCGCCGTGCCCGCACCCGCCCTTGGCAGGTGCGGGCACGGTCCGGAAAACCGCTAGCGAAGGCCCCACTTCTCAAGCAGCCCGGCGACTTCGCCGCGTTCGCCGTCGGTCAGCGCACGGCTCGGCGGCCGGACATCGGGGCGGCACAAACCGAGCTGTGCCAACGCTTCCTTCACCACGCTCACGTTGTTGGCGTTGCCGTCCGCGGCGCGCAGTTCCTCGAACGGCCGGACGCGTTCCCAGCAGGCCATCGCGCCGCGGAAGTCACCGTCCCGGAGTGCGCGGAACATCTCCAGCGAGATCGACGGCGCGACGTTCACCAGCCCCGACGTGAACCCGGTCGCGCCGACGGCGAAGTAGCCCGGCGCCGAGAGCTCCGCCAGTCCGGCGATCCACCCGAAGCGATCGATCCCCGCGTCCCGTGCCACCGAAGCGAACCGAACCGGATCCGGCACGGCGTACTTCACCCCGATGACGTTCTCCGCCGCGTCGGCGAGCCCGGCGAGCTGCCGGCCTTCGATCTTCGGATCACGCACGTACGGCACGACGCCCAGTTCCGGGACCGCGGTCGCGATGGCGCGGTGGTACTCGACCCAGCCTTCCGCCGAGACGTACGGATGCACCGGCTGATGGATCATGATCAGCTCCGCGCCCGCCTCGCGCGCGTGCCGTGCCGCCCCGATCGCCGTCCGGACGTCGTGCCCGACACCGACGACCACACTCGCCCGCCCCGCCGCGGCCCGGACCGCCAGTTCGAGGCAGAGCCGCGTCTCGGCCTCGTCCAGCGCGTAGAACTCACCGGTGTTCCCGTTCGGCGTCACGATGTCGACACCGCCGGTGATCAGCCGGTCCACCAGGTTCACGTAGGACTCCGGAGCCACGGCGCCGCCGGCGTCGAACGGGGTCACCGGGATGGCCACGACCCCGGACAGCCGTCGCTTCAGCTCGTCGAGACGGGAGGAGGTCACTGGCATGCCCTATCTGATATATGATGTGACGCCTCAGTCTAACAGGCTCGAAGCCGTCCACAGGTGGACAACCTGTGGACAACTCCGTGGAAAGTCTGCTTAGGACAGTGTGGCGAGGAAGGTTTCCAGCTGCTCGACGACGAACGCGTGATCGTCGGCCTGGTGCAGTCCCGAGACGCCGACGGTGCCGACCGGTCCCACGCCCTCGACGAGCACCGGGAACACGCCGCCGTGCGCCGCGTACAGGTCCGGGTCGAGGCGGGAATCGGCTTCGAACGTCGTGCCCTTCGCGCGGAACCGTTCGCCGACGAGGAACGAGCTGTGCCCGTACCGGTCGACGACACGGCTCTTGCGGTCGATCCACGCGTCGTTGTCGGCCGAGGTCCCCGGCAGGGCCGCGTGGAACAGCCGCTGGCCGCCGCGGCGCACGGAGACCGTCACGGGGAGGGCGCGGTCCCGTGCCGCCGCGAGGAGGTGGGCGCCCAGCTTCAGCGCGGTCTCGTTGTCGAACCGGCGGAAGACCAGGCGCTCCTCCTGTGCGGCAAGGACGGCCAAGATGTCATCGCTCATGACGCCTATTAAATCAACACTGTTGTGTAAAGGCTACCGAAGCGCGTCCAGCGCGAAGGCGGCGTACATCGCGACGCCGTTGGCCATCGCGTCCTCGTCGAAGACCACGCGGTTCGAGTGGTTCGCCTCCGCCTCGTCCGGGTCGACGCCCGCCGGGCGGGCGCCGAGGAACGCGAACGCGCCCGGAACCCGCTGCAGGACGTAGGAGAAGTCTTCCGCGCCCATCACCGGGTTCTCCATGACCTCGGTGTTGGCCGCCCCGAGCACTTCGGCCGCCAACTCCAGCACGCGCTCCGCGACCAGCGGATCGTTCACCGTGACCGGGTAACCGGCGACGACTTCGGCGCTCACACGGACACCGTGCGCGGCGCCGACCGCTTCACAGACCTTCGGCAGTTCCTCGCGCACGTATGCCTGCGTTCGGTCGGACAGCGTGCGGATCGTGCCCTCCAGGAACGCCGTCTCCGGGATGATGTTCGTCGTCGTCCCGGCCTCGATCCGGGTGACCGAGACCACCGCGGGCTCGAACACGCTCACCTTGCGGGTCACCATCGTCTGCAGCGCGCTCACCATCGCGGCCGCGGCGGGCACCGGGTCGATCGCCTGATGCGGCGCCGAGCCGTGCCCGCCCCTGCCGGTGACCTTCACGTGGAAGCTGTTCGCCGACGCCATGATCGGGCCGGGCCGCGTCTGCACGACCCCGGACGCGGCCGAGGTGAAGATGTGCAGGCCGAAGGCCTTCTCGACGCGCTCGCCCGCGGCTTCGAGCACGCCTTCGTGGATCATGTGGCGCGCGCCGTGCTCGCCTTCCTCGCCGGGCTGGAACATGAACACCACCGACCCGGCCAGCTCGTCGGCGTGCTCACTGAGCAGCCGCGCGGCCGACGCCAGCATCGCGACGTGGGTGTCGTGCCCGCAGGCGTGCATCGCGCCGTCTTCCTCGGAGGTGAAGTCGACGCCGGTGTCCTCCTGCAGCGGCAACGCGTCCATGTCGCCGCGGAGCAGGATCGCCGGACCCGGCTTCCCGCCGCGGAGGACGGCGGTCAGCGAGGTGGTGGACTTGCCCTCGGTGATCTCCAGCGGGAGGCCTTCGAGGGCGGCCTTGATCGAGGCCTGGGTTTTCGGCAGGTGGAGGCCGATCTCCGGATTCCGGTGGATCTCCCGGCGGAGCTCTACGGTTTTCGTCTGGAGCGCGCGGGCTTCCTCCAGCAATCCGGCGAAGCGCGCATCGGGGAGGGTGGGCAGGTCGGTCGGTCCGGTCATGTCTCGATAGTGGCGCATGCGGCGCTTCGGGCGCACCGTGCGTGCGTTCCGAAAGCGGGCGGAATACGGTGTGCGCATGGCGGTGCAAGAGCCGATCACGGGGTTCGCGGTGGCCGTGGTGCGGGAGGACGGTCGATGGCGGTGCAGCTCCCTTGATCCCGGGGCCCTGGCCGAACTCGACGCTGCGATCACTGAGCTCGGAAAACTTCGTTCGACCGGGGCCGCCTTCGGGCTGCTCGCGGTCGACGACGAGTTCTTCGTGATCGTCCGGCCGAGTCCGAGAGGGCCGTCGCTGCTGCTGTCCGACGCCGCCGCGGCGCTCGACTACGACATCGCCGCCGACGTCCTCGACGTGCTGAGAGTCGACCCGCCGGACGAGGACGACGACGCGGTCTGGCCGGAAGGCGATCTGGAGATCCTGTCCGATCTCGGACTGCCGGGGGCCGAACTCCAGGTGATCGTCGGCGAGGTCGACCTCTATCCGGACGAACAACTCCAGATGGTCGCGCAGCGGTGCGGATTCGCCCCCGAGTTCACCAAGATCCTGGACGAGATCTGAGCCCCGCCGCCTCCGCCGCCGACATCGCCGCCGTCCGGGCGGCGATCGGCGCGGCGCGAGGTGCGGGCGACGACGTGCCGATCGGCGCCGTCGTCCTCTCCCCGGACGGGACACCGCTCGCCTCGGCGCGCAACGCCCGCGAAGAACTGGGCGACCCGACGGCGCACGCGGAGATCCTCGCGCTGCGGGCCGCGTCCAAGCTCTACGGCGACGGCTGGCGGCTCGAAGGCTGCACGCTCGCCGTGACACTGGAGCCGTGCACGATGTGCGCCGGCGCCCTCGTGATGGCCCGGGTCGCGAAGGTCGTCTTCGGCGCCTGGGAGCCCAAGACGGGGGCCGTGGGGTCGCTGTGGGACGTCGTCCGCGATCGGCGGCTCAGCCACCGCGCGGAAGTCGTCGGCGGCGTCCTGGAGGCCGAATGCGCGGCCCTGCTCGAAGACTTCTTCCACGGGCAACGGGGTAACCGCACCGGGTGACAGATGTGTCGGATCCGCCGGCCCGGGTAACCCTGAGGCAGGCGGCCGCAAACGGCGGCCGCAGTCGAAGGAGGAACACCCGCCATGAGCGTTTTCGACAAGGCGAAGGACAAGGCCGAGCAGGCCATCGGCGCCGCCAAGGAGAAGCTCGGCGAGAAGACCGACAACCAGGACCTCGCGAACTCGGGCCGGGCCGACCAGACCGAAGGCCAGGTCAAGGAGACCGGGCACGACCTGCGCGACCGCGCCGAGGGTGGCGTGCAGGACCTCAAGGACAAGTTCAACAAGTAGTCCGGACGCAGAAGAGCCGGTCTCCGTGGAGACCGGCTCTTCGCTGCGGTGGCGGTGGGATTTGAACCCACGGACGGGTATTAACCGTCACACGATTTCGAGTCGTGCTCCTTCGGCCGCTCGGACACGCCACCGCCGAGAACAATACCGGAGGGCCTTCCGGGGCCTTCAGGGGGTCAAGAAAGCTGCGCGGTGATCTCGTTGATCGCCGCAGTCTGGTTCTCGACGATCTCCTGCGCGAGCGCCTTGGTCTCGGCGTGCTGTCCCGACGACAGCACGGTTTTGGCCATCTCGACGCCGTTGCGCAGGTGCTCGGCCATCAGCGGGAGCCAAGTCCTGTCGAACTCGGCGCCCGTCAGGTTCTGCAGCGAGGCGACCTGCCCGGCGGTGATCATCCCCGGCATCGTGTGCCCGGCGTGACCCGCCGCGGGCAGCACGGCCGCGTTCCACGACTGCAGCCAGCCGGTCATCGTCTGGACCTCGGCCGACTCGGCCTTGACGATCTTGGCCGCGGTCGCCTTCACGTACTCGGAAGCGGACCGTTCCGCGGCCAGGTTCCCGACCTGGATCGACTGCTGGTGATGCGGCACCATCTGCTGCGAGAAGGTGATGTCGGCCTGGTTGGCGCCCGGTGTCGCCGGTGCCGCGCCCGTGGCCGTCGAGCAGCCCGCGAGCACCCACACGACCAGCCCGAACAGTGCCATCGGCAGTCGCCGTCGCATCGATACCTCCGTAGTCAGGGGAAACCGGCCCCTCTCCTCCTGTGATACGGCTGTGACCTTCCGGTGGTTCAAAATCGGATTAGCCTTGGCGGACATGACGGATCCGAAGACCGTGGTGACCGGTTTCCTTCAGGCCCTCGAAGAGCTCGACATCGACCGCGCGCTGGGCTTCGTCGCGATCGACATCGTCTACCAGAACGTCCCGCTGCCGCCTGCCCGCGGCCTTTCGGCGGTGGAGAAGCAGTTGCGCACCATGGCCCGCTACGGCAGCGGGTTCGAGGCGCGCACCCACCACATCGCCGCGGACGGCCCGATCGTGCTCACCGAGCGCACCGACGTCCTGCGCCGCGGTGCGTGGGAGGCCGAGTTCTGGGTGTGCGGCACGTTCGAGGTGCGCGACGGCCGGATCGTGCTGTGGCGCGACTACTTCGACTGGACGACCTTCCTGGCCGCCAGCGCGAAGGGCGCGGGCAAGGCGGCGGTCGCCGGGGCGAAGTCGCTGATCGGGAAGTACAAGAGCAGGCAGGAACTCGCGAGCGGCAAGGACGGCTGAAGCGGGCCGAAAGTCAAAAGTGTCGTGTCAGATGGTCGGTCCGTGAAGGCCTCCTTGAGGGACCCAGAGTCCCTCAAGGAGGCCTTCATGGACCACAAGGACCGGTGAGCTTTTCCGACACGGTCAAGCACTCACGAGGCCGAAATGACGCACCGCCGGTGTACGGGCTCCGTCCTCCCCCGACGGGTCCCGTGCACCGGCGGTGCGCCCCCAGTTCCCCCTGCTCACCCTCCCCGGTGAGCGTTCCGGCGGATTTCGCGCGAGCCGCCGCGCTTCCGGTCGCGAAGATCGACGATCAGGGCGAAGGCCGGCAGTGATCCGGCGACCATGCCTGCGATGAGCAATCCCATCCGACACCCCCTCGGGTCTCGTGAGCCGGAGAATGTGTCCTCGCTCACGTGATCCAAGGTAGCGCCGGAAATGGCCGGGTGTACCCGGACTTGAGGTTCATTTAAGGCAGGGAAACCCCAATGGGCTATTTGTGCGGGGTTCCCGCGACATAAACGTCACCGTCGGCCACGGAGACGTCACGCGCACTGGACGCGCCGGTCGCCAGAATGCGCGCGGGGTCCCGGAAACCGGTGATCATTTCCACGCGCTGGACCGGTTTCGGTGTGGTGATCACGGTTTCCGGCTTCCAGACGCGGCCGTTCTCGAGCAGGAACGTTTCGATGTCCGGCTTTCCATCGCGGGTGGCGTAAACGCGCCAAGTGCCGCCATTGAGCTGTTCGATCTCGCGCAAACGGAGCCCGTTCGCGACTTCGCGCACTTCCCACTCGCGGCCGTTCCACGCGCCCGCGAAATCGCGCGGCGAACCCGCGGCGTCGAACTGGAACCACGTGACGAACGGTTTGCCGTCGCGTTGGGTGCCGACCTGCAGGATGTAATCCGGCGACTTGAGCCCGCCGGGGAGTTCGAGCGGGGTTTCCACGACCTTGAGGTAACGCTCCTGCTCGGCGTCGTCGACCTGCGTGCCGAGGTCGCGGCCCGCCGCGGAGAAGAAGCGCAGGGTGCGGACGTCGAAGGACAGGTAGTGGACGTTGCGGTGGTAGACGTCGTGTTTGTGCTGTGCCGGCCCGCCGCCAGCGAGGGTGTAGACGAACTGGATCCGCCCGGCGGACGGCAGGTACCGCAGCTGCCCGACGTAGACCTCGTCCATGTGGTCGGCCCTGCCCAGGGAGCCGAACGCCCACTGCTTTCCGGTCAGCTGCACGGAGTTCTTCCACGTCCGCCCGTTGTCGCGGGAGACGAGGTACTTCATCGGCCGGAAGTCCGTGTTCGCGCCCGGCGTGACCTGATTGGTCGTCTCGCGATAGAACAGGAACAGCGTGCCGTCGGTGGTCTTGACCGGCATCGGATAGCTCGCCGCGTCACCCTCGGGGACCTCGGTGTCCGTCCAGGTGCCCTCGAGGGAATGGGCGCGCGGCGCGCGGCTGATCACCGTCCGCGTGTTGTGCATGCCGCGGAAGATCAGCAGGTGCCCGTCGCCCGCCAGCAGCATCGTCGGGTAGTTGTGCGGATCGGATTCGCCGTCGGCGATCTTCTTCGGCGCGGTCCAGGCGCCGGTCCGGTGGTCGTAGGCCTGGACGTAGGTGTCCGCGGCCTTGCCGGACCACGAGATGAACGTCTTGCGCGCGACCGGGTCGAAGATCCCGCCCGCGTTCGGCCGCCGGTCGGTGCGGGACGCGACCGTGCTCGCCGGGGTCATCACCTCGAACGCGGTCTTCTCCGGCGGCTTGGCGGCCGCCTGGGGGACCGGGGTCACGAGACCCGCCGCGATGAGCACGCAAAGCAGTCTGCGCATGAGGACGCCTCCTGGTGTGACAGGCGGCGGAAGCCGATCATCTCACGCGAAACCGGCACTGGGAACTACGAAAGTGTGGGTCCGAACGGACTAGCGGTGACGAATCGTTGTCTTGCCGTCTTCCTCATTTCACTTGTCCGGGGGAGTATTCCTCGACCGATCTTGCGAAAAGGGGACTCAGCGTGACCATATCCCGACGTGCCGCCCGGAGCAGGGCCCTGACCGTGGCCGTCGCCTCCGGGCTGGTCGTGAGCGGTGTATCCGCTCCGGCCGCGCTCGCCGCGCCCAGCGCCGACGCCGTGATCGCCGAGGTCTACGGCGGTGGCGGCAACTCGGGCGCCACGCTGACCAACGACTTCGTCGAACTCGCCAACCGCGGCACGGCCGCCGTGAGCCTCGACGGCTTCAGCGTCCAGTACGCGCCCGCGTCGGGGAGCAGCTGGCAGGTCACGCCGCTGACCGGCGGCGTCGCGCCGGGCGCGCGGTACCTCGTGGCGCAGGCGAAGGGCGCGGGCGGCACCGTCGCGCTGCCGACGCCGGACGCCACCGGGTCGCTGACCCTGTCCGCGACCGCCGGCACCATCGCGCTCGTCCAGGGCACCACGGCACTGACCTGCAAAACGGCCGCCGACTGCGCGGCCGACACCCGGATCAAGGACCTGGTCGGTTTCGGCCCGGCAGCCACCATCCGTGAGGGCGCCGCGGCGCCCGCGCCGTCCAACACCGCGTCCGTTGCCAGGGGGACGGCACTCGCGGACACCGACGACAACGCCGCCGACTTCACCTCCGGCGCGCCCACGCCGACCAACGGCAAGGGTGAGACGCCGGGCGAGACCGGTCCGCCGCCGGTGACCGCCAAGATCCACGAAATCCAGGGCACCACCCGGATCTCGCCGTTCAAGGACCGCAAGGTCGCCGGGGTCACCGGGGTGGTGACCGCGATCCGGAGCTTCGGTTCGGCCCGCGGGTTCTGGCTCACCGACACCGCCCCCGACGCCGACCCGCGCACCAGCGAGGGCTTGTTCGTCTTCACCGGCTCGACCACCCCCGCCGTGGCCGTCGGCGACGCGGTGACCGCCGCCGGCACCGTCCGCGAGTTCTACCCGGACGCGCCCGCGACCTCGCCGTACCAGTCACTCACCGAACTGACGAGTGCACAGTGGACGGTCGATTCGAGCGGGAACGCCTTGCCCGCGGCGACCGTCGTCACGCCGGACACGGTCCCGGACACCGTCGCCCCCGCGCCCGGCGGCAGCATCGAGCCGTTGCCGCTGGAGCCGGCGAAGTACTCGCTGGACTTCTGGGAGACGCACGAGAGCGAGATCGTCAGCGTCTCCGACGCGCGCGTCGTCGGCCCGACGTCGTCGTTCAACGAGCTTTACGTGACCACCAAACCGAAGCAGAACCCGAGCGTCCGCGGCGGCGCGGTGTACCTGGACTACGACCGGCTCAACACCGGCGTGCTCAAGGTCGCGTCGCTGATCCCGTTCGCCGAACAGCCGTTCCCGAAGGTCAACACCGGCGACGTGCTCACCGGTGAGACCTCCGGCCCGGTCGAGTACAGCAACTTCGGCGGCTACACGCTGTTCGCGACGAAGCTCGGTGCCGCCAAGGACAACGGGTTGCAGCGCGAAAGCACCCGCGCCCAGCGCGGTGGCGAGCTTTCGGTGGCCACCTACAACGTCGAGAACCTGTCCGCTTTGGACGGTGCGGAGAAGTTCGGCGACCTGGCCAAGGCGATCGCCACCAACCTGGCGAAGCCGGACATCCTGAACCTGGAAGAGATCCAGGACAACAACGGGCCGACGAACGACGGCACCGTCGCCGCCGACCAGACGTTGCGGAAGTTCGTCGACGCGATCGTCGCCGCCGGTGGACCGCGCTACGAGTGGCGCCAGATCGACCCGGTGAACGGCAAGGACGGCGGCCAGCCGGGTGGCAACATCCGCGTCGGCTTCCTGTTCAACCCGGCCCGCGTGTCCTTTGTGGACCGCAAGGGCGGCGACGCGACCACCCCGGTCGACGTGGTCAAGGAACGCGGCAAGACCCACCTGACCGTCTCGCCCGGCCGCGTCGACCCGGGCAACGAAGCATGGGAGGCCAGCCGCAAACCCCTCGCCGGCGAGTTCGTCTTCCAGGGCCGCACCGTGTTCGTCATCGCGAACCACTTCAACTCCAAGGGCGGCGACCAGCCGACGCACGGCCGCAACCAGCCGCCGGTCCGGAGTTCCGAGGTGCAGCGCGTCAAGCAGGCGACCGTGCTCCGCGGTTTCGTCGACAAGCTGCTCGCGTCGGACAAGAACGCGAACATCGTGGTCGCCGGTGACATCAACGACTACCCGTTCTCGCCCGCGGTGCGGACGCTGACCGCCGGTGGCGCCCTGAAGGACGTCATCGCTTCGCTGCCCGAGAACGAGCGATACAGCTACGTCTTCGAGGGCCAGTCGCAGGTGCTGGACCACATCCTGGCGTCGAGGGCGCCGCGCGGGCTCGACTACGACGTCGTCCACCTGAACGCGGAGTTCGCGAAGCAGGCCAGCGACCACGACCCGCAGGTGCTGCGATTCCGGCCGAGCGCCGGCAACCCGGTCCTGGACGCGTTCCACGACCTGGCGGACTACTTGGAGCGCGTCTTCGGCCCTTACCTGCCGAAGCCCTGATCCGCCCGCAATCAGTCACCTACTTGCTTCGGTGTATCTCGCAAGTAGGTGACTGATTGCGTGGTCAGGAGCGTTTCGCGCGCCAGCCCAGGGAAAGCACGGCCTGCACTAGTTCCTGGTAGCTCGGCTTGACCTCTTCCAGGTACTTCTCCAGGTAGCTGGGCCGCGCGTTCGGGACCGGCCTCGGGTCCTCGTCGTCGGGCAGCCACGAGAGGCCTTCGACGTTGTGCTGCGCCATTTTCCACCAGCGGGTGCATCGGTCGACGGCGCGCTGCTCGCGTTCGGCGGCGTCCGCGACGGCCTGCTGTGCCTCGGCGAGCCGGGCCTCCAGTTCGTCCGCGCGGCCGATCTCCCAGTTGCGGAGGTTTTCCGCCGATGTGCGCGCGCGGCCGACGATCTCCTTGTACCGCATGGCCGCGGTGATGCCGTCATCCATCGAGAAGCCCATCCGGACGCTGGAACGGGATGATCACCTCAGGGGCGCCGTGGGTGGTGCGGTCGAAGAACAGCGCCCGGCCTGCCCGCGGCGACCAGTGCACGACCTGCCCCGCGGCGAACGGCGACAGGTCGTTGCCCTGGACGTCCAGTGCCGCCCAGGTGCCGATGTCGTCGGTGCCAGCGAAACCGAGGGTGTCCTTCAGCCGGGCGACGCTGCGCCACCAGCCGATGGTGTGGACGCCGTGCGTCGGGCCCTGCTTCAGCAGCACCCGCAGCTGATCCAAACCGCTCTTGAGCTGACCGGGCGCCTTCGCCTCCAGCGCGGGGATCGAGGCGTCGACGCCGTACAGCAGCAGCACCTGCGCTTTGTCCAAAGAGGACAGATTCTCCGCGATATCGATTACCCGGGCGGGCAAATCGTCGACCAGGGTCGCCTCGTGTCCCTCCGCGCGCAGTCGCTCGGCCAGTTCGGCCACCGCTGGGACGGAGGCTTCGATGGGGCACGAGAGCACGAACTCCACCGACTCGTTGTGATACTGGCGGGCAAGCGACCGAGCGGCGGAGTCCATGATGGACAGTGCCTCCGCGGTGGCCGCGCCGAGGACGGCGACGTTCCGGCCCGGCGCTTTCGGCAGGTCGACCCCGCAGGCGGCCTCGTCGACGTCGATGGACTGGCCGAGCAGTGCGCGCGGTTTGTCCGTCGGCTTCAGCTCGGTGAACGCCGGAAACTGTTCCAGCACCGGGGAATGCGCGCCGTCGAACAGCCGAGGCCGCTTGAACGACTCCGAGTACTGTTCCCAAAGCCGTTGCTGCAGCTTGTTGAAGACGTCCTTGCTGCTCGCGTCCGGCACGTGGGCGAGCTGGTTCCCGTGTGCCACACCGGAATCGTGGTTGATCACCGCATGCCACTTCGGTGCCGAGACCGCCGCGTTGTTGGTCTCGGACAGCACGCGCCGCGCCTTCGGCATCGCGATCCGCAGCGTGCACTGCTCGAACACCGCCGGTTTGCCCCAGAATGCCTCGATCCCGGCGACGTCCTGGCTCGCGAGCACCAGGTGGATGCCCTGGGACCGGCCTCGCCGCGCGATGTCCTCCAGCAGCTGGGTCGCGGTCGCCGTCACGCCGTCGCGGCCGGCGAACAGGTACTGGAATTCGTCGATGACCGCGACGATCCGCGGCCAGTGCCCGCCGGGGTCCTGTTCGCGCAGGTCCGCGAGGTTGGTGACCTCGTGCAGTTTCGCCGCGGCGGACCGGCGGCGCAGCTCGTCGGCGAGGAACCGCAGCAGCGCCAGGCCGAACTCGCGGTCGGTGTTGACGTTGACCCCGATGAGTTTGGCGTGCGGCAGCCAGCTGGCGTCCCGCCGCCCCGGGGCGAGCCCGGCGAACGACACGCCTTCCTTGAAGTCCAGCAGATACAGCGCGAGTTCGTCCGGCGAGTACCGGGCCGCGAGACTGCCGAGCAGGGAGTACAGGAAGTTCGTCTTCCCCGAACCGCTCGGCCCGCCGATGAGGACGTGCGGGCTGGCGTCACCGATGACGACCTCCACCGGCTCGCCCTCGAAGAACCCGACGGGCGCCCGGAGTTCCCGCGCCGAACTCTCCTTGCCCAGTTCGGTGGGCAGCAGGTCGGCGAACGCGCGAGGCCCGCCCTGTTTGGCGATCAGCGCCTCGGCGATCCGCCCGGCGGCCCGGATGACCTGCCCGGACGGCATCGGCGGGTCGAGGTCGACGATGAGGTCGGGGCCGGTCATGCTGCTCGTCGCGTGCCGGTCGTCGTGCAGGCTCAGCGATTCGACCGACGTCGACAGCATGGTCGGCACGTCGATCAGGATCAGGCAGATCCCGGCCGCGAGCGCCCCGGTGGCGACGCGTTTCAGTTCGCGGGCGCGCTCCGGTTCGAGGGTCTCGCCGTTGCCGTAGAGCACGGCGACGCGGAACGGTTCGACGCGCTGGCCGCTCGCCCGCCGGATCTCCCGCAGCGACGTGTGCCCCGCCTGCATCCCGGTCGCGTGGATGCGGCGGATGTGCCCGGCCAGCTCGTCGAGGAGGTCTTCGAGCCGCCCGGGGTCGTACAGGGTGAGCGCGCTCGTGCGGCTCAGCGGATACAGGTCGGGCAGGATCGCGGTCAGCTGCCCGACGTCCCACAGGTGGACGCGCACCGCGCCGGGTTCGAACGTGCTCAGGATCCGCATCAGCAGGTTCTGCACGATGCCGTCCACCGCGGCCCGGGTCTTCGGTGCCGACGTGATGGACAGATGCGACTCGTCGAGCAGCGGCAGCGCGACGTCGAACGTGCGCGGGACGTCCCGGCCCGGCACGGTCGCCGAACCGATGCGCCACAGCCCCGGCGCGGTGATGCCGGGATTCCCGCCGACGCGGCCGAGCCAGTTGCCGGGCTCCCGGCTCGCGGGGCCCGGCGCGTTGTTCGCGACGAGTTCGCGCAGCTCGTTCGGGCCCGCTTCCCAGTCCGCGTAGAACTGGCCGCGCACGTTGCCGAGCAGGCCGAACACCTCGTTCGCGGCGGGGTGCCGCGACCATTCGGTGTACTGCTCCGCGGTGGAGTTGTTCATCCCCACCCGGACGATGTGCTGTTCCAGTCGCAGTTTGGCCAGTTCCGCTTCGGCGGACTGGCGGGCGCCGGCGGCGGCGCCGAGGACGAGCCCGATCTGGTGCCGGACCCGCTCCAGCGCCGTAACGACGCGATTGCGCTGTTCACTCGCTTTGCTGCCCATACCGGCTCGCCGATCTCAGAGGCGTGATTGGTAACCGCTGACCAGGTCGTCAGCGGCGGAAAGGCGCGTCAGGAGGTTTTCGATCCCCTCGTCGGCCTGCGCCAGCTGCGACGGCACCCATGGAACGGCTTGGGCCTGTGGTTCCACAAGAGCGCGCCTGGATTCCTCGAGCAGGCTTCTGGCCCGCTCGGCATGGGCACGTCCGTCGGCGAGGCCGGATTGGACGGCCGTCAGCAGCTGGTGCAGTTCTTCGAGGTACATGCGCTAGAGGCGGGTCGAGTAGGACTCGGCCGACGAAATGCCCGCCTGGATGGTGCTCTGCATACCGGTGATGCCCTGCAGGGCCTCGGCGAGAAGCCCGTGCGCCTGGCTCACCTCGTGCTGGGTACTGCCCTGGGTGGCCTGGGAAAGCGAAAGCTGTGCTTCTTCGAGAGACTGCGCTGCCTGCTGAAGTGCGGCGATGCTCGCGGATGCCTTCTCGTTCGCGAGCGCGATACCAGCGCGGATCTCTTCGACTCCGGCCATTTTGGCGGACTCCTTGGGACGTCGGGGGCTGGAACGACCACCATTGAACTTAGCGTGATCAACTGACTCTGTTAAGTGAAGGTCCTGCTAACTAATCAACAAGGCCCCGGACGTCGGAACGTCCGGGGCCTTGCTGACGGCGGAGGATACAGGATTCGAACCTGCGAGGGCGTGAACCCAACACGCTTTCCAAGCGTGCGCCTTAGGCCGCTCGGCCAATCCTCCGTGGGGAACTTTACCGGATGCCCTTTCGCCCCCGCGAAGGCGGGTCTGACCTGCGTTCGCGGCTTAAGCGGACGCGGGCACGGTGACGTCGACGACGTCGGCGACGACGCAGGTGATGTTGTCCGGTCCGCCGCCTTCGTTGGCCAGGTCGATCAGCCTCGGGACGGTCTCGGCGGGATCTTGGAAGGCGCCGAGGACGTCCTTGATAACGGTTTCGACAACCGTTGCCGTCAACCCGTCCGAGCACAGCAGGAGACGGTCTCCGGGGGCGGCGTCGAAGGCCCAGATGTCCGCTTCGCCGCTCCCGGTGCTCAGGAGTGCCTTCATCAACAGTGAGCCGCGAGGGTGCCCTTCGACCTCCGACGGGTCGATGCGGCCGTCGTCCGCGAGCGCCTGCGCGAGGGTGTGGTCGCGCGTGAAGCGCTGAAGCGTCCCTCCGCGGAGGAGGTATCCCTTGGAGTCGCCGATGTGGGCGGCCGTGAAGTGCGAGCCGTCGAACAGCAGCGCCGTCAGGGTGGTGCCCATTCCCCGCGTCTCGGGCTCCTGCTCGGCCGTCGCGGCGAGCCGGTCGTCGATCGTGCGCAGGCCGCCGGAGAGCACCTCGGCCAGGTCGACTTCCGCGAGGTCGAAACCGTGGAGGTCCGCGTCGAGCCGGGACAGGACGCCGACCGCCTCGGCGCTGGCCACCTCGCCGTGCGGCTGGCCGCCGATGCCGTCGGCGACGGCCAGCATCCTGGCGCTGACGTAGACCGAGTCCTGGTTGACCTGGCGGCGCCGCCCGACGTCCGAGCCGGCCGCGTACCGAAGGGTGTACCTCATGGACTCCAGTAAAGCAGCTGTGTACTGAGTTCACAAACAAAGGGCTGGAATGCTCAGCTGTCGGTTAGGATGCGCCGATGGAGGAGCAAGCCACCGTCAGCGCGGCGGACATCGCGCGGATCGCCGGCGTCGGCCGCGCGGCGGTGAGCAACTGGCGTCGACGGTACGGAGATTTTCCGCCGCCCGTCGGCGGGACGGCGTCGAGCCCCCTCTTTTCCCTTGTCCACGTCGAACACTGGCTGCGTGAACGCGGCAAACCGGTCGAGATCTCGCTCGGGGACCGGACCTGGCAGCGGCTGCGGAACCTCGGCGACGACCTGACGCTCGGCGACCGGGTCGGCAGGGTGGGCGCCTACCTGTCGCGGCGCGGTGTCCGGGAATGGACCTTTTCGCCCCGTTACGACGATGTCGAGCTGTTCGAGCTGGTGGACCGCTTCGCCGACGAGCAGGGCGCGCGGGAGGCGTTCGAGTTCCTGTGCGAGCGCTACGTCGAGGCGCACTCCCGACGGCTGTCCGTCACTCCCGGGCCGGTGGCCGCGCTGATGGCCCGCCTCATCGGTCCCGAACCCGGCGTCGTGCTCGACCCCGCGTGCGGGCTCGGGACCCTGCTGCTCGCCTCCGGCGGGACCCGGCTGCTCGGCCAGGTCGACGATCCGGTGACCTCGTGCATCGCCGCGCATCGGCTGCTGCTCGCGGGGGCCGACATGGAGATGTACGGCGCGGACGCGCTGTCGATGGACTCCTACGAAGGGGTTCTCGCGGACGCCGTCGTCTGCGATCCGCCGTTCAACGAACGCGAATGGGGCTACGACGCCCTCGTCGGCGACCCGCGCTGGGAGTACGGCCAGCCGCCGCGCGGCGAACCGGAACTGGCTTGGGTCCAGCACTGTCTCGCGCATGTGAAACCCGGCGGGCTGGTCGCGATCCGCATGCCCCCGGCCGCCGCCGGCCGCCGCACCGGGCGGCGGATCCGCGGGAACCTGTTGCGGGCCGGGGCTTTGCGTGCCGTGGTCACGGTCGACGGGGCGGATCTCTGGCTGTTGCGGCGGCCGGAGCCCGCCGAGCGTCCGCCGTCCAGGGTGCTCCTGCTGACCGATCCGTCCACTGTGGAGGAACAGTGGCGGGATCATCTGCGCGGCGCCGAGGTGCCGGGCGCGGTCCGGATCATCGACCTGCTCGACGAGGAGATCGACCTTTCTCCCGCGCGGTATCAGGATCGAGACGAACACTCGGGCGAAGCCTTCCTGGAAGTCCGAAGGTATTTTGAGGGAATCCGGCCGGAACTGCCGTCGCTGGCGGTGTCCGACGAGAAGCCGTCGTTCGTCACGATCGGTGAGCTGCTGAAGTCCGGCGTGCTCACCGTGCCGGAATCGGTGGACGAGGGCGATGTGGTCGCGTCGCCCTCCGCGCCCGCCTATGTCCACAGTGGAGAGACGAGGGTGGTCGAGCCGACGATGTCGAAGTACCGCACCGATCCCGAACGGCTGGACGCCGCGTTCCTCGCCGGATGCCTGCGCGCGGCGGGGCAGGCCGCACCGGCCTCGTCGACCAGGATCGACCTCAGGCGCACCCGGATCCCGCGTCTGCCGATCGAGACACAGCGGTCCTACGGGGCGGCGTTCACCCGGCTCGCCGCCTTCGAGGCCGCCCTGCGCGAGGCGGCGGAATCGGGCCTGGAGCTGGTGAGGCTAGGCTTGGCCGGGCTCACCGAAGGACAGCTCAAGCCGGAGAATTGATAGGTGTTGGAAGCGGAGCTTCTCCGTTGAGGGTGGCGGTGGGGGGGGACGAGGTTGCTGATCGCCGATCGCTACGAACTCGACGAGCTGCCGCTCGGCCGGGGTGGGATGGGCGCGGTCTACGCGGGCCACGACCGGCATCTCGGCCGCCGCGTGGCGGTGAAGTTCCTCGGGCTTCCCGGCGGTCCGGACGCCGAACTCGAGCAGCGGTTCATCCGCGAGGCGCGGATCCTCGCGACCCTGGAACACGCGGGCGCGCCGACGCTGTACGACTTCGGCACCTACGACGAGCGGCTGTACCAGGTCATGCAGTTCATCGAGGGCGTGACCGTCGCCGACCTCGCCGCCGAACACGGGCCGCTGCCGGTGCCGTGGGCGGCCGCGATCGCGGCGCAGGCCTGCGCGGTGCTGTCCGCCGCGCACGCGCTTTCCATCTGCCACCGCGATCTCAAGCCCACCAACCTGATGTTGTGTCCCGACGGCAGCGTGAAGGTGCTCGACTTCGGGCTCGCGATGCTGCGCGAGACCGACGTCGCCCAGTTCACCCGCGCCGGGCAGATCCTGGGCACCCCCGCGTACATGGCTCCCGAGCAGATCCAGCGCGGGATCGCCGGGCCACGCAGTGATCTGTACGCGCTGGGCTGCGTCCTGCACGAAATGCTGACCGGCAGGCAGCTCTTCACCGGCCCGACGGCGTACGCGGTCTTCGAGAAGCAGGTCAAGGAGAGCCCGGCCGAAGTGGACGGTGTCCCGGATGGACTGCGGGTGCTGCTCGCGGATCTCCTGGAGAAGGACCCGGAACGGCGTCCGTCCGACGCGGACGAACTGTTCGGGCGGCTGGCCGTGTTCGCGCGGGACCTGCCGCCGCTGCCCGGATACCTGGACGAAGGCGCCAATCCAGGCCGGATGTACGCGCGGGTCGTCGGCCGCGTGCCCTGAGACGCGATCGTGACCTTCCGATCAACAACCCCGGACGGGTGACCTCCGTCTTTACCCATGTCAGCAGGACTACGGGCAAACGGGGGTACGGGTCGTGAAGAAGTTCCTGGTGGGGGTGAGCGCACTGGCCACGGCGCTGGTGCTGACCGCGTGTTCCGGCAACGCCGGCGGCGGCGCGCCCGGCGGTGGCGCCGTTGCGCAGGGCGACCCGGCGGGCGGGACCACGACCACGTCGGCGCCGTCTTCGGCACCTGCGACCTCCTCGCCGACGCCGACGCCCAGTAGCTCCAGCTCCAACCCGAAGCCGACGTCCTCGAAGCCCAAGCCGACGCCGAAACCCACGCCGAAACCGGCGGCCAAGCCCGCCGCGAACGCCGCCGACGTTCCTTGCAAGGCCGCGCTGGCGTCACCGGGCGTGAGCGCCTGTGTGGACCTCTCCGCGCTGAAGACGTGGCTGCTGCAGGACGGCAAGGTCATCTACGGCCCGGTCAAGCAGCTGCCCGGCAAGAAGGGCCACGCGACGCCGACCGGGGTCTTCCACGTTTCGGCCAAGGTCAAGAACTACCACTCGAAGCAGTTCGACGCGCCGATGCCGAACTCGGTGTTCTTCCTGCCGGGCATCGCGTTCCACACCGGCAGCCTCTCGGTGTACTCGCACGGCTGCATCCACCTGTCCGCGGCGGCTTCGCAGAAGTACTTCACGACGCTGCAGAACGGCAACGTGGTGCAGGTCGTGGCCTGACGAGCGGCTCCGGATGGGGCGTGTCCCGAAAGTGGCTTTCGCGACGTTGGATGTCCCGAAAGTGGCTTTCGCGACATGCTCGCAGCCCCTCACGACCTGTGACGCCAACCCGGCCCAGGCCTCTCCACCCGATACGGCACCCTCGGCTCAGTGACCCGAATCGCCACTCACGACCACCGTGAGGCAGCGTTCTCGTGCGGATCATTGCGGTTCGGTTGCTTCGGCACGGATTCCGCAATGACCCGGCCTTCCCCGGCGACGTGCCATGACACGCCGGAAATGGGGAAGCGCCGATGAAGCCGAGCCGGGCACTCACTCGCATACTCGTGGCCTTGTCGGTTGCCATCCTGCTTCTCCCGGGCTGGGTGGGCGCTCCGGATGCGAGCGCGGCGCCCACCCTGCCGTCCGGTTTCGTGTTGCGTGATCAGCCGAGCGGACAGGCCGCGTTCGACCTGACCGATTTCGCTTATCTGCCGGACGGTTCGGTGCTCAGCATCGGCAAGAGCGGCAAGGTCGCCTGGGTGCCCGTGACCGGCCCGGCGCGGACGGTCGCGACCCTTCCCGTCCACGACAACGGAGATCTCGGCCTCGTCGGCCTCGCCGTCGCCCCGGATTTCGCCACCTCGCGCCGGATCTACCTCGCGTGGTCGTTCGACACGGGCGGCGGCGCGTTCACCATGCGGGTGGCGCGCTGGACGGTGACCGGCGCGGACGTCCCCACCGGCCTCGCGAACGAACGAGTGCTCGTCGACCTTCCCGGTTTCCACAACGTCCACGGAGTCTCCGGGCTCGTCGCCGCGCCGGACGGGACGTTGTGGATCTCCATCGGTGACGCCGCCGACTTCACCAGGATGGATCCGGGCGCGTTGCGCGCACTCGACCTCGATCAGCTGTACGGCAAGATCCTGCACGTCACACCGGATGGCGCCGGCGTGCCCGGAAATCCTTATCACTCCACAGCGGCGCCGGATTCGAATCGCTCCAAGGTGTTCTCCAGCGGTTACCGCAGCCCGTTCCGGATCTCCCTCGACCCGCGGCTCGGCCTGCCGGTCGTGGGCGACGTCGGCTGGAACACCTGGGAAGAGGTCGACGTCGTGCGGCCGGGCGCGAACCACGGCTGGCCGTGCTGGGAAGGGAATTCCCCGACGCCCGGGTACGCCGGCCTCGCCGGTTGCACGGGTGTGGTCAACACGCCGCCGATCACCGCCTATCACCACGGTTCCGGGGTCGACGAAGGAAACAGTGTCACCGCCGGGATCGTCTACAGTGGATCGTCCTATCCGGACGAATACCGCGGTGCCTTCTTCTTCGGCGACTACGTCACGCAGAAGATCTGGACGATGACGTACGACAGCCAGGGCAGGCTCGTCCAGGCACCGCAACGGCCGCCGAAGTTCACCGGCGTCGGCGGTCCGGTCAAGTTCGCGGCCGCGGCCAACGGCGACATCGTGTACGCCGACATCCACACCGGGAACCTGCGGCGGCTCAGCTATCCGGGGACGAACGCGGAACCGGTCGCGGTGGCGGCGTCGAGCACCGAGCCGTCGACGAGGACGGTGACCTTCGACGGCGCCGGGTCCTACGACTTCGACGGCGATCCGCTGGCCTACCACTGGGATTTCGGCGACGGTACGAGCCAGACCGGGGTCCGGGTGACCCACGCCTACGGTGCCGGAATGACGAGCGCGACCGCGCGGCTCACCGTCACCGACCGGCTCGGTGCCTCCGGCGGCACCGATGTGGTCGTGGTGCCGGGAAATCATTCGCCGGATCCGGTGCTGACGGATCCCGGCGCGCGGACCTTCGCGGTCGGGGAACCGGTCGTCGTCGGGGTGACGGCGACCGACGCCGAGGACGGCGCGCTCCCGGTCGCTTGGACCACGCTGATCCGGCACTGCCCGGAGGAGGCGACCTGTCACGCGCATCCCGGTTCGCCGGGCGGCGGACCGGCTTTCACCGTGCCGTTCACCGATCACCAGGACTCCCGCGTCGAGATCACGGCGACGGTGACCGACAGTGCCGGGGTGGCGGCGAGCAGGACCTACGTCGCCCTGCCGCGTGAGCACCGGCTGACGCTGACCGGCAGTGTCCCCGCGGCGGTGAGCATCCCGGCCGAGGGCGGGGTGAGCACGGCGATGGTGACCGAGGGGGCGACGTTCGAGGTGGTGGCGGAGGAGGTCGCCGCGGACGGCGTTTCGACGTTCGTGAACTGGTCCGACGGGAGGACCTCACGGACGGTGACCGTCACCGTCCCGGCGCACGACCTGACCATGACCGCGAACTACCTCACCCCGATCGACAAGCGCTATCAGGCGGAACCCGCGCTGCGGCAACGGCTCGGCGCGCCGGCCGGGCCCGAGATCACCGACGGGACCGTGCGCTACCGGGCGTACGCGGGCGGCAGGCTCTACTGGAGTGCCGAGACCGGCGTGAAGCAGATCGAAGGCGAGATCCTCAAGAAGTACCTCGCGCTCGGCGGGCACCGGAAGTTCGGTCCGCCCGCGACGGACGAGAGCGTCACTCCGGACGGCGTCGGCCGGTACAACCACTTCCCGAACTGGCCCGGCACTTCCCAGTCCTCGATCTACTGGACGCCGTCGACCGGCGCGCATCCGGTGTACGGGCGGATCAGGGTCAAATGGGCCGCGCTCGGCTGGGAGCGGGGGCCGCTCGGCTACCCGGCGACGGACGAGCTTCCGACCCCCGACGGTGTCGGCCGGTACAACCACTTCGCGAAGGCGGGCTCGGTCTACTGGACGATGGCCACCGACGCGCATGCCATCTACGGGGCGATCCGGCAGCGCTGGGCCGCGCTCGGCTGGGAGCGGTCGTACCTGCGCTACCCGGCGACGGACGAGTTCGGCATCCCCATCGGACGGCAGAACAGTTTCCAAGGCGGCTACGTCACGTGGAACCGGAGCACGGGGCAGGTGATCGACCGAAGGTGGTGATCACAATTCGATAAAGGCACTCGAAAGTGTGAAATGCCCACCTGGGCCCCGTCGATGAGACGTTCGACTGGGGAAGGGGCCCTTGCATGCCTTCGAAATTCCGCGCGCTCTGTCACGCCGTCGTGACGTTGCTGATAGTGACCTTGCTGGTGCCGCTGACGTCGACTTCCGCGTCCGCCGCACCCGTCATGCCGCCCGGCTTCGTCCTGCGTGACCAGCAGAGCGGGCAGGCTCCATACGACCTGACCGACTTCGCCTACCTGCCCGACGGCTCGATGCTGACCACCGGGAAGCAGGGCAACGTCGCCTGGGTGTCCACCACCGGGCAGACGCAGAGCATCGCGACCCTGTCCGTTCGCAGCACCGGTGACCTCGGGCTGGTCGGCATCGCGATCGCACCCGACTACGCCACCTCCCGCGTGATCTACACGGCCCGCGCGGTCGACGTCGCCGGCGGCGGGATCGCCCTGCGCGCCTCGCGCTGGACGGTCTCCGGCACCGACCGGCCGACCGGGCTGACCGGGGAGAAGGTGCTCATCGAGGGCGCCGCCAACACCGACATCCACGGCATCACCGGTGTCGTGGCCGCCCCCGACGGCACGGTGTGGGTCTCGACCGGCGACAGCTCCCGCTTCCAGGGCGCGGCCGACCCGTTCGCGCTCAACGTGTACGACCTCGACAAGATCTTCGGCAAGATCTTCCACATCACCGCGGACGGCGCCGGCGTGCCGGACAACCCCTACTACACCGCGGCGAACCCGAACTCGCTGCGCTCCAAGGTGTTCGCGAGCGGTTTCCGCAGCCCGTTCCGGTTCAGCCTCGACGCCAGCACCGGCCTGCCGGTGGTCGGCGACGTCGGCTGGGGCACCTGGGAAGAGATCAACTTCGTCCAGAAGGGCGCGAACCACGGCTGGCCGTGTTTCGAGGGCAACCAGCCCGCCGACGGCTTCTCCGCGATGCCGCAGTGCGCTTCGGCCGTGAACACCCCGCCGATGCTGGCGGTCCGCCACGGACAGGGCGTCGACAACGGCAACAGCATCACCGCCGGCATTGTCTACAATGGAGAGTCGTACCCGGAGGAATACCGCGGTGCGTACTTCTTCGGTGACTACGCCACCCAGAAGCTCTGGACGGCCAAGTACGACACGCAGGGCCGCGTCGTCCGCCCGCAGGAGACGCCGCCGAAGTTCACCGGCATCGGCGGTCCGGTCAAGTTCCTCGCCGCGGCCAACGGCGACATCGTGTACGCCGACATCTACACCGGTCTGCTGCGACGGCTCAGCTACACCACCGGGAACAAGGCGCCCGTCGCGGTGGCGACTTCGGAGACGAACCCCGAAACCCGCACGGTCTCCTTCGACGGCAGCGGTTCCTACGACTTCGACAACGACCCGCTGACCTACGAGTGGGACTTCGGCGACGGCACCACCGGCACCGGCGCGAAGGTCACTCACACCTACGCGGCCGGGACCGAGAAGTTCACCGCGAAACTGACGGTGAAGGACGGCCTCCAGGCCTCCGGGAGCACGGACATCGCCGTGGCGCCCGGAAACCACTCGCCGAAGCTCGTCATGACCGACCCCGGTGACCGCCTGTTCGCGGTCGGCGAGGAGGTCAAGGTCGGCGCGACCATCACCGACACCGAGGACGGCGCACTCCCGGTCACCTGGACCACGCTGGTCCGGCACTGCCCGGAGAACGCGGTCTGCCACGCGCATCCGGACCGCGGCGGCACCGGCCCCGAGTTCACCATGCCGTTCACCGACCACACGGACTCCAACCTGGAGTTCACCGCGACGGCGACCGACAGCGCCGGTGTCACGGTCTCGAAGACCTATGTCGCGAAGCCGCGCGAACACCGGTTGACCCTGACCAGCAACGTCGCCGCGGCGCTCGGCATCACGCCGGAAGGCGGCGCCACCTCGGCGATGGTGGTCGAAGGCGCGACCGTCGAGATCCAGGCGGCCGAGGTCGCTTCCGACGGTTCGTCGACCTTCACCGGGTGGTCCAACGGGGCCACCGGGCGGCTGACGAACATCACCATGGGCACCGTCGACCAGACGATCACGGCGAGCTACATCACGCCGATCGACAAGCGCTACCGCGACGAACCCGCGCTGGCGCAACGACTCGGCGCGCCGACCGCACCCGAAGCCGTCGACGGCACGGTCCGCTTCCGCACCTACGAGCGCGGGCGGCTGTACTGGTCGAAGGAGACGGGCGTCAAGCAGATCGAAGGCGAGATCCTCAAGAAGTACCTCGCCGCCGGTGGGCATGTGAAGTTCGGCCCGCCCGCCACCGACGAACAGGCCACTCCGGACGGTGTCGCCCGGTACAACCACTTCCCGGTCTGGCCCGGCGTTCTGCAGTCGTCGATCTACTACACCGTGAACACCGGAGCCCACCCGATCTACGGCAGGATCCGGCAGAAGTGGGCGTCGCTCGACTGGGAGCGGGGGCCGCTGGGCTACCCGAGCACCGATGAGGCGGGCACTCCGGACGGACTCGGCCGCTACAACCACTTCAGCAAGGCCGGTTCGATCTATTACACCGTCCAGACGGACGCGAGGGCGATCCACGGCCGGATCCGCGTCCGCTGGGCGGCGCTCGGCTGGGAAGCCGGGCCCATGGGATACCCGGCAACGGACGAGGCGGCGACCCCGGACGGCGTCGGCCGGTACACCCACTTCACCAAGGCCGGTTCCATCTACTGGTCGATGGCGACCGACGCGCACGGCGTGTGGGGCGAGATCCGCAAGCGCTGGGCGGCGCTCGGCTGGGAACGTTCTTACCTGCGTTACCCGACCACCGACGAAATGGTCGTCACCGGCGGAAGGCAGAACAACTTCCAGGGCGGCTACGTGTTCTGGAGCGCCTCCAACGGTGCGGTGACCGACCGCCCCTGGTAGGCATTTGATCGCGCGTGAAGGCCCCCTTCCCTCGGCTCAGCCGAGGGAAGGGGGCCTTCACGCGCTTGGGGGTCTCAGCGCAGGAGGTCGGCGGGGACGGTGCCCGTCGAGGTGAGCGGCAGGCCGAGCGCGACCCGTTCGGTCAGCCAGGCGCTCGGCCGGTAGCGCTGGTCGCCGGTGCTCGCGACGAGTCCGCGCAGGACCCGCAGCACGAGGTCCGCACCCGCTTCGTCGCCCCAGGTCAGCGGGCCGCGCGGGTAGCCGAGGCCGAGCCGGACGGCGGTGTCGATGTCCTCCGGTGTGGCGAGCCGCTGCCCGGCGATGAAGCAGGCGGTGTTGACGATCGACGCCAGCAGTCGCTGCGCGATCGGCGCGGGGCCGTCGCGGACCACGGTCACCGGCAGCCCGGTCGCGGCGAGCGCGCCCCAGGCGGTGCGGCCGGCGGCCGGGTCGAGCGCGGGGTGCACCGAAAGCGTCAGGCGTTTCCCGTAGCCGCCGAGGGGATCGACGCCGACGACCCGTTCCGCCGGGAGGCCCGCGGCCAGTGCGGTGTCCACAGTGGACGAACCGATCGGGCTGACGATCAGGACCGTGTCCGGGTAGGCGGAGTGCACGACCTGGATCCCCGCCGCCGAGAGCAGCGTGCCGAGCCGTTCGTCGTCGACCCACACGGGAGTGGTGGGGGCCTCCGGCGCGGCAGGCTCCGGCTCCACCTGCTGTTGCCCGTCGACGTAGCTGTAGAAGCCCTCGCCGTTCTTGCGTCCGAACAGTCCGGCGGCGACGCGGGGACGCGTCAGCCACGACGGCCGCAGCCGCGGTTCGCCGTGGAAGCCGCTCCAGATGCTTTCGAGCACGGCGTGCGAGACGTCGAGGCCGGTGAGGTCCAGCAGTTCGAACGGGCCGAGTTTCAAGCCGAGCACGTCACGCGCGACGCGGTCCACCTCGGCCGGGGTCGCGATCCCCTCGGCGAGGATCTGCAGTGCCTCAGTGCCCAGCCCGCGGCCGGCGTGGTTGACCAGGAAGCCCGGCGCGTCGCGCGCGAGGACGGGTTCGTGTCCCCAGCCGCGGACGAGTTCGGTCACGGCGGGCGGCAGCCACGCGGCGGTCCGCGCGCCGGGCACGACCTCCACCAGCCGCATCAGCGGGACCGGGTTGAAGAAGTGCAGGCCGAGCAGCCGGCCCGGATCGGTCAGCGCGGCACCGATCTCGGTGACAGAGAGCGAGCTGGTGTTGGTGGCGAACACGGTGTCCGGGCCGCAGACCCGTTCCAGCTCGGCGAACAGCGCGCGTTTGATCTCCAGGTCCTCGCGGACCGCTTCGATGACGAGGTCGACACCGTCGGCGGGGGCCAGCGGGTCTCCGGCCGCGATCAGCCTGCCTTTCGCGGCCGTGGCGGCTTCTTCGGTGATCTTGCCCTTCGAGGCGAGCTTGCCGAGCATCGCGCCGACATGGTCGATGGCCTCGCCGACGGCGTCGGGCCGGGCGTCGGCGAGCTCGACCTCGAGCCCCGCCGTCACGGCGAGCTGGACGATGCCCCGGCCCATCACCCCGGTTCCGATGACCCGGATCCTGCCGACCTGCTCCGCCCACTTCTCCACCGCGAGCCGCCTTTCCCTCGATGTCATCCCCGGCGTGACGCTAGCCGCCACGTCGGTATCTCGCCCGGAAGGGTGATCCGTGCCCCACTCGGCGTAAGGCCACCGACGCGGCGCGGTCCCCTCCGCGAAGACCAAGTGTTTCGCGCCCCACCCCGAAGGGAAAGCTCCCATGGTGACCGTCCCCGCCGCCACAGCCGTCCGGACCACGCCGTTGCTCCTCGTCGCCGTTCTCTTCGGCGCGATCGCCGCGTTCTTGGCGAGCCAGGCGCTGTGGCCGCTCACCGCGGTGGCCGTCGTGGTCGCCGCCGCCGTCCTCGCGGGAGGGGTGTGGCTGACCGGCCGGAAGAACGGACGTTCTCCCGCCGAGAGCTGATTCGGCACAGCTCTAAGATCGCCGTGTGACGGCGAAACGCTTGACGCGGGAAGAAAGCCGCGAGCAGACCAGGCAGCGCTTGCTCGCGGCGGCCGCCGAGCTGTTCTCCGAACGCGGGGTCAACGGCACGTCCGTCGAGCAGATCGCCGAACGGGCCGGATTCACCCGAGGCGCCTTCTACGGCAACTTCGACGGCAAGCACGAGCTGGTCGTCGAACTGCTGCGCCGCCGGACCCAGCGCGAGGCCGAAGAGGTCTCCGCGCTGCGTGAGGGCGTCGGCTCCTTCGCGGAGATGATGGACCGCCTGCGCGCGTGGAACGTCGAACGCGCCGAACACCTCGCCGGCTGGCTCACCCTGCGCACCGAACTGGCCCTTTACGCGCTGCGGAATCCCGACGCGCGCCCGCTCGTCGGCGAAGGCGAGAAGTCGACAAGGGCGCTGCTGGAGACTTCGATCCGGACCGAGCTCGCCGCGCGGGGCGCGGAACCGCCCGCGGACCCGGCCTTCCTCGCGTTGATCCTGCACGCGCTCGAGGACGGACTCCTGTTGCAGCGTTTCCTCAGTCCCGAGGGGACCGGCGACGAGGACGTGGTGGACGCCGTCCAGCTGCTGATGCGGTCTTGGACCGCGCTCAGCCGGTCATCTTGATCCCGGTGAACTCGGCCATCTGACGGATACCGTGCGCGAAGAAGGCGTCCGAAGGGTCGACGGAGCCGACGTACTGGCCGAACAGCTCGAAGTTGATCATCCCGAACAGCTGGGTCCAGGCCATGATCAGCCGGGAGGCCGTCTCGGGCGCCAGGTTGATCTTGAGGACTCCGGTGACGGCGTCGAGCTGGTGCAGTAGCTCGACGGGCATCTCGCCGACCTCGGTTTCGACCCGGAGATTCGCGTCGCGCAGGACCGCGACCAGCGCGAACGCCACCCGGCCCGCGGGGGCGACGGTGTCCTGCGGGGCCTGGTAACCGGGGATCGGCGAGCCGTAGATCAGCGCGTACTCGTGCGGGTGCGCCTTCGCCCAGGCGCGGACCGCGTGCCAGATCGACTCCCAGCGTGCCAGCGAGGACTTCTTGGGATCGTCGGCCGCCTCCGCGGCTTCGCCGACGGCGTTGTAGGCGTCGACGATCAGCGCGGTCAGCAGCTGTTCGCGGCTGGAGAAGTACCGGTACAACGCCGACGAGACCATGCCCAGCTCCCGCGCGACCGCGCGGAGCGAGAGGCCGAGCGCGCCGACCTCGGCGAGCTGGCGGCGGGCTTCGTCCTTGATCTCACGGGTGAGCTCGGCTCGGGCGCGTTCGCGCGCGGTCTGGGTGGCAGCCATGCTCTCACCATAGAGCATCGCACCTAAACGAGAGCACTGCTCTTGACATGACGCACCGCTCTGGTGTTCACTGCTCTTAACAGAGAGCACTGCTCTCTCGGACTTCGAGGAGCCGAGATGACCACCACTTCCTCCACCGCCGGCACCGCCGCCCACAGCACCGCCACACCCAGTGCCACTATCCCCAGCACGACTGTCCCCAGCACGACTGTCCCCAGCGCGACCGCCTCCGGCACCACTGTCGCCGCCCGCTACGTCAAGCCGGCCAAGGCCACCAACGCGTTCAACGAGTTCGTGCTCAAGCTGACGAAACTCGGCGTGTCCGTCTTGGGCAGCCGGGTGCTCTCGGTCCGGGGCCGGAAGAGCGGCGAACCGCGCTCGGTCCCGGTCAACCTGCTGAAGCTGGACGGGGAGCGCTACCTGGTCGCGCCGCGCGGTGTCACGCAGTGGGTGCGCAACCTGCGCGTCGCGGGTGAGGGACAGCTCAGCGTCGGGCGCCGGACCGAGACGTTCGGCTACACCGAACTCGCCGACGACGAGAAGCCGGCGATCCTGCGCGCGTACCTCAAGCGCTGGAAGTTCGAGGTCGGCGTGTTCTTCGACGGTGTCGACGCGAAAGCCTCCGACGAAGAACTGCTGGCGATCGCGCCCGGCTACCCGATCTTCAAGATCGCCTGAGACCGCGAGTTACGCCTCCAATCACGCGAGTTACGCCTTCAATCACGTGAGTTACGCCTTCAATCACGCGAGTTCGCCGTACGGCGACGGATTTCGCGCGCTGGACTGGATACCGCGGCGTGTCGTCCGGCTGGACACGGGTGCCGTCTCTCTGATCACGCGTGTCGTCCCTTTACCGGCGGACGGCGAAACCACAAACGTCAGGCGTGCAGGATCAGGCGGCACGAGGGCGCGTGTCGGCGGCCGGAGAAGTCCGAAAGCGTGAAAGGCGCGGCTAATCCTCGGTGGGAGCCCGCCGGGTGCGGCGGGCGGTGGCCGCCACCAGCACCACCCCGACCAGGAACGCGACGAGCCCGATCAGGAACCACAGTTTCTGCCCGGTCATGAAGCTGCCGGTCAGCACGCCGGCGCCCTGGAGCACCCAGACGCCGCCCACCAGCAGGAAGACCAGTCCGATCGTGAGCGTCACCCAGCGTTTCATCCACGGCTCCCCGCCTCGACGTGCCCTGCGGTGATTCTGGCACCGGGAGCCCCGTCCGGCGAACCGATCATCGTCTGCCGACGAGGCCGTTCCGGAACGCGTAGACGACGGCGTGCACCCGGTCGCGCAATCCCAGTTTGGCGAGGATACGGGAAACGTGGGTCTTCACCGTCTCTTCGCCCACGTGCAGGTGCGCGGCGATTTCCGCGTTGCTGGAGGCGTCGGCGACGAGCATGAGGACTTCGCGTTCGCGTGAGGTGAGCCGTTCCAGTTCCGCCGGTTCGGCGGCCGCGGGTTCGATGCTGGTGGCGAAGGTCGACACGAGCCGCCGGGTCACCGTCGGGTCGATCAGCGCGTCTCCGCGTGCGGCGACGCGCATGGCCGAAACGAGTTCCTCGGGCGCGAGGCTCTTCAACAGGAACCCGCTCGCCCCGGCGCGCAGCGCGCGATACACGTACTCGTCGGAGTCGTAGGTCGTCAGCACGAGCACGCGGGTGTCGTTGCCCGGCGCGGACATGATCGCCTCGGTCGCGGCCAGACCGTCCAATTTGGGCATCCGGACGTCGAGCACGGCGACGTCCGGGCGCAGCGCGGCCGCCTGTGCGACGGCTTCGCGTCCGTCCGCTGCCTCGCCGACGCATTCGAAGTCCGCCTGGGTGTCCAGCACCGCGCGCATCCCGGAGCGGAACATCGCGTGGTCGTCCGCCAGCAGAACCCGGATCACTGTGCCTCCAAAGGAAAACCGACTCGAATCCGCCAGCGCCGCCCGTCGTCGAGCGGTCCGCATTCCGCCTGGCCGCCGAACAACGCGACGCGCTGCCGGATTCCGGCGAGACCGCGTTTCGTCGACTCGGCGGACGTGTTCGGGTGGCCCATCTCGTTCGTGATGGTGAGGACGACCTCCGTTTGCCGGTAGGCGAGGTCGATCTCGACGGTCCCGCCGCGACCGTGCCGGAGCGCGTTCGTCAGCGCCTCCTGCGCGATGCGGTACAACGCGATGTCCACCGATCCCGGCAGTTCCCGCGGCCCGCCGTGACTGGTCAGCCGCGCGGGCAGCCCGGCGGTGCGGAGGTTGTCGAGCAGTTCGTCGAGGTTGTCCAGCCCCGGCTGCCGTTGCGCGTCGCCGTTCTCCTTGCCGTGCAAGAGATCCAGGAGACGCCGCAGGTCGGCCATCGCGGCCCGGCTCGACGATTCGACGGCCGAGAGCGAACGCCGCACGGCGGGTTCTCCCTCCGGCAGCCCGAGCCGCGCGGCGCCGGCGTGCACACCGATCGCGCTGACGTGGTGGGAGATCACATCGTGCAGGTCGCGCGCGATCGTCGTGCGTTCTTCGGCGACGGCCCGGCGGACGGCCTCGGCTTCGTGCTGCTGCCGTCGTTCCTCCGCGCGCTGGAGATCGGCGATGTACGCGCGCCGCGCGGTCGTGTAGCGGCCGACCATCCACGGCAGCAGCCCGCTCACGCCGACGTCGATGATCAGCACCCGCCAGTCCCGATCGCCCCGGTCGGCCGGGATGAGGCTGCAGGCGACGAGACCGGCGAGCATCGCGGCGAGTGCGGCCAGCGCGGGTCTGGTCGCGAGCCAGGCACCCGCGCGGTAGCCCGCGATCAGCACGCCCGCGTTCGTGGCCTGCAGGTAGTGGTCGTACGGGTACAGCAGGAGCGGCGCGGCGACGAGCAGGACGGCGTGCGCGGCGGAAACCCAGCCGGAGTACCGCGAAGGCCCGGCGAGCGCCGCGTTGGCGAGGATTCCGCCCACCAGCACCACCCACACCTGCCAGCCGAGCGAGAGCGGTGGTCCGCCGATGAGATACAGCCCGGCGTCGGCGACCAGGCAGACGGCCGCGACCGCATACGCCTGCCTCGCCAGCGAACCACTGATGTCCCGCACGCGCCCAACTCTGCCCTATTTCGCTGGACAGGGGTTCCTAAGATCGAAAGCCATGGGGACCACGAAGACGCCCGTGCTCTGGACGACCGGGGCACCGGGAGCCGGGAAATCCACCACCGCCTGGGGTTTGTACACGCGCATCGTGGAAGCGGGCGGCAACGTCGCGTACGTCGACATCGACCAGCTCGGGTTGATCGGCCCGCCTCCGGGCGGTGGCGAAGCCGCACACGCGATCAAGGCGGCCAATTTGCTGCGGGTGCTGGGGATTCTGCGCGCGCGGGGTGCCAGGCAGCTCGTCGTGTCCGGGATCGTGGACCCCGGAAACGGTGTCGAGCCGCATTTCGAGGGCGGCGACTTCGATCTCACCCTCATTCGGCTGACGTGCGATCGGGACGAACTCCGGAGCCGGTTCCTCGGCCGGGGTTCACCCGCCGCGGCGCTGCCCGACCTGTACGCGGTGGCGGACGCCTACGACCGCACCGGTTTCGGCGAGGCGATGGACACGACCGGGCAGCGGCACGAGGAGACCGTGGAGGCACTGTTCCCGCGTTGCGTCGCAGGCGATGGACCGGTCCGGGTGCCGGGTGTCGTGGAGCCATCGCCCGGTCCGGTGACGGTGGTGACCGGACCGACGGCGGTCGGCAAATCGACGGCCGCCTTCAGCGCGCTGCGGGACCTCTGGGCACGCGAGATGCCCGTCGCCTACGTCGATCTCGCGCAACTCGGCTTCGCGAATCCCGGCCCGGATCCGGCACTGGAGGCGGCGAATCTCGCGGCCGTCTGGCGCGGCTACCGCGAAGCCGGAGCGAAGCGGTTGATCGTCGTCGCCAGGGAATTCCTGCCGGAGCACCGGCGGGTCTTCGAGGAGGTCACCGTCGTCCACCTCGACGCGGACGCCCCGACGCTCACCGAACGCGTCGGGCGCCGCGCCGAGGGCGAAAGCGCGCTGCTGGCGGGTGACGAACTACGCGGCGTGCCACCTGTCGTACGGGACCGGGTGGCCGCCCGCGCGGTCACCGAGGCGGCCCGGATGCGGCAGGCCCGCACCGATCGCGTCGTCCTGGACACCACCGGGCAGGAGCCCGCCGAGACGGCCGCCGCGCTGCTCGCCGTCCTGGCTCAGTAGCGGCGCGGGCCGTCCTGCCCCTGTTGCCCCTGACCGGGCCCGCCGCGCTGGTTCTGCCCCGGTTTGCCGATGGTCGTCGCCGTCGCGGCGTCGCCGGTGACCGTGGCGTTCACCGTCACCGTCTCGCCGGTCTTGGGATCGCCGGTCTTCCGTGTCGACGCGTCGATCGTGTAGACCTGCTTGTAGCCGTCCTTGCTGGTGAGGCTGATGGACGTCGCGCTGATCTCGGTGATCTCGCCGGTCTGCGTCCGTTCGGTGCGGTAGCCGCCCTTGCCGTCGGAGACGACGAAGTCGCCGTGCAGCGTGTCGCGCGGCATACCCCCGCCAGGGCCCATGAGCACCCGGCCGCCGCCGGGGCCGCCCATCATCCCGCCCTGTTCGGCGCCGTTCGCGGCGGTTCCGGCCCAGATCGCGGCCCCGCCGCCGGCGGCGATCACCACCGCCACCCCGGCGGCGATCGCGGTCTTGCGGCCCGACCAGGTCTTCTTCGGTTCACCCGCCGGGGCAGGCGCGCCCCAGGTGGCGGTCTCGTCCGCCGGGGGTTCGGCGGGTTTGGTCGGTTCGGTCATCTGGTCGCCTCCGTGTGGTCGGTTGCGGCCATGGTCGGCGCCGTCGCTGTGCGGAAGCTGTGCCGTCGGTGGGCACGCGCTGTGTTTTCGCTCCCCGGCAGGGTGATCGTTCACAGGAAACGCACAGGCGGGACACAGAGAAGCCTCATCGGGGCCGCCCAGGATGGCAGCATGACCAGTGTGAACGTCCCTTCGCCCGGTTCCGGCAAGGCGGGCCTGCGCCGTGCCGACGGCAGCCCCGTGCGGGTGCTGGTCGTCGACGACGAGGCGACCCTGTCCGAGCTCGTGTCGATGGCGCTGCGCATGGAGGGCTGGGACATCCGCACCGCCGCCGACGGGATCGAGGCGGTCCGCGTCGCGAGGGAATTCCGGCCGGACGCGGTGGTGCTGGACGTCATGCTGCCGGATATGAGCGGCCTGGACGTGTTGCGGCGCCTGCGTTCCGAGGTGCCGAACCTGCCGGTGCTGTTCCTGACCGCGAAGGACGCGGTGGAGGACCGGATCGCCGGGCTCACCGCGGGCGGCGACGACTACGTCACCAAACCGTTCAGCCTGGAGGAGGTCGCGTTGCGGCTGCGCGCGCTGCTGCGCCGCGCGGGCGGGGTGGCCGGGCCGAGCGGTTCGACGCTCGTCGTCGGAGACCTGACCTTGGACGAGGACAGCCGCGAAGTGCACCGTGGCGGCGATTCGGTGCCGCTGACCGCTACCGAGTTCGAGCTGCTGCGTTACCTCATGCGGAATCCGAAGCGGGTGCTGTCGAAGGCGCAGATCCTCGACCGGGTGTGGAGCTACGACTTCGGCGGCCAGGCCAACATCGTCGAGCTGTACATCTCCTACCTCCGCAAGAAGATCGACGCCGACCGGGAACCGATGATCCACACGATGCGCGGCGCCGGGTATGTCCTCAAACCCGCGGGGTAGGCGGCCGTGGTCCCTGCGACGGCGGTTGATCGCGCAGGTCGCGGGGCTGCTCGCGCTCGTCTGCCTGGTGGTCGGCGTGGTGACCGAACTGGCGTTGCGCGACTTCCTGTTCGACCAGCTCGACGCCCGGCTCGCCGAGACGAGTGAACGCGCGAGCCGTCCGGCGCCACCGGGCCGTCCCGGCGGGGAAAGGGTTCCCGAGGGCCTGCGCGCGTACGGGCAGAGCACCGGTTCGCTGTTCGTGAACATCCTCCCGGACGGGCGGGTGATCGCGGCGGTGCTGCGGTCCAGCTACGACGCGAAGATCGCCGATCCGTTCCCCCACGACCCGCTCGGCCCGGGCCAGATGTCCGCGCTCCTGCGGTCGACGCCGACCGACAAGCCCACCGACGTGGACCTGGGCCCACTCGGGGAGTACCGCGTGGTGGCCAAATCGGCGGCCAACGGCAGCGTCGCGATCACCGGACTGCCCACAAAGGACGTCACGGACACGTTGTGGAACCTCGGTTTCATCTTCGGCGGGGTGGCCGTCGGCGGCATCCTGCTGGCGGGCGCGCTCGGCGCGGTGACCGTGCGGCGCACCATGAAACCCCTCGACCGCCTGGCCGCCACGGCGACCCGGGTCGCCGAGCTGCCGTTGGACCGCGGCGAGGTCGCACTGTTCGAACGAGTGTCCGAAGTGGACACGGATCCGCGCACCGAGGTCGGCAAGGTCGGCTTCGCGCTCAATCGCATGCTCGGCCACATCGCGAGTGCCTTGTCCGCCCGCCAGGCCAGCGAGAGCCGGGTGCGCCGGTTCGTCGCGGACGCCAGCCACGAACTGCGGACCCCGCTCGCGGCCATCCGCGGTTACGCGGAACTCACCCGGCGGTCCGGCTCCGAGGTGCCGCCGGACATCGCGTTCGCGATGGGAAGGGTCGAGTCGGAATCGACGCGGATGACCGGCCTGGTCGAGGATCTGCTGCTGCTCGCGCGGCTCGACTCCGGCCGTCCGGTGGTGCACCAGCCGGTCGATCTGTCCCGGCTGGTCGCGGACGCCGTCGCCGACGCGCACGTCGCCGGGCCGGAGCACAAGTGGCTGCTGGAGGTGCCGCCGGAACCGATCACCGTCCTCGGCGACGCGGATCAGCTGCACCAGGTGGTGATCAACCTGCTGGGCAACGCGCGCACGCACACCCCGGCGGGCACCGAGGTCACCACCTCGCTGTCCATAGTGGACTCGATGGCGACACTGTCCATTGTCGACAGTGGTCCGGGTATTCCGCCGGAAATCCTCCCGGACGTCTTCGAACGCTTCGCCCGCGGCGACGATTCGAGGTCACGGGCGGCGGGCAGCACCGGACTCGGGCTGGCCATCGTCGCGGCCGTCGTCGCCGCGCACGGCGGACAGGTCGGGGTCGCCAGCCGTCCGGGGCGGACGGAGTTCCGGGTCAGGCTCCGGGCGTCCAATCACTGTTAGCGCCGCACAGGATGACGCAGGGCAGCGCACCCTCGGTCCGTCCGGCCAGCCACGCGGCGAACGGGACGGCCGCGGCCGGTTCGACGGCGAGGCGGAACTCCTCCCAGAGCCGGTCCCGCGCGGCGAGCAGTTCCGCGTCGCTGACCAGCACGGAGGTCACTCGATCCCGCAGGACGGCGAACGGGACGCTCCCGATCCTGGTCGCGCCCAGCGCCGACGACGCCACCGAGTCGATCTCCACGTCCACCGGCTCGCCCGCCGTCAGCGCCGCGTCGAGCGCGCGGCACCGCTCCGGCTCGACGGCGTACGTCGGCAACCCGGCCAGCGACGTCCCCGCGACCAGCCCGCCGCCGCCGACCGCGACCAAGAACGCGTCGACATCCGGCGCGTCCTGGACCACTTCGGCCGCCACAGTGCCCTGACCAGCGACGATGGCGGGATCGTCGTACGCGTGCAGATACCGCGTACCCGGCTCAGAGGCGGCTTCGAGCGCCTTCGCGGCGGCCTCGGCGTACGTCGCTCCGTGACGGATGAGCTTCGCGCCCGCGGCCTCGATCCTGGCCGTCTTCGCCTGCGGAGCCGACTCCGGCACGTACACCGTCGCGGGCAGATTCAGCAGCGAAGCCGCCGTCGCCACACCCAGCCCATGGTTGCCGCCGGACGCCGTCAGCACCCGCTCCGGCAACGGCCCGCTCAGCAGCGCGTTCACCGCGCCCCGCAGTTTGAACGACCCGCTCCGCTGCAGATGCTCCAGCTTGAGCACCAGCGGCCGCCCGTCGACCTCGGCGCGCAGCAGCGGCGTGTGTCGCACGAACGGGTGGACGGCTTCGGCGGCCTTGAGGACATCTGCCCAGGTCGGAGTACTCATACCCCCCACTGTCCTCCATGCCTGGAGGGGAGTGACTACACTGGTCCCCGGATCCCGCGCGGCGTCCATCTTGTGAACCTCCCCAGGGCCGGAAGGCAGCAAGGATAAGCAAGCTCTGACGGGTGCGCGGGATCCCCTTTCATTTCCGGGGTCGGTCCCGCCCCACCCGTGGTCGTGGCGATTCGGGTTCTGGCGAGCCTCCCCTTGGGTACCTACCGCGTGACCTTCGGCGCTTCTTGCGTGATGCCTGGTTTGAAGTACATGAAGGGGTCCTTGCTGTACCTGGGCGCAAGGATGGGGTCCTTCATGTACTGGGTTTCACGCGCCGTCGCTATAGCGGCCGAGACTCATGGTGGCGTTCCTGCCGGCCTGCGGCAGCAGCGCCGCCTCGGCCCGGCCCGAGGTGAAGGGCCCCTTCCCTACTCTCAGGGTAGGGAAGGAGTCCCTCACGAACCTGCGAACCCGATCCATCCCGCCGTAGGCACCTGGAACACGGCCGGCCCTGACCCGAATCACCACCCACGAACCGCGACCACTCACGTGAGCGCCCGACTTGAGACCTTCATGCGCGGGTCTGCCTCGGCGCGGGCCGAGCTCAGCACGGACCTTCGATCCCGACCCAAGACACCCGAATCGCCACTCACGAGCCTAGAAGATCCCGAAGACGTCCTTCGGCGGCACAGGTGACGGCACGGCGTCCGCGTCGGTGACGGGTTTCGCTTTGCCCTGGAGCTGCCGTAGGTCCTCACCAGCGACGCAGCGGGCCGGGTACGCGGACGACGCGGCCCGGCGGGTCATCTCGGTCACCGGGAGTTCGACGCGGGAAGCGGCGACGACGATGTTCCCGAACCGGCGGCCCCGCAGGACACCCGGCTCCGCGAGCAGCGCGAGGTGCGGGAACGACGTCGCCAGTGTCGCCAGGAACCGGCGGAGGAACGGCAGGTTCGGGCCGTCGGAGATGTTGGCCAGGTAGGTCCCGGCCGGCCGAAGGACGCGCGCGACCTCGTTCGTGAACTCGACGGTCGCGAGCCCGCCGGCCAGGATTCCGCGCTCGAAAGCGTCCACGATGACCAGGTCGGCCGAAGCGTCGTACCTGCCGGAGACGCCTTCGCGGCCGTCGCCGACACGGACCTTCAGTCCCTTCAGGCCTAGTTGCTCGCGGATGAGCGCGACGAGCTCGCCGTCGGCGTCGAAGACCAGCTGCCGCGAGCGCGGCCGCGCGGCGGTGATGTAGCGGGGGAGCGTGCAGGCCGCCCCGCCGACGTGCAGCACGTCGAGTGGGCCTTCGCCGAGGCAGTCGACGACGTCGGCGATCCGGCGGATGTAGTCGAACTCGAGATCCGTGGGGTCGTCGAGGTTGACGTGCGACTGGGCGACCCCGTCGACCGTGATCATCCAGGCGTTCGGGCGGTCGGCGTCGCGCAGCAGTTCGGCGGCTCCGAAGCGGACCGGATACGTTCCCGGGGTCGGTGCTGGTCTCACCCTGTCGG
This sequence comes from Amycolatopsis sp. NPDC052450, assembly GCF_044547565.1. Lineage (NCBI taxonomy): Bacteria > Bacillati > Actinomycetota > Actinomycetes > Pseudonocardiales > Pseudonocardiaceae > Amycolatopsis > Amycolatopsis sp. NPDC052450. The sequence continues at coordinate 34,542 of NZ_JBIUAQ010000001.1, read as the reverse complement.
CCCCTCCCGGTAGTCTCGCCGCGTGGCTCTAGCTCTATACCGAAAGTACCGTCCGGCTACCTTCGCCGAGGTCGTCGGGCAGGAGCATGTGACCGATCCGCTGCGTACGGCGCTCGCCGCCGGGCGCATCAACCACGCCTACCTCTTCTCGGGCCCGCGCGGCTGCGGCAAGACGTCGAGCGCCCGCATCATGGCGCGTTCACTGAACTGCGCGAAGGGCCCGACGCCGGATCCGTGCGGCGAGTGCAACTCGTGCCGCAACCTCGCGCCCGAAGGCCCCGGCAGCGTCGACGTCACCGAACTCGACGCCGCCAGCCACGGTGGCGTCGACGACGCCCGTGAGCTGCGGGACAGGGCCTTCTACGCCCCGGCGGACTCGCGCTACCGCGTCTTCATCATCGACGAGGCGCACATGGTCACCACGCAGGGCTTCAACGCCCTGCTGAAGATCGTGGAAGAGCCGCCGGAGCACCTGATCTTCATCTTCGCGACCACCGAACCGGACAAGGTGCTGCCCACCATCCGGTCGCGGACGCACCACTACCCCTTCCGGCTGATCCCGCCCAGCTCCATGCGTGAGCTGCTGGAACGCAACGTCGCCGCCGAGGGCGCGCAGGTCGAGCCCGCGGTGTATCCGCTGGTCATCCGCGCGGGCGGTGGTTCGGCGCGGGACACGCAATCGGTGCTGGACCAGCTGCTGGCGGGGGCCGGGCCGGACGGCGTCGACTACTCGCGCGCGGTGTCGCTGCTGGGTGTCACCGACGTCGCGCTCATCGACGGCATGGTCGACGCGCTGGCCGCGGACGACGCGGCGGCCGTGTTCGGCACGGTCGAGAGCCTCGCCGAGGCCGGGCACGACCCGCGACGGTTCGCCACCGACCTGCTCGACCGCCTGCGCGATCTGGTGATGCTGCGCTCGGTGCCGGACGCGGGCGAGCGCGGGCTGGTCGCAGCGCCGGACGACGAACTCAAGAAGATGAAGGAGCAGGCGGGCAAACTGGAGCCCGCCACGCTCTCGCGCTACGCCGACATCGTCCACAATGGACTCTTGGAGATGCGGGGCGCGACCTCGCCGCGGCTGGTGCTGGAACTGCTGACGGCGCGGATGCTGCTGCCGTCGGTCGCCGAGGGCACCGACGCGTTGCTCGCCCGTCTCGAACGGCTCGAGCGGCGTGCCGCTTCGGCCCCGGCGCCCGTCGCCAGTGCTCCGGCACAGGCTGCTCCGGCAGCGCAAGCCCCTCAGGCTGCTCCGGTGGCGCAGTCCGCGCCTGCCCCGGCAGCGCCTTCGGGTGAACCCGTCCGCGAGTTCCAGCGGCCGTCGCAACGACCCGCCGCACCCGCTCAGCAGTCCGCGCCGTCTCCACAGGCCGCACCGGCACCCCAGCCCGTCGCGCGGCCGGAACCGGTCGCCGAACGGCCCGCCCCGCAACGCCCGTCCGCGCCCACCCCGCCGCCGGCCGCGCCCGCGGCGGCGGCAGCGCCTTCGGGCGGCTCGACGGACGTGGACGGGATCCGCGCCCGCTGGCCGCAGGTGCAGGCCGCGATCCGCAAGATCCCGGGCGGCACCGTCACCGGCGCGATGCTCACGCAGGCGAGTGTGGTGAGTGTCGAAGGCAACGCCGTCACGCTCACGCACAACGCGGAACCGGTGGTCCGCAGGCTTTCCGAACCGCTGCACACGGAGCGCATCGCGGCCGCGTTCAAGGCGGTCTTCGAAGACGACTGGCAGATCCGGTGCGTCCACGGTGCCGCGCAGGCCCGGCAGGCAGCCGCTCCCAAGGCCGCGCCGCCGCCGTCCGCGCCTGAGCGTTCCTTCACCCGCCGGTCCGCCGAAGCGCCCTCCGCCGCTCCGGCGCCTCCCGCGCCGAAGCCGGAGCCCCAGCGGCCGAAGGTGGTCACGACCGAGCCCGACATCCCGCTCCCGCCCGAGCCGGCGGAGGAGGACGAGGACCTCTACAACGAGGACGCGAGTCCCGCTCCGCCGCCTCCGCCGCTCCCGCCCGATAAGGATCCGGAAGAGATCGCCCGGAAACTCCTCACCGACCACCTCAACGCCCGCCCCCTCGACGAACGCAAGTAGTCACCTGGATGCGGGATCAGCGGGTCAGGGTGACCCGCCAGGCCGGGTGATCGGTGCCGGGGATCGACGTCTTCCCGGAGCTGCCGAAGCCGAAGGCACCCCCGGCGATGATGTGCTGCACGCTGCCGTCGCCCTTCCGGAACGACCCGGCGGGAACGCACGCCTGCGCGCTCGGATCACCCGGGTAGCTCAGGTTCAGGTCACCGCCGAACACGGTGCCGGTGCCGTACTTCGCCAGCAGCCCTTTCAGGTCCTGACACTGCTGTTCGACCGCGGGCCGCTTCGTCGACAGGTGCGTGGTGCACGCGTTGACCGTGCCGAACTTCGCGCACAGGTAGGCGCGCTGTTCCGCCCCGCCGTCCTGAGGCCCGTAGTAGCCGCCTTCGCGCGCCTTCACCGCGCCGAGGTCCTGTCTGGCCAGTACCGCGATGCCGTATTCGCCACGCCCTGACGTGCACGGATACGGCGTCGTCCGGCCGTTCTCCTTCTTGCCGACGGGCTGCCACACGACCGTGTAGACCCGGCCCGACTGCGCCTTGACGTCGGCGGCCAGCTTCGTCGTCTCCGACGAACATGCCTCGTTCAACGTCACGACGGCCGGGTTCACCGCGACGATCGTGCTCGCCGCCTTCCCCATCGGGTTCGTCCCGCCCTGGTCGAAGCATTTCGCGACACCGCTGCGGCACAGGTTCATCTGCAACACCGGGAAGTCCGTCGCCGCGGCGGCGGGGGCGGCCGTGCCGAGGAGCAGGGCGACGGCGGCGAGTACCGATTTCATGGAGAGGTCCCTTCGTGGAGTTCCCCGGTGAGCAAAGCCGTGCCGAGGCGGGTGAGGTGGTGCAGGATGGCGCCGCCCTGCCGGGCGCTGGAGACGAGCCCGGCCTCGCGCAGCACGGCGGCCTGTTTGCTGGCCGTGCCGATCGACGTGCCGAGGCAGGTGGCCAGCTTGCTGGTCGTCCGCGGTACGCGCAGCGCGCCGAGGCTCTCGGCGCGGGTCCGGCCGAGAAGCGCCACCAGTTCGGGGGACGTGTCCGCCGGACGGGCGCTCGTCACCCGGGCGGGGTAGAGCAGCACCGGCGGCAGCGCCGGATCGATGAAGGTGACCGGCGTGTTCGCGCAGAACCGGCTCGGGATCAAGGTCAGCCCCCGGCCGCCGAGGTGGACGGTCCGCTCCCGGGGGTACGCGATCTCCAGCACCTCGCCGTCCCAGCCGCGCACGCCGGGGATGCCGCGCACCATCGCCCCCGCCCCCTCGGTGGCCAGCGTGCGGACGCGGCGGGCGCGATCGGCGGCGACGGTCTCGCGCATGCCGTGCCAGAACGGCGCGATCACCAGTTCGTAGGAGCCGCGCAGGGCGCCGACGACCCCGTGCACCTCCTCGCGATCGCCGTCGGCGAGCCGTTTCACCCAGGGCTGCGTGGCGCCGGTGAACACGGTCCGGAGATCGGCGCACAACCGGCGGCGGGGTGTGCACGCCACCGCTTCGAGCCCGCTTTCGAACGACCCTGCCGATCCGGGCGGGGTCAGGAAGTCGGGAAAGTTCCCCTTCGGCGGAACCAGTGTGAACAGCGTCTTCAGTGATCGTGCCGCTTCTTCGTCGTGCCGCGCGCTCAGCTGGACTCGCCGGCGCCAGGCCGACGGGTGGTTCTCCCGCAGTTGATGTGAACCGAGAACCAGTTCCCACAGCGGGTCGGGTGCTTCGGCGATCCGGATCCCTTGGAGATCCTCACGATCGAAGATCATGCGCAGAGTCATGCCATGTCCCCCTCAAGACGGCATTTCATTCGCTGCCGGTAACTCAAACGTGCCTTACGCGGCTCGGCAAGCAGTTCGGCCCGATCCGGGAGGGTGAGCCGAAAACCCGTTGCTGACCTGCGGGAACGTGGGCGCCTGGGACATCTCTGGGATGTCAGGTGGCGACAGGGTTTCCGCTGGGAGGAAAAGGTGTGTCCCCGCGCGCGGCCATCGGTGACGCTTCGTGGGCATCATCCGGGGAGGGGCCATGACAGGTGGAGAGCACGGCCGCGCCTTGGCGGAACTTCTCGCGGAGCTGAAACGGCGTAGTGGTCACAGCTACGAACGGATCGGCGCCAAGGCGCGGCTGAACCGGTCGACGGTGCATCGCTACTGCAGCGGTGTGACCATTCCGGTCGCCTTCGGTCCGCTGGAACGGATCGCGACGGTCTGCCGGGCCGGACGCGACGAACGGGCGAAGCTCTTCCGGTTGTGGGAACGCGCGGACGCGGCAAGGGGAGGGACGCCGCGTCCGCGCCTTCCGTTCCGGCGCCCGGGAAACGGAACCGGACGGGCTGGTGGCCTCGGCGCCTGCGGTGGAAGCGGTCCAGCCGACTCCCTAGCCCGCTAGGTAGTCCTCGATGGCCTTCGCGATGACGGCCGCGTACTGCTGACGTCCTTCTTCGCTCGCCATCGCCGCCGCCTCGGCGGCGTTGCGCATGTTCCCGCATTCCACGAGTGCGGCAGGACGGGTCGAGAGATTGAGACCACCGAGGTCGCCGCGCGGGGCGAGCCCGTTCGAACCGAGGTACGTCGACGTCGGGAAGCCACCCGCGCGGATGCCGTCCCGCAACGCCGTCGCGAGTTTCACCGAGGGCTCGCCCTGCTGGGGGTTCAGGGGCGGGGCGGAATAGGCGACGTGGAAACCGTGCGCTCCGGCGGAATTCGAGCCGTCCGCGTGGATCGACACGACGGCGTCCGCTTCGGCGTCGTTCCCGATCGCGGCTCGTTCGTTGACGCACGGCCCGACCCCGGTGTCGTTCTGCCGGGTGAGGATGACGCGGATTCCCTTGGCCGCCAAGGCCTGCGAGATCCGCTGCGACACGTCCCAGGTGAACGCGTGCTCGGAATAGCCGGAATTCGTCGAGGTTCCGGTGGTGTTGCACGGTTTCGTCTTCCCGCGCCCCGCCGGGACCTGTTTGTTGATCTCGCCGGGCTTCCCGGAGTTCCCGCCGTTGTGGCCGGGATCGAGCACGACGACCTTGCCCGTCTTCGGCTGCCGTGTGCTCGGAGGCGGCTGAGGCGCGCTCGAAGGCGGCGCGCTCGTCTTCGGACTCGGCTGCGGAAGCGTGGTGAAGACCGTGGTGGTCCCCGGAGCCGACGGACTCGACGGCGAGGACGCGGGGGTGTCCACCCCGCACGCCGTGAACAGCGTCAAGCCGATCGCCACCATGAGGCCCATCCGTCGTCGCACGGCGCCCACGGTGCCACACGGGTGACGGCTAGGCTGGTAGGCGGCACGGGATTTTCCAGGAGAGGACCGATCGGATCATGGTGCAACCCGGTGGCGGCTTCGACCTGTCGCAGATCATGCAGCAGGCACAGCAGATGCAGCAGAAGCTGGTCGAGGCCCAGGAAGAACTGGCCAACACGGAGGTGACCGGCACTTCCGGCGGCGGCCTGGTCACCGCGACCGTGTCCGGCGACAGTCAGCTCAAAGCGCTGGCCATCGACCCCAAGGTGGTCGACCCCGACGACGTCGAGACCCTGTCCGACCTGGTCGTCGCGGCCGTGCGGGACGCTTCGGCCAACGCGCAGAAGCTCACCGAACAGAAACTCGGCCCGCTCGCCGGCGGCCTCGGCGGCGGGATGCCGGACCTCGGCGGCTTCCCCGGGCTCGGCGGCTAGCTTGTACGAGGGTGTCGTCCAGGATCTGATCGACGAGCTCGGGCGGCTGCCCGGCGTCGGTCCCAAGAGCGCGCAACGGATCGCCTTCCACCTGCTGGCGGCCGATCCCGCGGATATCTCGCGCTTGCAGGAAGTGCTCGGCAAGGTCAAGGAAGGCGTGCAGTTCTGCGAGGTCTGCGGCAACGTCTCGGAGCAGGAGACCTGCCGGATCTGCCGCGACACCCGCCGCGATCTCACGGTCATCTGCGTGGTCGAGGAGCCGAAGGACGTCCTCGCCGTCGAGCGGACGCGCGAGTTCAAGGGCCGCTACCACGTACTCGGCGGCGCGCTGGACCCGTTGTCCGGCATCGGGCCGGAACAGTTGCGCATGCGTGAGCTGCTCGCGCGGATCGGTGGCGCGGAGATCAGCGAGATCATCATCGCGACCGACCCGAACACCGAAGGCGAGGCGACCGCGACGTACCTCGTGCGGATGCTTCGCGACTTCCCCGGCCTGACCGTGACGCGACTGGCGTCGGGGCTGCCGATGGGCGGGGACCTGGAGTTCGCGGACGAGCTGACGCTGGGGCGGGCGCTTTCGGGACGGCGGGCTCTCTAGCTCTCTCTTCGGCTGCGGGATGCGGCCTGGAGTCCGTGAAGGCCTCCTTGAGGGACCCAGAGTCCCTCAAGGAGGCCTTCATGGAACGCCGCGGACGATCGCGGCGACTGACGCTGGGGTGGGCGCTTTAGACGGCTTCAAGTGACATGAAAGGCCCCTTCATTGCAAAATTTGCAATGAAGGGGCCTTTCATGTCACTCCGTGAAGGCCGCGCGAAGCGTCAGCAGTAGCCCAGGCGCGCCAGGGTGTCGACGATGATCTCCGACGGGTGGAACTTGTCGACCCAGGAGTCGCCGCGGCGGTTCTGGTAGGTGTCGAGGAAGTTCTGCAGCTTGTCCCCGCGCATCTCGGTCAGCACGACGGTCTCGCCGAGGTGCTGCGGCGTCTCGGTGCGCTCGCGGTGCACGGCGCACGGCAGGCCGAGGTAGTAGCACTCGGCCGACAGGCCACCCGAGTCGGTGACGACGTATTCGGCGCGCGCGACCAGCGGCAGGAACTTCAGGTACCGCATCTTCGGCTGGATGATGAAGTTCTTCTCGTCGAAGAGGTTCGCCAGGCCGAGCGAGCGGATCTTCTCGCGCTCGGGCGCGCCCGCCATGTAGAGGATCGGCATCTGCTTGCTCTGCTCGCGCAGGATCTCCAGCGCCTCGCGGTACTTGTCCGCGCGCGAGACCAGCTCGAAGCGGTGCAGGGTGGCGAGGCCGAACTTCTCCGGGAGGCCCTCGACGTCGAGCGGGCCGTTGATGGCCATCCGCATCGCGTCGATCGCGGTGTTCGCCTCGGTGTCGACGACGACGCCGCGCGCGTTGCGGAGGTTGTTCACCTCACGCGCGCTCGGCGCGAAGTGCATGTCGACGATCTTCGCGGCGATCTTCCGGTTCAGCTCCTCCGGCAGCGGCGACATGATGCTGCCCGACCGCGCGCCCGCCTCGACGTGCCCGACCCGCGACTTGAGGATCCGCTTCCCGATGAGCGAGCCGTACGGCGTGGTGAACGTGTCACCGTGCACCAGCACCAGCGGCGGACGGCCGTCCTCGACCAGCGCGGCCTTCAGTTCGGCGCGGCGGCTCCACGCGGTGCGCAGCACCTGCGCGGCCCAGCCCGGCACCTGCGCGGGCGACTCCAGGTTGTGCGCCTTCTCCTTCGGCACCAGCCAGACGTCGGGCTCGGGGAGGTTCAGATCGGCGAGAACGTCCGAGACCTCGTCGACGTGCTGGGCGGTGAACCAGATCTTCGGCCGGACCCCGCGTTCGAGGATGCCGTGGTAGACCGGCGCGATTTTGATCAGTTCCGCCGTGGTGCCGAGAATGAAGGAAATCACCGGAACAGCCATTCTGTCGGGGTCTGCGGTGCCCGAAGGATACTGGTGGGCCGCGCAAGGTAGCCTCGCCGGGGTGAGTGCGAATTCGCTCCTCCCGGCCCTGTCCGTGGTGATCCCGGTCTACAACGAGCAGAACTGGATCGACCGCAGTGTGGGGGCGCTGATCGCGTCGGCACAGGCGGCGAACTGGCCGGTCGAGGTCGTCGTGGTCGACGACGGCAGCACCGACGGCACCGGCGACAAGCTCGCCAAGCTGCAGGAGCTGTACGGCATCACCGTGCTCACCCAGCCGAACAGCGGCCGCTTCGAGGCACGCCGGGCGGGCATCGCGAAGGCGTCCGGGCGGCAGATCCTGCTGCTCGACAGCCGCGTGATCGTGGACTCCGGCTCGCTCACCTTCCTCCGCGACCAGCTCGTGGACCATCCCGAACGCACGGTGTGGAACGGTCACGTCAACGTCGCCTCCGAACACAATCCGTATGCGGGATTCATGGCCGGGCTGGTCAAGATCCCGTGGCGCCGTTATTGCGCGAACCCGCGGTTGATGTCCTTCGGTATCGAAGAGTTCGACGTCTTCCCTAAAGGCACGGGATTCTTTTCCGCGCCGAAGGACGTTCTCGAGGATTCGTCCAACGCGTTCGAGTCGCTCTTCGAAGACGTCCGTTTCGCCAGTGACGACACGGGTGTTCTGCGCTGGATCGCCGAACGGCACCGCATCTTCCTCGCGCCCGGCTTCTCCGCGACCTACCACGGCCGGGATTCGTTCAAGAAGTTCCTCGGCCAGTCGTATTTCCGCGGCACCACGTTCGTCGATTCGTATCTCGCGTCGCCGGGGCCCGCGCGCAACGGACTGTTCGCCGCCATGGCCGTCGGTGTGCTCGGGCTCGGCGTCGCCGCGAAGCGCCCGAAGACCGCTGTCGCGCTGGCCGCCGCGGGATCGACGGCCGCCGGCTTCGCGGTGACGAAGTTCGGTGCGACCAAGGCCGAGGCCAAGGCGGTCGCCCAGCTCACCCCGGTGTTCGCCGCCGGCTTCGGCGCCGGAGCGCTCCGAGGCCTCTTCATGGCGCTGCGGGCCCGGCTGCGGCGATGAGCAGCACGGTGAGCAGCGAAAAACTGGCGAAGGACACCGGGAAATCCGCCGGGCGGATCGGCGTCTACCTGCTGATCGCGATCGCGCTCGGCTACGTCCTCACCGTCGTCTGGGGCCGGACGCTCTCGGCGGCCGACAACGCCGTCCTGCTCTCCTTCTGGGGCATGTTGATGGGACTGGGCGCCGCCCTGTCCCCGCTCGAACAGGAGATCTCGCGCCAGTCCGCGCACGCCGCGCTCGACGGCCGCAAGGCCGGTCGCCCGGCGGTGATCGCGTTCGCCACCAGCGCGATCGCCGTGGTGGTCGTCGGACTGGTCACGCTGCTGCCGCCGATCACCGGCAAGGTCTACGGCGGCCAGTTCGCGCTCGCCGTGATCGTGCTCGCGGGCGGGCTTTCGTTCGCCTTCCAGTTCGCCGCGCGGGGCCTGCTGATCGGCCAGGACCACGTCCGGTCCTACTCGTGGCTGATCCTGGTCGAGGCGGCCGTGCGGATCCTGGTGGTCGCCGCGCTGGTGGTCGCCGGGCTCACCCAGGTGTACTGGTTCGCCATCGCCGCCGCGACCGGCTCGTTCGCCTGGCTGCTCTTCGCCCGTGGTGCCGCCAAACTGGTCGATCCCCAGCTCGAAGCCGACGCGCCCGCGAAGCCGATCGTCACGAACATGCTGATGCTCCTCGCGGGCGCCGGGCTCACCGCGAGCGTCATCACCGGCTACCCCGCGCTGGTCAGCCTGCTCGCCCCCGGTGGCGACAAGGACAAGCTCGGCGTGCTCTTCCTCGCCCTGTTCGTGGCCAGGACGCCGCTCACGCTGATGGCGCCGGTCCAGGCGCTCGCGGTGCCGACCGTGGTGCGCCTGTCCAGTACCGAGGAGGGCAAGCACCGGCTGCGGAGGCTGCTCGCGCTCGGCTCGATGGGCGCGCTGGCGCTCGGGGCGCTCGGCGCGCTGATCGGCTGGCTGATCGGCCCCTGGGCGGTTCGCCTGGTCTACGGCGCCAAGAACGACCCCGAGGCGTGGTGGATGGCCGGGCTCGTCTGGTCCTCGGTGCTGCTGGCCGCGATGCAGCTGCTCGCCGCCGTCCTCGTCGCGCAGGCCAAGGCCACGAAGGTGTTGATCACCTGGGCGGCCGTCGTCGTCGCGACCGCGCTGGTCCTGCTGTTCTTCCCGGGCGATACCGTCGTGCGCGCCGTCGTCGGCCTCGCCGCCGGACCGACCGTCGGCCTGCTGGTCGTCATGGCGTTCGTGGTGCGCGGCACGCCCGGGCCGGGCAACGCGCGGCCTTCCGAAACGTCTCGATAGTGTGGCGGCGCCATCGCGCGCCGCGAACTTCGGTGGCGTTCCTGACGCCGAATAGGGTTGGACAGCGAATTCGATGAACGTTCTTTTGGTCTTGCTGGCGTTCTGGCTGCCGGGGCTCGTCTTCGGCGCCGCGATCAGGCTGCGCGGCTGGACCCTCGCCGCCGCGGCCCCGCTGCTGACCTTCGGCCTCGTCGCCATCGGCATCCCGATCCTCGGCCGCTTCGGCATCCGCTGGACGATGCTGAACGTCGGCCTGTGGGTGCTGCTGCTGTCCCTCGTCGGCTTCGGCCTTTCGTTCCTCGTGCTCCGCTTCACCGCGAAACGGCACCCCGAGTGGGCCGAGGACGAAGACGACGACGAGACCAAGCGCTCCCTGCGCGACCACCTGCTGATCGGCGCCGGTGTCGTGGTCGGCCTCGGCGTCGGCCTGGTCACCTTCCTGCGCGGTTCGCACACCCTGGAGAACGTCCAGCAGGGCTGGGACGCCCCGTTCCACGGCAACCTGGTGCGCTGGATCGCCGAGCACGGCGACGCGCGCGCGTCGACCGTCGGCACCATCGCGAACCTGCCGAACCAGCACGACTACTTCTACCCGGACACCTACCACGCGCTGCTCGCCCTGATCTTCGGCAAGGGCGGCCTGACGATGATGCCGACGCTGAACCTGGCGGCGCTCATGGTCGTGCTGACCGTCCCGGTCGGCGTCGCGGCGATGTGCCGCGCCTGGCGCATGCCGGTGCTCGCGACCGCCGCCGCCGCGGCCGTGTCCACCTGGTTCACCGCGTTCCCGTACGACTCGCTGTGGCGCGGCCCGCTGTGGCCGTACGTCGCCGGGGTGGCGCTCGTGCCCGCGATGCTCGCGCTGGCCCGCCTGCTGCTCAAGCCGAACGGCGTCGCCGGACCGGTCGCGATCGGCGTCGGCGTCGCCGGGCTGGCCGGCCTGCACACCAGCCTGATCTTCGTGATCATGGTCTACTTCCTGCTGATCCTGCTCGCGGTGCTGTTCCGCTTCGAGAAGATCAACTGGCGCCGGAGTGCGGCTTCCCTGGTGGCCACGATCGTGGTGGCGGTCGTCCTCGGCGTGCCACAGGTCCTGCCCGCGCTCTACAACGCGGGCGGCGTGACGAGCGCGTTCTGGGCGTCGGAGACCAGCGTGTCCGGAGCGCTCGGGCAGACCATCACGTTCTCGCCGATGGCGTCGTTCCCGCAGTGGTGGATCGGCATCCCGGCGATCATCGGCGTGTTCTTCCTGGTCCGGCACCGGCGGATGCTCTGGATGGTCGGCGCGTACGTCGTACTCGGCGGCCTGTTCGCCGCGACGATCTCGCTGGAGACCCCGCTCATCCACACCCTGACCGGCGTGTTCTACAACGACCACTGGCGGATCGGCGCGCTCGTTCCGCTGGCGGGTGCCGTCGCGTTCGGCGAGTTCGTGCACACCACGTCGGGCAAGATCGCGGAGAAGCTCGGCGAGCGCAGGCCCGGCCTGAACCCGGTCACCGCGGCCATCGCGGGCGCGGTGGTGGTCGGCCTGGTCGTCACGGTGCTGAGCAAGGGCGGCTACATCGGCCGCAACTCCGCGCGGCTCGCGATGAACTACGGCGAGGGCCCCTCGGTCAGCAAGGCCGAGGAAGCGGCCTACGCCTGGCTCGGGAAGCACGTCGTGCCGGGCGAGCGCGTGATGAACGACAAGGCCGACGGCTCGGTGTGGATGTACGCCCTTTCGGGGGTTCAGCCGGTCGAGTGGACCAACTACGGCGCCGAGTTCACCACCAAGGCCGGCTGGCTCAGCGTCTTCCTGAACGACATCAACCGCGAGCCGCGTGTGCGCGAGGCGCTCACCGACCTCAAGGTGCGTTACGTGCTCGTCGGCAAGGGCAAGGTGGCCCCCAACGCGCAGTCCGCGGTGGGTCTCCAGCGCCTCGACATCACTCCGGGTTTCAAACGCGTCTTCCACAACCTCGACGCGTCGGTTTACGAAATCGAAGGTCAGCAAGGTGTGGTCGCCGATGGCGCGCCCGCCGGGTCCGACACCGCTCACGGCCAGTAAGAAGATAGAGTGATCCAGTGTCCAGTACGTCCGTGACCACCCGCCGCGTACTCATCGTGATGCCCGCGTTGAACGAGCAGGCCAGCGTCGGCGCGGTCATTTCCCAGGTCAAGCAGTCCTTGCCGGGCATGGACGTGCTGGTCGTCGACGACGGCTCGTCCGACGACACGGCCAACCTCGCCCGCGCGGCGGGCGCGGAGGTGGCCCGCCTGGCGGTGAACCTCGGCGTCGGCGGGGCGATGCGCACCGGCTTCCGGTACGCGGCCGCCCGCGGCTACGACGTCGTCGTGCAGGTGGACGCGGACGGTCAGCACGATCCCGACGAGGTCGCCGCCCTGCTGGACGCGCTCGACGACGCCGACATCGCGATCGGCTCGCGGTTCGCGGGCAAGGGTTCGTACAAGGCGAGCGGCCCGCGGAAATACGCGATGGTCGCGCTCTCGCTCGTTTTCTCCCGGCTCGGGAAGACCAAGCTCACCGACGTGACCTCCGGGTTCAAGGCGATGGGCCCGCGCGCGATCAAACTGTTCGCCGCGTACTACCCGGCCGAATACCTCGGCGACACGGTCGAATCGCTCGTGATGGCGATCCGCGCCGAACTGAAGATCAAGGAAATCCCGGTGATCATGCGCGAACGGGCGGCCGGAACGCCGAGCCATTCGCCGGTGAAATCGGCCGTCTACCTCGGCCGCGCCGGACTCGCCCTGCTGCTGGCGCTGGTGCGCCGCCGCCCCGCCGTCGACTCGTCGGATTCGGCGTAAAAGGAGCTGATTATGGCTGGCTGGCGCATTCTCAGCATCGTCGTCGCCTGTCTCGTGCTGTTCGTCGTCCTCGAGATGATGCGACGGCGGAAACTGCGGGAAAAGTACGCGGGTGTTTGGCTCGTCCTCGCCGTCGGCGTGGTCGTGCTCGCCCTCGTTCCGCAGGCCGCCGACTTCCTGGCCCGGGTAACCGGCGTCCAGACGCCGTCGAACTTCGTATTCCTCTTGGCCGGTGTGGTGCTCGCACTGGTCGCGCTGCATCTGTCGACCGAGGTCGGGCATCTCGAAGAAGAGGTCCGCACCTCCGTCGAAGAGATCGCGCTGCTCCGCTGCGAACTCGCCGACGCCCAGCGTGACCTGGAAGAACGCGTCGCCGCGCTCGAAGCGAGGACGGCCGCGCCCGACAACGTCAAAGGGCTCCCCGAAGTGAGCCCCGCACGCGCACGCTGATCGACGCCCTTTTCGCGGCCCCGCCGAGGTTGGGCGCCGTCCGCGTACTCGCCGTCGACGGCCCGTCCGGCTCCGGGAAGTCCACACTGGCCGGGAAGATCGTGGCCGAACTCGCCGGCCGAGGCAGTCATGTCGCGTTGGTGAGCACCGACGAGTTCGCCACCTGGGACGAGCCCGTTTCGTGGTGGCCGCGCCTGGAAACCGGCGTACTGGAACCCCTGCGCGCGGGCAGACCCGGCCGCTACCGGCGCGTGGACTGGACCAGCGGCACCCCTCGACCGGGTGAAGAAGTCGAGATCTCCGTCCCCGAAGTCCTGGTGCTGGAGGGCGTTTCCAGTGGCCGCGCGCGGATCCGGCCGTCGTTGTCGCTGCTGACCTGGCTCGACGGCGGGAACGAGGCCGAACGCCTCGACCGCGCGACCGGCCGCGACGGCGAGGAATCCCGTGTGGACCTGCGGCGCTGGCAACTGTTCGAACGCGGATGGTTCGCCGTGGACGGGACCCGTGCCGCCGCGGACCGGGTGCTCACCTCCCGCGAGTGGTGAGGCCGAATCCGGATGGCGGTCTCGCGTGACTGGACGGACGACACGCGTGTGGGTGGTCGTGAGTGGCGATTCGGGTTATTGAGGAGAAAGTCAAAGGTGTCGTGTTCGTGGGTGAGGCTGGTGGTGGAGTGAAGGCTTCTTTCGCCGCGTCTGATGCGGTGAAGGGAGCCTTCGGCCCTGGTCGGGCGGGGCCGGGATCGCAGGTCCGTGAAGGACTCCTTGCCTACCCTCAGGGTAGGGAAGGGGCCCCTCACTACATGTCGGGCTGAGCTCAGCCCGAGCCGAGGCACGGGCAGGAACCGGCTCAGCCGAGGAAACTCGACCGTCACACCTTCCCCAAGTACATGAAGGATCCCATCCTTGCGCCTAGGTACAGCAAGGAGGCCTTCATGGACTTCAGGACCCGACGCGGCACCTTTGTGCGGGTAGGCAGTACCACTTGAGAGAGGGACCCGATACCCACGGATGTCCTGTTTTGTCAGCGATTTCGCGACCAACGACGGGGTCCGGGGCTTGCCCCGGGCGGGTCCGGGGTCGCACCCCGGAAAGACACTGCGTCAGTGACCCATTGGTTGTAGCGGTAAGCACCCATTTGAGTCAGTGACCCGGCACTCTGCGCGTTAGTGGTCCGAAATTGATTACACTCCGTCCAGAATTGCGGACACTTTGCGGTCGTATTGGCCGTCGTGTAGCGCGATCGTAACCTCGCGTGCTTAAGTGCGGGCTGAGTTCCCGCTAGTGTCGGCGAGCACACCGATCGTCCGCGGAGTTCGAGTTTCGACCGATCGACGCCGACGGTGCCTAAACACCGAATATCTCCTCAAGGGGTGCCAGATGCAGCAACTGCGGGTGACCCGAGCACGCCGTGTGGCCCTGATCGGGCTTGCCGGCGCACTCGCGGTCTCCATTTCCGCCTGTGCCGAATCGAAGCGTGAAGAAGGCGCAGGGGGTGGCTCGGGAGGCACCATGGTCTTCGGGGCCGCCGGTAACCCGAAGACGTTCGACCCGCTCTTCAACGACGACGGTGAAACCTTCCGCATCATCCGCCAGATGATGGACACGCTGATCATGAACAAGCCGGGGACCGCGGACCTCGAGCCGGGTCTGGCGGAGAAGTGGGAAGGCAGCAACGAAGGCAAGACCTGGACCTTCACCCTGAAGAAGGGTGTGAAGTTCCACGACGGCACCCCGTTCAACGCCGAAGCGGTCTGCTTCAACTTCAACCGCATGTTCAACATGAAGGGCGCCGCCGCCCAGAGCCAGATGATCTACTACGGCGACGTCTTCGAGGGTTTCGCGAAGAACGAGGGCGACGCTTCCGGCGACCCGGTCTACAAGGACTGCCAGGCCAAGGACGAGTCCACCGCCGTCCTGAACCTGAACAAGGCCAAGGGCGCGTTCCCGGCGGCCTTCACCCTTCCGTCGCTGTCCATCCAGAGCCCGGACGCGCTGAAGAAGTACAACGCCGACGCCGTCACCCAGAGCGGTGACTCGTTCTCCTACCCGGAGTACGCGCTGAAGCACCCGACCGGCACCGGCCCGTTCAAGTTCGAGAGCTGGGACCAGGCCAAGGGTGAGATCACGCTGGTCAAGGCCACCGACGCGCCGACCCAGACGGCCAAGCTCGACAAGCTGGTCTTCAAGGTCATCCCGGACGAGAACGCCCGCAAGCAGGCGCTCAAGGCCGGCGACATCCAGGGCTACGACTACCCGTCGCCCGCGGACTACGGCCTGCTGCGCAACGACGGTGAGCAGGTGCTCATCCGCCCGTCGTTCAACATCCTGTACCTGGGCATCAACCAGAAGAACAACCCGAAGCTGAAGGACCCCAACGTCCGCAAGGCGCTGGCCTACGGCCTCAACCGTGAGCAGTTCGTGAAGTCGAAGCTCCCCGAGGGTGCCGAGACCGCGACGCAGTTCGTGCCGAAGGCGATCGACGGCTACAACGAGAACGTCACCAAGTACGACTACAACCTTCAGAAGGCGAAAGACCTGCTGAAGGCGGCCGGCGCCGAGGGCATGACCCTCAAGTTCTACTACCCGACCGAGGTCACCCGGCCGTACATGCCGAACCCGGCCGACATCTTCACCTCGCTGTCCGAGGACATGAAGGCCATGGGCATCAAGGTCGAGCCGATCGCCAAGCCGTGGAACGGTGGCTACAAGGACGACGTCCAGAAGGCGGGCAAGCACGACGTGCACCTGCTCGGCTGGACCGGTGACTACAACGACGCCGGTAACTTCGTCGGCACCTTCTTCGGCCGCGAGAAGGCGGAGTTCGGTTTCAGCAACCCCGAGCTCTTCACCGCCCTCTCCGCCGCGGACGCCGCGCCCGCCGGCGAGGCGCACACCAAGGCGTACCAGGAAGTCAACAAGCAGATCATGGAATACCTGCCCGCCATCCCGATCTCCTACGGCCCCCCGGCGATCGTCGTCGGCCCGAAGGTGAAGGGTCTGGTCGCCAGCCCGCTGACCGACGAGCGCTTCTACACCGTCACGGTCAACTGATCCACCACCACTAAGCCACCAGGGGGTGGGCGCTACCGCGCCCGCCCCCTGTGGCCCATTCCCGGGCTGGCAACAAAGGAACGCACGTGCTCCGTTTTCTCGTGCGTCGGCTGCTACAAGCGATACCGACGCTCTTGATCCTGTCCATTTTGATCTTCGCCTGGCTCCGGTCCCTTCCCGGTGGCCCCGCCGGCGCCCTCCTGGGCGACAAGGCGACCCCGGAGAAGATCGCCGACCTGAACAAGCTCCTCGGCCTCGACGATCCGATCTTCGTCCAGTACTTCAAGTTCCTCGGCCGGGCGATCACCGGCGACTTCGGCAACTCGCTGGTCTCCGCCCAGCCGGTCATGTCGGAGATCGGGAACTTCCTTCCCGCCACCCTCGAGCTCGGCTTCTGCGCGATGCTCATCGCGGTGGGCTTCGGCATCCCGTTCGGCTACCTGTCCGCCCGCTTCCGCGGCGGGGCCGTCGACAACGTCATCATCGTGCTGAGCCTGGTCGGCGTCGCCGTACCGGTGTTCTTCCTCGGCTACATGATGCAGGACCTGCTGGCCGCCCCGCTGGGACTTCCCTCGCAGGGCCGTCAGATGGCGGGCCTCGACGCCACCACCGTCACCGGGTTCGCCGTCCTCGACGGCATCATCACCCAGGAGTGGGACGCCGCCTGGGACGCGATCGCCCACCTGATCCTCCCGGCGTTCGCGCTGGCCACGATCCCGCTCGCGGTGATCGTGCGGATCACCCGGGCTTCGGTGCTGGACGTGCTGAACGAGGACTTCATCCGCACGGCCAACTCGAAGGGCCTGACCCAGCCGATCGTCCGGCGCCGTCACGTGCTCCGCAACGGCCTGCTGCCGGTGGTCACCGTCATCGGTCTCCAGACCGGCGCCCTGCTCGGTGGCGCCGTGCTGACCGAGCGGGTGTTCAACTTCCGCGGCCTCGGCTTCCTGCTCGCCGAAGGCATCGAACGGCGTGACTACCCGCGTCTGCAGGCGTTGCTGCTGTTCGGCGCGCTGGTCTACGTGCTGGTGAACATGCTGGTCGACGTCTCGTACGGGCTCATCGACCCGAGGGTGCGTGTCCGATGAACACTTTGCTGAACAAGAAGAAGGAGCCGATCGACAAGCTCGCGGCCGCGTCGGCGAAGGGGCACAGCCTCGGTGGCGAGGCGCTGCGCCGGATGATGCGGAGCCCGGTGGCCATCACCGGCGCCGTGATCACCGGACTGTTCCTGCTCGTGGCGATCTTCGCGCCGCTTCTGGCGCCGAAGGATCCCTACGAGCGGTATCTGCAGAGCCAGGTCATCCTCGGCCAGGGCATCATTCCGGGCGCTCAGCCCGGTTTCCCGCTCGGTGTCGACGACTTCGGCCGCGACTATCTTTCGCGGCTGCTGGTCGGCGCGCAGAACACGCTGCTGGTCGGTGTGCTCGCGACGATCATCGGCGTCGTGGTCGGCATGATCATCGGTGGTCTCGCCGGTGCCTTCGGCGGCTGGGTCGACACCGTGCTGATGCGGCTCGTCGACGTCATGCTGTCCGTGCCGTCGCTGCTGTTGGCGATCTCGGTCGCCGCGCTGTTCCAGAAGCCGAGCCAGTGGACCGTGATCGTCGCGGTGTCGATGGTCAGCGTGCCGATCTTCGCGCGATTGCTGCGTGGATCGATGCTCGCGCAACGGAACAGCGACCATGTGCTCGCGGCGACGTCGCTCGGCGTCAAACGCGGGGCGGTCGTGTTGCGGCACATGCTGCCCAACTCGCTCGGCCCGGTCATCGTGCAGGCCACGCTGACCCTGGCGACCGCCATCCTCGAGGCGGCGGCGCTGTCGTTCCTCGGTCTCGGCGACCCGGACCCGAACCGGGCGGAATGGGGCATCATGCTGAGCCGCAGCGCTCGGCAGTTCCTCGACATCCGCCCCGAGCTGGCGTACTACCCGGCCATCGCGATCATCATCGTCGCGCTCGGGTTCACGCTGCTCGGCGAGTCCTTGCGGGAAGCCCTCGATCCGAAGAACAGGCGGTGATTTCTGATGGCCCTCCTCGAAGTACGCGATCTCAAGGTCGTTTTCCAGCGGCGCGGTGAGAAGCCGTTCACCGCGGTGGACGAGGTCAGTTTCGACGTCGAACCCGGCCAGACGGTCGGCCTCGTCGGCGAGTCCGGTTGCGGCAAGTCCGTGACCTCGCTGGCGATCATGCGGCTGCTCGCGAAACGCGGCAACCACGTCAGCGGTTCGGTGTCGTTCGAAGGCACGGATCTGCTCACCCTGTCGGACAAGGAAATGCGGGACCGCCGCGGCCGCGACCTCGGCATGGTGTTCCAGGATCCGCTGTCCTCGCTGAACCCGGTCATCCCGATCGGCCTCCAGATCACCGAGGTGCTGGAGCGGCATCGCGGGATGTCGCGCAAGGCGGCGTCGGTGGAGGCGGCGGAACTGCTGGACAAGGTCGGCATCCCCGACCCCACCCGGCGGCTTTCCGAGTACCCGCACCAGCTTTCCGGCGGGATGCGGCAGCGTGCGCTGATCGCGATCGCGCTCGCCTGCCGTCCCCGGCTGCTCATCGCCGACGAGCCGACCACCGCGCTCGACGTGACGATCCAGGCGCAGATCCTCGCGTTGCTGCGGGAACTGGTGCAGGACACCGGGACCGCGCTGATCATGATCACGCACGACCTCGGTGTAGTCGCCGGACTCTGCGACGAGGTCAACGTGCTCTACGGCGGCAAGATCGTCGAGCGGGCCGAGCGGCACTCGCTGTTCGCCGAGCCTCGGCACCCGTACACGCACGGCCTGCTCGCCTCGATCCCGCGGCTCGACGCGGGCCGCGGCGAGAAACTGATCCCCATCAAGGGATCCGTCGCCGACAACATCCCGTGGGACGGCGGTTGCGCCTTCGCGCCCCGCTGCCCGAACGCTCTCGGCGTATGCCGGGAGGTTTCACCGCAGCTGACCCCCGATCGCGGTGGACTGCTGCGCTGCCACAACCCGGTGATCCCGGCCGTGGCCGCACGAGGAGGGGCCCGATGACGCACGCGGTACCGGAGCAGGAAGTCCTGCTCGAGGTCAACGACCTCAAGGTGCACTTCCCGATCAAACGCGGCATCGTCTTCGACCGCACGGTCGGGTACGTGTACGCCGTGGACGGCGTCGATCTCGCCATCCGCAAGGGTGAAACCTACGGTCTGGTCGGGGAATCCGGCTGCGGAAAGTCCACTTTGGGCAGGGCGATCCTCCGGCTGACCGAGCTGACGAACGGCAACGTCGTCTTCGACGGCACCGACGTCGCGGGCCTCAAGGGCGAGGACCTGCGCAAGGCCCGCCGCCGGATGCAGATGGTCTTCCAGGACCCGATGTCCTCTTTGGACCCTCGGCAGTCGGTGGAATCCATTCTGACCGAAGGAATGAAGGCGCACGGCCTCGCCGATGACAAGGAAACGACCGCCAAGCGGCTGCGGGAACTCCTCTCCGCCGTGGGTCTTCCGGAGTCCTCGCTGCGGAAGTACCCGCACGAGTTCTCGGGCGGCCAGCGTCAGCGCATCGGCATCGCGCGGGCGCTCGCGGTCGAGCCGGACCTGATCGTCGCCGACGAACCCGTGTCCGCGCTGGACGTCTCGGTGCAGGCGCAGGTGGTCAACCTCCTGGAAGATCTGCAGGCGAAACTCGGGCTCACCTACCTGGTGATCGCGCACGACCTCGCGGTGGTGCGGCACATCTCCGACCGCATCGGCGTGATGTACCTCGGCTCGCTGGTCGAAGAGGCCGACGCCGACGCGCTCTACGAGAACCCGCTGCACCCGTACACGCGGGCGCTGCTCTCGGCGATCCCCGTGCCGGACCCGGTGGTAGAGGACAGCCGCGAGCAGATCCTGCTCGCCGGCGACCTGCCCTCGCCGGCGCGGCCGCCGTCCGGCTGCCGGTTCCACACGCGGTGCCCGTGGAAGCAGCAGAGCCTGTGCGACACCGACCGCCCGCAGCTGCGGGAGATCGGCGCCGGGCACCGGGTCGCCTGCCACTACGCGGAGGACATCCGCGACGGGCGGATCAAACCGCACGAGGTCAAGGCGGAACTCGTCGGCGCCGGTGACCTGAACCCCGACGTCGGCGGACTGCCGGACGTCGGCTCGGCGGCGGAGATCCTCTAGCCCCAGCGAAGTACATGAAGGCCCCCTTCCTTGCGCCTGCGTACAGGAAGGGGGCCTTCATGTACTTGGGACCACCGCAAGTAGGTGACGAATTGCGGCGGGCGCGTGACCGGACGCGTTGCGAAAGCCACTTTCGCAACGCTCAAGGTTGCGAAAGTGGCTTTCGCAACACGCGCTGCCCCATCGAGCTGCCCCATCGAGCTGCCCCGTCGAGCGGCCTGTCGGCGAGGCGCCAAGCCCGGCCGCAAGGCCAAGCCCCGCCGCAATTGGTCACCTACTTGCGGCGCCCACCGCAAGTAGGTGACCAATTGCGGCGTCGGCGGCGCGACCAGGCAAAAGCGGCCGCCTTCGGGCAGACTCGTGTCATGCGGGTCACAGTGCTGGGTGCGTCGGGGCGGACGGGGATCCACGTGGTCCGGCTCCTGCGGGGGCGGGGTCATCGGGTGCGGGCGGGGTTGCGCAGTCGTCGCCGCGCGGAGGAGGTCGCCGGTCTCGGCGCCGAAACCGTGGTCGCGGACGTCACCGCCGACGCGGACGACCTCGTCGAGGCGCTCGCCGGGTCCGAGGTCGTGATCAGCGCGATCGGCGCGCCCGATCCGGATCAGGCCTCGGTCGATCTCGTCGACCGCGACGGCGTGATCACCGCGATCCGCGCGGCGGAGAAGGCGGGTGTCTCGCGCTTCGTGCAGCTTTCCGCGCAGTTCGCGGACGCGCCGGATCAGGGTGATCGGCTGGTGCGGTCGATCCTGATGGCGAAGCAGATCTCCGACAGTGTCCTCCGCCGTTCGAGCCTGAACTGGACGATCGTCCGGCCCGGCACGCTCACCGACGACCATCCCACCGGCCACGTCAAGGTCGCCGGTCATCTCGAACCGGGCCGTGTCTCCCGCGCGGACGTCGCCGCCGTCCTGGTCGGCACGCTGGAAGAGCCGCTCACCGAAAACCAGGGTTTCGACGTCATCGGCGGCGAGATCCCGATCCCGTCGGCGCTGGCTTCGTTCAGCTGAGCGCTTTCTTCCGTTCCCGCGCCGCCCGCAGGTTCGCGACGTTCCCGCAGGTCCGCACGTCGTGCCAGACCCCGCTGTTGTTGCGCGAGACGTCGTAGAAGGCCGAACGGCAGCCGTCGAGCCGGCACAGTTTCAGCCGCGGCCAGATCCCGGCCTGCTGCGCGAGCAGCGTTTCCGTCCACAGCGCCGAAGTGAGCCACTGCCGTCCGGTGCCGGACGGGAACAGCCGGACGACGCCGTCCCGCAGGGCCAGGTCCGCCTTGATCGGCTTCTCGACGGCCACGTCTTCGCCGTCCAAGAGCGAAACAAACGCTCCGCGAAGCTCTCGAAGCGCGCGAAGGTCGCCCGGACCCAGCGTGATCTCGGGCACGCCGGTGTCCCGGGTCCGCGACCATTCCGCCAGTGCTTCGGTGGCCCAGGGGCGCGCCAGGTCGGCGTCGCTCAGCAGGTCGAGGCCGTGTGTCTTGATCGCCTTCGTGTTGAGGAAGTCCTGAACGAGCGCCAGCCCCGACGGGGCGGTGCGTAACCGGTAGCGGTCGGTCGCGGTCCATGACATAGGTCAAGCGTACTTGACTCTGTCGCCTCGCGTCTCCATCCTGACGACAGAGGCAAAAGCCGAACACTTCTGTCAAGGGAGCAAGTCATGACCTCCATCGAAGGCGCCGTCGTCCTGGTCACCGGCGGACAGCGCGGGCTCGGCAAGGCGTTCGTCGCCGAACTGCTCGACCGCGGCGCCGCCAAGGTCTACGCGACCGCCAGGTCGCCGCGCGAGGAGACCGATCCGCGGATCGTGCCGCTCCCGCTCGACGTCACCGACCCGGAATCCGTCCGCGCGCTGGCCGGGCGGGCGAGTGACGTCACGATCGTCTTCAACAACGCCGGGGTCCTCGGTCTCGGCTCGCTGCTCACCGAAGACGTCGACGCGCACCGCCCGGTCTTCGAGACGAACGTCTTCGGCGCGCTGCGCGTCGCGCAAGCGTTTGCGCCGCAGCTCAAGGACGGCGGAGCGCTGGTCAACGTGCATTCGATCCTGTCGTGGGCGGCGGGCTCGGGTTCCTACGGCGCGTCGAAGGCGGCCTTCTGGTCGCTCACCAACTCGCTCCGGATCGAGTTCGCCGAGCAGGGCACCCACGTCGTCGGCGTCCACCTCGGCTACACCGACACCGACATGACCCAGGGCCTCGACATCCCCAAGAACGACCCGCGTGACGTCGCCCGCCAGGTCGTCGACGGGCTCGAAAAGGGCGAGACCGAAGTGCTCACCGACGAGCTCACGCGCCGGGTCAAGGCCGCGCTGTCCGGACCGGTCGAGCACCTGGGTACGAGCCGGATCGGCGCGTAAAACCGTTCGCGGGAGCACGCCGGCCCGAGGTAGTTTCGCCGCCATGTGTGCTTCCGCGTTCACCAGGACCCGCCGCGCCTAGCGGCGGATCCCCAGCGTCCAGCAAGGAACCGCCGCCCGAGCGAGTCATCGCCGGGCCGGCCTCGTGCTGCCCGGCTCACCTCGAAGCCGCGGAGATCCCTTGCGCACACAACGTCCTGGCCGTCATGAACTCGGCCAGAACTTCCTCATCGACCGGAACACCATCGAAACCGTGGTGCGGCTCGTCGCCGTCACCGACGGGCCGATCATCGAATTCGGCACGGGCGACGGCGCGCTGACCTTGCCGCTGGAAGGGCTCGGCAGGCCGCTGACCGGCGTCGAGCTCGATGCCCGCCGTGCCGCCCGGCTGGCGCGTCGCGTCCGGGCGTCCACGGAGATCGTCACCGCCGATTTCCTGAGGTTTCCCCTGCCGAAGACGCCCTGCGCCCTCGTCGGCAATCTGCCGTTCCACCTCACCACAGCGACGCTGCGCCACGTCCTCGCCGCTCCCGGCTGGACGGACGCCGTCCTGCTCGTGCAGTGGGAGGTGGCGCGCCGCCGGGCCGGGGTCGGTGGCGCGACCATGATGACCGCGCAGTGGTGGCCGTGGTTCGACTTCCGGCTGGCCGGACGGGTACCCGCCACGGCGTTCCGTCCGAAACCCGGTGTCGACGGCGGTCTGCTCACCATGACCCGCCGTGAGCGTCCGCTCGTCGAAGCCGCGGATCGTCAGCGCTACCAGGGCTTCGTACGGCGGGTGTTCACCTTTCCCGGCAGGGGAGTCGTGCCCAAACGCCTCACCGCACGCCAGTGGGCTGAGGCGTTTCGGCTTCAGGGAGGAAGTCCGGCTCGCGCACGCGGCGTTTCGCCGAACCGAACAGGACCCCGCCGATGACCACGGCCGCCGCGACGATCTCCAGCGGCGACGGCCGCTCGTCCAGCACCAGGAACGCCATCGACAGCCCGACCACCGGCACCAGCAGGGAGAACGGGGCGACCACGCCCGCCGGATTGCGGCGCATCAGCGACGTCCAGATCCCGGAGCCGACGATCGTGCCGAACAGCACCACGTAGGCGAGCCCGCCGAGGCCGATCAGGCCGGTCGGGGTGCCCAGCGTGCTCAGCGACTGCCCGATCTCGGCGGGGCCCTCCATGGCCAGTGACAGCGCGAACATCGGCAGCGGCGGCACCACCGACATCCAGAGGACGAAGTTCAGCGGGTTGTCCGGTGCCGCCTGCCGGGTGCTCAGGTTGCCGAACGCCCAGCTCAGCGCGCCGAGCAGGGTCAGGATCACCGGCAGCAGCGCGGCGTTCCCCGCCTGCTGCCAGGCGATCGCCGCCATCCCGGCGACGGCGAGCAGTATCCCGGCGAGCTGCCGCCCGGACACGCGTTCCCGCAGGAAGACGGCACCGAGGAGGACGGTGAACGGGGCCGAGGCCTGCAGCACCAGCGACGCGAGACCGGTCGGCATGCCGGTGTCCATCGCGATGAAGAGGAACACGAACTGCCCGGTGCCGAACCCGAGCCCGTAGCCGAGCAGGTGGCGGATCTTCACCTTCGGCCACGGCACGAACAGGATCGTCGGGATGGCGATGACCGCGAAGCGCAGCCCGCCGGCGAAGACGGGCGGGAACTGGCCGAGAGTGGCGTGGATGGCGAGGAAGTTGCAGCCCCAGAGGACGGCGACGAGCAGGGCGAGCAGACGATCGCGGGCGGGCATGTCTTCACTCTTACGGGTAACGACCATTTAGGACCAGCGAGAATATTTGCAGCGACCGTTCAGTTCGGCTTCACATATGCTGGCGGCATGGACATCGGCCGGTTGCGGACCCTGCGGGAGTTCGCCGACCGCGGCAGCGTGACGGCGGCCGCGAAGGCGTTGCACTGCACCCCGTCCGCGGTTTCCCAGCAGCTGCGCGCCTTGCAGGGTGACGTCGGTCTCGCGCTCACGGAACCCGCCGGGAGGGGGCTGCGGCTGACCGACGCGGGCCGCGCGCTGGTCGCCCGCGTCGACGACGTGCTCGCCGCCCTCGAACGCGCGGAGTCCGAATTGGACACATACCGCAGCGCTCCTCGCGGCCGCGTGCGGATGGCGATCTTCCAGTCGGCCGGGTTGATGCTGCTGCCCGGCCTGCTGCACCGGACGGCGGAGTTCGACGGACTGGACGTCATCGTGCGTGACGTCGACATGACGCCGCCGGAGGTTCCCGGGCTCGTCGCGGATTACGACATCGTGGTGGCGCACCGGGACGAGCACGCGCCGTCACTGGGCTCGGATCGGCTGGAGACGCGGCATCTGCTGCGTGAGCCACTCGACGTCGCGCTCCCGGCTGGGCATCGGCTCGCGAAACGGCGCCGCATCGAGCTCGCCGAACTGGCCGACGAACGCTGGATCAGCGTCAACGCCGGCTTCCCGGTCGACGACATCCTCCAGTCGCTGATCATCCGCACCGGTGTGCGCCCGCAGGTCGTCCAGCGCATCAACGATTTCCGCATCACCGAACGGCTCGTCGCCGCCGGGCACGGGATCGCGCTGCTGCCCCGGTACACAATGGACACTCGTCGCGGCAGCGGTCTCGTCTGCCGTCCGCTCGCCGGGATCAAGGCGGCGCGGCACGTGGAGGCGGTGTACCGGCTCGGTGCGTCTTCGCGGCCCGCGGTGGCGAAGGTGCTCGACGCGCTCGCCGACGAGGTCGCGGCGCTCACGGGCGAGCGTGACTCTTCAGGTGGTCCAGCGCGATCCGGAGCGCGTCGGCGATCGGCGTGATGTCGTGCCGCACGTGGGCCATCAGGAGGCCGCCCTGGACGCAGGCCATCGCGGCCTGCGCGAGCCTGGCCGGGTCGGCGTCGTCGACGAGCTTTCCCTTCGCTTGCAAGGACTTGAGTCCGCGTTCGAGATGTGACTCCCATTCGCGGTAGGCCTTGTCGAGCAGGGGCGCCATCTGGGGGTCGTCGCCGAGTTCGCCGGTGAGGTTGCCGAGCGGGCAGGCGATCGGTCCCCGCGGAGTGGTCTGGACGGCCAGGATCTCCTGGGCCCACTTGTCGAAATCGGCCCAGTCGTGCAGCTCGAAGATGGTCGGCTGGTTGCCGAGGATCTTCTCGAGGAAGCGGGCGATGACCGCTTCGACGAGCTCGTCCTTGTTCTTGAAGTAGTGGTACATCTGCGATTTCCCGGCGCCGCTCGCCGCGAGCACCTTGTCGACGCTCGTCCCGGCCACGCCGTGGACGTACATCAGCTCGGCGGCCGCGTCGACGATCGCGTCCCGAGTCATCCGCCCTCGCGGGGTCTTCGCCGGTTGACCACTCATGTACCGGATAGTACAGTCGGCTTCACTGTACCGATCAGTACAATCAAGGGAGCCGACCATGGGGGATCTGAACACCGACCTCGCCGAGCTGCGGAACTCGGTGGCGAGCCACGTTCCGGCCGAGGTCGCCGAGGTGCTCAAAGCCGACCGTGCGACGTTCGTCGGGGTGGTCGCCGAGGCGGCCGCGAAGCCGGGGACGGCGATGCCGGAGCTCACGCTGCCGGACGCCGGCGGCGCTCAGGTCCGGGTCGCGGACGGGCCGGCGGTCGTCGTTTTCTATCGCGGCGCGTGGTGTCCGTACTGCAACCTGGCCTTGCGCACGTATCAGCGGGAACTGTTGCCGGAGCTGGAAAACCTGGGCGTGAAGCTGGTAGCGGTCAGCCCGCAGCTGCCGGACGACTCGCTGTCCACAAAGGACTTGAAGTTCACTGTTCTGTCCGATGTGGACAACACGCTCGGGCGCGCGCTCGGCATCACGTTCCGGCTGGCGCCGGAGACGAAACCGGCTTTCGACACGCTCATCGGCGACGTCGAGAAGATCAACGGGGCGGCGGAATGGGAACTGCCGTACCCGACCGTCCTGGTCGTGGACGGCGAAGGCGTCATCCGCTACATCGACGTGCACCCGGACTACACCACCCGCACCGACCCGGCCGACATCCTGGCCGCCGTGAAGGCCCTCTAACCGGCGCAAGTAGTCCTCTAGTTGCGGGTTTGTGCGGGCGTCGCACGTGAGATGAAGGGGCCTTTCATAGCAAAATTTGCTATGAAAGGCCCCTTCATCTCAATCGGGAGACCTACCGGTGGGCCCGGTTCACGGCCGACACGACGGCCCGCAGCGAAGCGGTCACGATCGACGGGTCGATCCCGATGCCCCAGTACACCCGGTCGGAGATGGCACACTCGATGTACGACGCGGCGCGCGCGTCGTCGCCCGGCGAGAGCGTGTGCTCGCTGTAGTCCAGCAGCCGCAGGTCGAACCCGACGGTCGACAGCGCGTCGAAGAACGCCGCGATCGGGCCGTTCCCGCGGCCGGTGACCTCGTGTTCGTCGCCTTCGACGCGGACGGTGGCGGTGATGTCGTACTCGCCGTCGCCGTTGTCCCTGACGTGCTGGCGGACCAGCTCCAGCGGCGTCTTCAGCTCCAGGTACTCGGCCGAGAACGCGTTCCACATCGTGGTCGGGTCGACCTCGCCGCCCTCGGTGTCGGTGTGGCGCTGGACTACCTTCGAGAACTCGATCTGCAGGCGCCGCGGCAGGTCGAGCTGGTGCTCGGCCTTCATGATGTAGGCGACGCCGCCCTTGCCGGACTGCGAGTTCACCCGGATGACGGCCTCGTAGTTGCGGCCGATGTCCTTCGGGTCGATCGGCAGGTACGGGACCTCCCACGGGTGCTCGTCGACCGGCGTCCCCGCCTTGTCGGCGGCGGCCTTCATCGCGTCGAGACCCTTGTTGATCGCGTCCTGGTGGCTGCCGGAGAACGCGGTGAACACCAGGTCGCCTGCCCACGGGCTGCGTTCGTGCACCGGCAGCTGGTTGCAGTATTCGACGGTCCGCTTGATCTCGTCCATGTCGGAGAAGTCGATCTGCGGGTCGACGCCCTGGCTGTACAGGTTCATGCCCAGCGCGACCAGGTCGACGTTGCCGGTGCGCTCGCCGTTGCCGAACAGGCAGCCTTCGATCCGGTCCGCGCCCGCCTGGAAGCCCAGTTCGGCGGCGGCGATGCCGGTGCCGCGGTCGTTGTGCGGGTGCAGCGACAGGATCACCGAATCGCGGCGCTCCAGGTTGCGGTGCATCCACTCGATCGAGTCGGCGTAGACGTTCGGCGACGCCATCTCGACGGTGGCGGGCAGGTTCAGGATGGCGGGCTTGGCGCGCGTCGGCTGCCAGATGTCGGTGATCGTGTTGCAGACCTCGAGCGCGTACGACAGCTCGGTGCCCGTGTAGGACTCCGGCGAGTACTGGAACCGGAAGTCGGTGTCCGGCTGCTTCGCCGCGTAGTCGACGACCAGCTCAGCGGCCTGCGAAGCGATCTTCGTGATGCCGATGCGCTCCTCGCGGAACACGACGCGACGCTGCAGGATCGAGGTCGAGTTGTAGATGTGGACGATCGCGCGCGGCGCGCCTTCGAGCGCCTTGAAGGTGCGTTCGATCAGTTCCGGGCGGCACTGGGTCAGCACCTGGATGCTGACGTCGTCCGGGATGGCGCCCTCGTCGATGATCTCGCGGACGAAGTCGAAGTCCGTCTGCGACGCCGCCGGGAAACCGACCTCGATCTCCTTGTAGCCCATGCGGACCAGCAGGTCGAAGAACTTGCGCTTGCGCGCGGGCGACATCGGGTCGATCAGGGCCTGGTTGCCGTCGCGCAGGTCGACCGCGCACCACAGCGGCGCGGTGCCGATGCGCTTGTCCGGCCAGGTGCGGTCGGGCAGCGAGATGTCCTCGACCAGGTCGTACCAGGGGCGATAGCGGTGTACGGGCATCGAAGTGCCGCGTTGGGTGTTCCACGAAGCCTGCTCGGAAGGGGCCGGGCGCGTGGGCTTACGGATGCTCATGAGGGGAGGGTTCTCCTGAAGAATCGGGTGCGACGACCGGCACCACGAAGCCCCGCGACGGGGAGCCGGTCCGATCAGGCCCCGTCGCGGCAGCGAAGCAGGAGAGCTCGAGCCACGACGCCACCTTAACCACGAGATCTCCCGAAAGGAAACCCGGGCCGCGATCGAACCGTGACCACGGCGGCGCCCATTCGGGTTACTCACGGGTAGCAATCGGACCAGGCGGCGTGCCACACTGCCCGGCATGGGCGAGCACGCTGAAGAGAAGGAAACCGCTGATCAGGAGACCAGACGCAAGATCGACTGGCGGGCCGGGGGCGGGCGCGCGGCCGGGATACTGGCGAGCGTGGTCCGCTGGGTGGGCTTGGTCTTCGCGGCCATCCTGGTGCTGCACGTCGTCTTCGTGATCGGCGAGGCGAACCCCGGCAACGGCATCGTGTCGTTCGTCCGCGGCTGGGCCGACGGGCTCCTGCTGGGCTTCAAGGACCTCTTCATGCCCGAAGACGCCAAGCTCCGCGTGCTGATCAACTACGGCATCGCCGCGATCTTCTGGATGGTCGTCACGGGGATCCTCGCGAAGATCATCCGTCGCGTGGGCGGTTCCGCCTAGCGAGGGGCTTTGCGGGGCCGGGAGCACTACGCTCGGAAGATGCCCGGTCCCGGCCGCCACGAGGCGGCTTACGAGATCGTCGCCATCGGCTCTTCGGCGGGTGGGGTGAAGGCACTGATCGCGGTGCTGGGCGCCCTGCCCGCCGGCTTTTCCGTGCCCGTGGTCGTCGTCCAGCATCTCGACCCCCACCACGACACGCTCCTCGCCGACATTCTCGACCGCCGGTCTTCGCTCAGCGTCAAGCTGGCCGAGGCCGGTGACGTCCTGAAGCCCGGGACCGTCTACGTCGCGCCGCCGGACCGCCATCTACTGGTGGAGCCCGGCGACGTGGTCGGCCTGACGGCGACCGAGCAGGTGAAGTTCGTGCGGCCGTCCGCCGATCTGCTCTTCGAGTCCGTCGCCGCCGTGCACGGTCCGGCGGCACTCGCCTGCGTCCTGACCGGGACGGGTTCCGACGGCGCGGCGGGCGCGGCGGCCATCAAGGCCGGTGGCGGTACCGTTGTCTCCCAAGATCCGGAGACCGCCGAATTCAAGGGAATGCCGGACGCGGTGGCGAAGGCCGTGCCGGTCGACCTGGTGCTGCCACTGGACGAAGTCGCCGGTGCGCTCGTCGGCCTGGTCAACGGAACGAGGACGGTATGAACGCGCCGGACGGCGAAATCGAAGACGGCCAGGGACTCGAAACGCTGCTCGCGTTCATCAGGGATTCCCGCGGTTTCGATTTCACCGGTTACAAACGCACTTCGCTGGCCCGCCGGATCCAGAAGCGGATGCAGACGGTGAAGATCGCGGGGTACGGCGAGTACCGCGATTTCCTGGAGACCAACGCCGACGAGTTCCTCGGACTTTTCAACACCATCCTGATCAACGTCACCAGTTTCCTCCGTGACGCCGAAGCCTGGAGCTACCTGCGGAAGACCGTCGTACCCGAACTCGTCGCGAAGGCCGGGGCCGAAGAGGAGATCCGGATCTGGAGCGCCGGCTGTTCGAGCGGGGAAGAGGCGTATTCCCTCGCGATCGTCTTCGCGGAAGAACTCGGTATCGAGGAAAGCACTAGACGGGTCAAGATCTACGGCACCGACGTCGATGAAGAGGCCTTACGCGAGGCGAGGACGGGGCTGTATCCGGCGAAGTCCCTGGAGCACCTTCCCGGTGAGCTGAAGAAGAAGTACTTCGAGCCGACAGGCAACCTGTTCGCCTTCCGGCGAGACCTCCGCCGCCGGGTGATCTTCGGCAGGCACGACATCACGCGCGACGCCCCCATTTCCCGGGTGGACCTGCTCGCCTGCCGCAACACCCTGATGTATTTCAACGTCGAGGCGCAGGCGAAGATCATCGAACGGTTCCATTTCGCGCTCAACGAAGGCGGGCACCTGTTCCTCGGGAAGGCCGAAATGCTGCTTTCCGACGGCGTCCGCTTCGACGTCGCCAATATCCGGAACCGGGTGTTCAAGCTGCGATCGGGCGGTCCGGCGGTGAAGTCCGCGCGGTTCGACGCCCGGGCGGGCGCGGGGACGCGGGACGCCACCCGGCGGCGGCAGGTGTGCGAACTCGCCTTGGCGTCCTCGCCCGATTCCGTGCTGGGGCTCGATCGCGACGGCACGGTCGCCCTGATCAACGGCACGGCGAGGCTCCAGTTCGGGCTTTCCCCACACGACGTTGGCAGGCCCTTCCACGATCTGGAGGTGTCCTACCGGCCGATCGAACTCCGGGCGGTGGTCGACCAGGTCCACAGTGAGCGCCGGAGCGTCCGGCTCGATTCCGTGCGGCGACTGAAAGGCGCGGAAGATTCGCAGTACTTCGACATCATCGTCCGGCCACTGATCACCGTCGACGGCGAGGACATCGGCGCGGCGATCACGTTCGTCGACACCACCGAGGCCACCAGGCTCCAGCATGAGGTGAAACGCGTGCAGGAGGATCTGGCGACCGCCTACGCCGAACTCCAGTCCACCAACGCGGAACTCGAGACGGTCAACGAGGAACTCCAGTCGAGTATCGAGGAACTCGAGACGACGAACGAGGAACTCCAGTCCACGAACGAGGAGTTGGAGACCACCAACGAGGAACTCCAGTCGGGCAACGAGGAACTCGAAACGATGAACGAGGAGATGCGCACCCGGACCGCGGAACTCGACGAGACGCGCATGTTCTTCGAAGGGGTGCTGGCCAGCGTCGACGCGGGCGTGGTCGTACTCGACGGCGAACTCCAGGTGCGCAGCTGGAACCGCGGCGCGGAGGAGCTGTGGGGCCTCCGGACCGGCGAGGTCTACCGGCAGGACTTCTTCGAACTGGACTTCGGCCTGCCCACGACCACGCTCCGCGGTGTCGTCGAGGTCTGCAACGAGACCGGGCACCGGGCGGACCCGGTCGAGATCGACGCGGTGGACAGGAAGGGCAGGTCACTCGTCGCCTCGGTCAGCTGTTCGCCGTTGCGAGGGCCGGGCGGCGGCGTCGTGCTGATGATCGAGAAGCGGCAGCCCAACTGAGTCAGGAGCGGCGGTTCGCTTTCGCTACCCGCTCGTGGAGCGCAACCACCAAGTCGGCCGCGGTCGTGCGGCGGCCGACGAGGCTTTCGGAAAGCTCGCCGATCCGCAGGTTGTGGCTGCGCGCGTAGCGGCGGATCAGGAGGAACGCGTCGTCCGTGCCGATCTCCAGCCGAGCGGAGACGAGTCCCTTGGCCTGCTCGATGATCACCCGGCTGCTGAGCGCCCCTTGCAGTTGTTCCGAGGTCGCGGTCAGCCCGGTGATCGCCCGGTGGTTGAGCATGCCGATCGTCGCGGCGTCGGCGAGCGCGATCGCGATGCGCACGTCGGCTTCCGGCAGCCGGGTGGTCTCCGTGGTCAGGATCGTCACCGCGCCGAGGACCTCCTCGTGGCGGCTGAACGGAAACGCGTGCACGGTGCGGAAACCGAGGGAAAGGGCGGCGGGCGCCAGCCGTTTCCACCGTTCGGCCGCCTCGTCGAGCCGGACGCCGACGACCGGCCCCCGGCTTTCGCAGCAGTCGATCCCCGGGCCCTCTTCGGCGAGGAATTCGCCGATCGACGGTTCGCCGAGCCGCTCGTCCGTGTTCACCACGACGGGCAGAGCGTCGTGGACGCCGAAGGCGACCAGCCGGATCGACGACGAGGGAATCAATTGGGCGTACCGATCCGCCACACAGAGCCAATAATTCACCGGGTCGAGGGTGGGAGCCAGCGTGTCGGCCAGCTCCAGCAAGGTATCGGCGACCCATCTTTCTCGGTTTCGCATCAGAAGCGGCCTTCCTGCGGATTGCAGTTCTCAGAGGCGCTGGGCAGTAAACGTTAGTCCTCCGAGGGAAGACCGAAAACCCCTGGGGCTCAGCCATTCGGGTCACCTCGGCGGGCCTGGTGCGGGCGTACGCTCAGCCCATGTGGGACGGCACTGGTGGCCGGTACGACCCGTCGGCGATGCGCGGACTGATCGAAACCGAGCGCGGGCGCGCGGATCGCGCGGCCGCCGTCGCCCGGCGGCACGAAGGCCTGCTGGGCACGGCCATCGAGGCCATGCGGCCGTTCCACCGCCGGATGGCGGAACTCCACCGCGCGACCGAGTGCAAACACCTTGCCGCGGCGGCGCTGCACGCCGGCTACCTCGACGCCGTCGGACGCTGGGCCGACCGGCCGGGGGAACCGGCCGTCGTCCCCCCGGCGTTCATGACGGCGGTGGCCGACGTGTCCGGCGTCGAGAGCCTGGTGGTGACCCTGTTCGGTCTCGCCGGGCGGGATTCGGCGGTCGTGGTGTCCGATCCCGTCGCCGCCCGCGTGCACGACCTCGAAGAAGTCTTCGGCGAAGGGCCGTCATGGGACAGGCCGCTGAGGCCTGGTGTCTGGAGCGAACCGGAACTCTCCGGGCGGTGGCCCCGGTTCGGCCCCGCCGCGCGGGAATTCGGGATCCACGCGGTCGTTTCGGCGCCGCTGGGCCCGCCGGAGGCCTTGATGGGGACCCTCACCGCGTATCGGTCCGAGGCCGAACCGGACGTCGCGGTGGCCCGGTCCGTGGGAGTGTTCGCCGAAGCGCTGACCGAAACCGCGTTGAACCCGGCCGTGCGGCTCGACGGTGCCGACGGTCTTCCCGTGCACCCGTTGTTCGGGGACCTGGACCGCCGGGTCGTGGTGCATCAGGCCACGGGGATGGTGATGGCCGCCCACGACTGTTCGGTCTCGGACGCGCAGGCGATGCTCCGGGCGCACGCCTTCGCCCGGAACGGCAGCGTCACCGAACTCGCTCAGGCCATCGTGGCCGGGACTTATCGCCTCACCTGATCGCGAGACGTTCGTAAGCCTCGATGGCGGCTTCCGGGTCGTCCGCCTGGAACTTCACGACGCGGACGGTCTCGGTCTCGCCGAGCGGGCGGGTCACGGTGATCGGCTCGCGCAGTTCGGCGATCAGGTTCGTCTCGTGGAAATTGTCGTGCCTGAGCCAGGTTTCGT
This sequence comes from Amycolatopsis sp. NPDC052450, assembly GCF_044547565.1. Classification (NCBI taxonomy): domain Bacteria; kingdom Bacillati; phylum Actinomycetota; class Actinomycetes; order Pseudonocardiales; family Pseudonocardiaceae; genus Amycolatopsis; species Amycolatopsis sp. NPDC052450. The sequence continues at coordinate 767 of NZ_JBIUAQ010000001.1, read as the reverse complement.
CGCGGAACGCCTTCGCCCTGGCCGGGTCGTGGCTCTCCTTCACATACCGCAGGCTCACGACGTTCTCCCTCGGGATCCGCACGTCGTAAAACGAGCTGTAGCGCACCCGGACCTCGCGCGACGAGATCACATGCGGCCGGACGACGGTGCCGGCGTAGACCCCGAACACCAGCAGCGCCGAGTACACGCCCAGGACGAGCAGCAGCAGGTCGACGAACAGGCCGAAGTCGATCAGCCAGAACAGCCCGGCTTCGACGGCGCTCACCACGGCCAAGACGATGAAGATCGGCTTGCCCTCTCCGCCGTACGGCACCGCGACGGCGTCCCCGTCGAGGCCGTCCTTGCGGCCTCTCAGATACAGCCAGAGACCCGCCATCGTGCGCGATTCGTTGCGGACGAGACTGTGTAAAGCCCCCATGACTCCAGGTTACCGGGCAAGGTCAGAACCCAATGCCGCGTAGCCCAAGATGATCTTGGACGGGGTTTTGATCGCAAGTGGCGACGGTTGCCGCAGGTCAAGCGCCCGGTTGCCCTGCCCGACGAAAGCCGGCACGCCCCTAGCGTCCCGCAGACACATTTCGATGACTGAATATCCGATTGATGATGAAATGGGCGATTCAGTCAAGGGGATGCTCCTATAGATGTCAAGTGGTGGTTAGGGCTTGGTAGATTTCGCGGGCGACGTAGCGTTTGAGGCAGCGGATGATGTCTTTTTTCGAGAGTCCTTCTGTGGTGCGGCGGGTGACGTAGGCGCGGGTGCGTTGGTC